>JADHTJ010000117.1 GCA_016785015.1 Anaerolineales bacterium
CATCCGCAATCCATGTTAATGTGCGTAGAATCTGCCGTTATCGAACAGAGCGTTCTTTTTTGTCGCATTTTTTGGCTGTCTGGAATTCCATTATGCGTACTCAGGCTCCTTCCTGTGCTTGAGTTCTTGCAGTGAAGTCTATTATGCAAACAGTAAAAATGGTAGTCACAGGCCCCTTCAGTTCTGGTAAGACTGAATTTATTCAGACGGTCAGCGAAATTGATGTCGTTGCTACTGAGAGGAAAATTTCTTCTGAGGCCGAAAGAATTAAAGAAACTACCACGGTTGCCATGGATTTCGGCCGCATCACTGTAGATGACAACCTGGTACTATATCTGTTTGGAACCCCTGGTCAGAAGCGTTTCGATTTTATGTGGGAGATATTGTCGGAGGGAATGCTTGGGTTTATTGTAATGGTTGATAGTACTCGTCCTGAAACATTTCGTGAAGCACGAAGTATCCTTGAAACTTTTCGCGCTTATGCACCAACACCTTATGTAGTTGCCGCAAACAAGCAAGATCTCGAAGAAGCATGGACTATAGATGACATGCGAATTGCGTTGCGCCTCGATCCCAAAATCAAATTTCTTCCATGTGTGGCTTTAGAGAAAGAATCTGTAAAAGGTGTGTTATTAGAATTGCTTTACAGTATTCTAGCCGAGATGGAAGCAGGCGAATTTTAATTAGAGCTTTTAATCGGATATTGTGTCATCAATAACGACCGATCAAGGCATCCTGCACTACGAAGTTTACGGGCGCGGTCGACCTGTATTACTGTTGCATGGTTGGCTGGGATCTTGGGGGCTATGGCAGGAAACCATGAAATATTTAGGTCAATACTATCGCACCTATGCACTTGATTTTTGGGGGTTTGGAGAATCGGGGAAAAAGATTCCTACTTTTGCTGTACAAGATTTTGTAAGTATGGTCGATCAATTTATGGACCGCTTGGGCATCGAAAGAGCCCCGCTGGTTGGTCATAGTATGGGGGGAACAGTAAGTTTATCTACAGCAATTAACCATCCTAATCGAGTAAGCAAGGTTACTGTAATTGGTTCGCCCATTGTCGGTTCTTCGTTAGCTTGGTTATTAAAGTTGGCTGGTCATCGTTGGACTGCGTTGATGGTTTTTAATGCCATGTGGGCGTTGCGTTTTGGATTAAAAGTAAGTGCACCAATCATTTCAAACGATCAAAAATTCTATGAGATGATCACCCGAGATTTATCGAGAACGACATTAGAATCTTTTTTGCTTAGTATTGCATCCCTACGGAGAACAGACTTGAGACCATTTTTAAGCCAGATAAAAATTCCTGCAATGGGCATGTATGGTGACAAAGATGTGATCGTAGATCCCAAACAATGGCAACTCATGCAGACAGGAATGCAATCCGTACGCGTTGAGCGCTTCAAGAATGCCGGTCATTTTATTATGTTGGACGAGCCCGAAAGATTCCTGGGCACACTGAGAAACTTTTTGGATGACGAATCGTGACATTGACGAATAAACAATACTATTACCCCAATAATATGGGCAGAATTATTCTTTTGGCATTGGAAGATATCATTGGGCAGAAATTCATCAACACGCTGTTGAATGGTGAAAATTTGTCTCACGTACTTGATTGTATACCCCCAACCAACTTCGATCGTCAATTTAGCTTTGAATATCTGAGTCAGATGATGGCTTGTATTGAGAGTGCCTACGGCCCCAGAGCTGGAAGGGGTCTTGCATTGCGATCTGGTCAGGCTTGTTTTAAATACGGTTTGCGCGAATTTGGCCCAATGATCGGGGTCAGTGATATGGCGTTCAGATTGCTGCCGTTATCCACGAAATTAACTAAAGGTGCAAATTTGTTTGCGGGAGCATTCAATCAATACTCAGATCAAGAGGTGCGCGTCGAAGAAGATGGTGAGCATATATACTGGCATATTGACCGCTGTCCAATCTGTTGGCAGCGTCAAAGCGATCAGCCAACTTGTCATTTGGCAGTAGGCATATTACAGGAGTCGCTTTATTGGGTTAGCGGCGGAAAGAATTTTCTTATTGAGGAAACGGATTGTATTGCCAAGGGGGATTCATCCTGTACAATAGAGATCAATAAACAACCTCTGAGTTGATACATGCAGAAAATTATTCTCCCCGCCCCTAAAAATATCCATCCCTTCAACGAGCCTGCTCGAGATTTGCGTATTCAGAATAAGCCCCTTTGGCTAATTCATCGCGATGTCCTTGCACCTTACGCAAATCGAGAACGTGAACTTCTCCCTGGAGAAGCACTGCCCGATTTTCGGGAACCAGCCATTGTTTATCGCGAAAATTTGTTTTTTGACGCCGCGTTTATTGAAGCATTTTTGGGTGAAGCTAAAAATCGGGCGCGGCCTTCTAGGGCAGCGCTTTCTGAAAATGACCTTGCTTTTCGCGAGCACGCATTGCCATTATCTCATTCGTATCAAAAGTACGAAGATCTTTACTTGGTAGATCTGTGGTATTACCCTAATGGATATGCCGAAGATGTTCAACCGTTAGTTATTGATATGTTGCCTAGCGAGGTTGGCTATTACCATGTACCCACGTATATGGCAAACGAGTCAGGTGACCTAACTTTTCAGGTGCCTCTGCGAAGCATCTTGGCAATAGATACTTGGACGCATATTTTTATTGCCGATGTTGTTTTTGGCTTATTCTCGCGTGGGGCTCGTTTCGAAGATCGCCTGGAGCGTAATCCACTCTTCAAATTAAAAATCCTCGCAACCGCAATGTATGAAGGGACACAAGTTCTCGAATCTTCGTCTGTGGTCAAAATTGGGCGCAATTGTGTCATCGATCCCACCGCAATAATTCACGGACCTACAACAATTGGTGACAATGTGACCATTGGCGCTGGTGCGGTGATCGAAAATTGTATCATTGGCGACAATGTCAATGTTTCGCAGGGCTGTCAAGTTATGTTGTCAGTCGTGGGGGATGGTGCTTTCTTGCCTTTCCGTTCTTCGATGTTTATGACAACGTTTATGGACAACAGTATGGTGGCTCAAAATACGTGTTTGCAGATGTGTGTCATCGGACGTAATACTTTTATAGGGGCTGGCTCTACCTTTACTGATTTCAACCTGATCCCTACACCCCTGAAAGCTGTAGATTCCGATGGAAATTTGACGGATGCCAATCGGCCGGTTTTGGGTGGATGCGTCGGCCATAACTGCCGTTTGGGTTCTGGGATGATATTTTTCCCTGCCAGAACTATCGAATCCGACGTTGTGTTGGTTGCCTCACCTGAACGCCGTATTATTTCCAAAAATTTGCGCTATGAAGATAGTGACCATCATCGTTTTGGTTTTGCTGAGTTACACAAACGCCTTTATCCTCGCCCTGGGGAAAAGGAACATGAAACCTGGTAACTTGTGGACACTTTTGCATTCATTATCCATCCGATTGACCCCAAACGAGATGTCAGTCGTAAATTCCCTTTTTTGGGGAAAGTACTAAGCACTAAACAGATAAACTTCTTCAGTACCTTTTTCCCACCCATATACCTATCAGAAATACAGGGAATTGCCTCCCTTACAACTGGCAAACAAATTAGCGGTTGGCTAATTGCCTGCCCCTTGACGGCTGCGCGTATGTTAGAATTACCTGAAAAGATTGTCTATCATAAGGTCATCCAAACAGGTCGATTAGCGGAGCGATTAGGTGCAAAAATCCTAGGTCTTGGAGCATTTACCTCAGTTATAGGTGATGGCGGAATCAGCATTGCTTCTTCTTTGGATATACCCGTTACCACAGGTGATGCATATACAATCTCGGTTGCAGTGCAGGCTGTTTTGGATGCCGCGAACATATTAGGCATAAACGCTAAGCAAGCTACAGCGGCTGTAGTTGGCGCTTCTGGCGCGATTGGACAGGTTTGTTCGGAATTATTAGCGAGTGAGGTGGCTGAACTCTACCTGATTGGAAAATCTATCGAAAAATTGGAACACCTCAAAAAACGTATTGCCAATCAGACGAAAGTTGATCTCGCAGTTAGCACCGATTTATCGGATGTAAAAAAGGCTCAACTTGTCTTAACAGTTTCGAGCGCTGCCCACTCAATTATTCAACCTGAGCATCTTCGCCCAGGCAGCGTTGTTTGTGATGTTGCACGTCCCAGGGATATATCGGCAATAGTTGCTGAAACACGCAAGGATGTCTTGGTTATTGATGGTGGTGTTGTAGATATCCCAGGTGAGGTGAAGTTTAATTTTGATTTTGGTTTTCCGCCTGGCAAAGCATATGCCTGCATGGCAGAAACAATAGCTCTTACTTTAGAAGGTCGTTTTGAAGACTATACTGTTGGTAAGGAGATAGCACGTCAAAGAGTTGTCGAAATAACACAAATGGCTTCAAAACATGGGTTTAAGTTGAGTGGTTTTCGATCCTTCGAAAAACCCGTAACAAATGCACAAATTACTGAAGTACGAAAATATGCATATCATGTCTAATGAATTGTCTGGAAGAGAATTAGTTATTATGGGGTTTACACTTTTTCCCCTAAGTATCGGGAGGATCGTATGAGCAAACATCGCCTATTGATCGTCGAAGATGATTTCGACATCTCAAATATGCTCCGCATCTATTTTGCAGGCCAAGATTATGAGGTGGATATTGCACCTCGTGGATCGGTCGCGCTAGATAAAACGCGGCAGAATTTACCCCATTTAATTGTTTTGGATATTATGCTTCCAGACATTGATGGCTATGAAGTTTGCCGGCAGTTGCGGACCAATACGCGCACCAGTCATATCCCTGTAATTTTCCTAACGCAAAAAGATGAGCGAAGTGATCGCTTACAGGGATTAGAGTTGGGCGCTGACGATTATATTACCAAGCCGTTTGATATTGAGGAATTAAAGCTCAGAGTGCAAAACGCCATTGCCCGTGCTGAGCGCGAAAGCCTCACTGATCCACGTTCTGGCTTGCCTTCTGGCCGCCTTATAGAGGATCATCTACGCAAAATCATTCGAAGTGAAGAATGGGCATTGATGGATATTCGTGTTAATTATTTCCAGCCATTCAAGGAAGAATATGGCTTTGTCGCAGCCGATGATGTCCTGCGGTTCGCGGCGATGTTGCTCACTGAAATCGTTGATGAACATGGTTCGAATGAAGATTTTATTGGCCATGCAGGCGGCGATAATTTCATTGTCATCACAACAGAGAAAAATGTACCCAATATCCGGGATACAGTTATAGCTCGCTTTGGAGAAGAAATTCTCTCGCACTATAACTTCATGGATCGTGAGCAAGGTTTCATTGTAACGACGAGCGAGGCTGGCGAGCAAGAAAATGTACATCTGATGAATGCGGGGATTGGGGTGGTTACGTCTTCAGATCATCAGTTTGCAGATATTAGAGAAATTACAGAAATGGCTGCTGAGGCACGCCGTTCTGAATTATAGGTTTCCTTGATTTTCCCACGCCATTTTTCTTTTGATGTGAGAATCTCTGAATAGTTATGTTTGAACTAGGTGCCATTCCTTTAGGTGTAACATTGTTTCTCGTTGGGTTAGCATTTTTCTTCCTAACCTACGTTTTGTTGCGTGTGATCCCACAGAATATCTCCAATGCGAAGAGTTCTTCGCAGTTGGTGGTTGTTCCGGATGTGCCGCAGCATGATCATGCTGTATTAGTGGTTCAACCTGGGGGTCGGATCTCATTTATTAATCAGGAAGCTCGGAGCCGGTTCAATGTTTGGAACGAAGATCCCAACCTGGAACGTCTTGCCCGACGCGCCCGTCCTGGAAATGTTTTCTTGAGCTTGTGTGCGACGGAGGGAGAAGGGCATTTTTCCATTGATGGTCAAATGATGGAAGCGATTTCATATATTACACCCAATGGGAAGAGTAACGCCATTTTATTGTCATTTCAACCTGAAGAACAGTCTGTTTTAGTGCCAGAAGATGGCAGCCCTTCAAACCATACTGTTGAAATATTGACTTCCGTTAGTCAATCTATGGCAGCTAATCTAGAGTTAGAAGAGACTTTACATTCTATTCTCACAAGTGTAGAAAAACTAGTTCCTAGTGATTTTGCCGAGATCACAATATGGGATCCAGAAGAGGGTCATCTGATTCCCTATCGATTTGTGGGCGGTCCGGGCTTGGATCGCCAAATTGAAATTACTGAGGAGCGCTACCCGCTGGGAGAAGGGTATTCTGGATATGTAGCAGAGACTCGCAAACCTGTTTTGGTTGAGGATGTTGATACGTACCGGGACCTGAGACCAATTATTGATCGCCAGAAATATCCATTTCATTCGTATGTTGGATATCCACTTGTTATCGGGGGTGAGTTGATTGGCACACTTGATCTGACCTCTCTTGATAAAGACTCTTTCAACAATAATGATATTGACGTTCTGCGATTGCTTTCTGGTCAGGCAGCGATCGCGCTGCATAATGCGTTGCTATATCGGGAAGAAAAACGCCGGGCTCTAGAGCTTTCCAGCCTTGCCAACTTGACACAAGCTGTAAGCTCAGTGCGAGATTCAAGGGAACTATTTGCCAGGCTTGCGCAAGGAATATCCCCGCTCCTGGACGTTCAAATTACTGGGTTTTTGATTTTTGATGATGTCCACCGCAGGTTGGCTGCTCAAAATCCATTTGTTGGGGTTCCAGCCCAATTTGTGGATTTATACCAGGTTGAAATTCTTCCAGAATCCCCGGCAGACAAGATTTGGCGAGCACAGGAAAATCTTATCATTACGGATGCAGGCAATGATCCGCAAATGATTGATTTGGGTTTAGATCATCCTTCCAGGGCTGCGGGAATAAAGCATTCTGTATTGGTGCCGCTGAAAATCGGTGGTCGATCCTTAGGTTACTTGCAAGCTGCCAATAAAAAAGACGGCACCGCCTTTACACAGGATGATGTTCGTCTGTTGTCTATTGTCGCTGGTCAGGCTGCTCCGATTATAGAGAACGCAGACCTTGTACAGCAGTCGATTCAACGAGCAATGCGAGCAGAGGCACTTAGACGTATTGCCAGTTTGTCTGGTTCTGAAGCGGCTCTCGATGAAATTCTTAAATATTCTGTTATTGAATTGGCACGATTGTTGAAGGCAGATTCCGCAGCCGTATTTTTCTTAGAAGAAAGCGTTGGTGAATTACACGTTCATCAGGAATCGGTATATGGCGTGCCCGAAGAATTATTTGATCAGCTGGGAAGAATTCCCATTGAAGAGGCATTTTCAAAGTTTATTGTCACGAATAGTAAAGAGCCTTTTATTTCAGATAGCATTATTGAAGACCGCCGGGTTTTGCCGCCATATCGTATTCTTGCTGAAGCTTTGGGTGTTCTCTCCGTGGTTGATGTGCCGATGGTGTTTCGCGGACGTGGCTTAGGCGAGATAATGCTTGCGAGCAGCCGTGTTGAGCATTTCAATCGCAGCGATATCCAACTGATTATGACTGTTGCTGGGCAGCTTGCAGTCGCCGTTGAGCGTACAGCTTTGGCATCGCAAACAGATGAAGATCTTCGTGATCGTGTGGAGCAATTAACCGCCCTTACCCGAGTTGGACGAGAACTGCATTCATCGCTCAATTTGAAGCGTTTACTAAAACGTGTCTATGAAGAAGCCCTCAATACCACCCGAGCTGATTGTGGCACTATTCTGCTCTTCGAGAGGGATGAACAAAAGGAAGAGGATCCCAAATTCAAACTTCATATCGGAGATGAACCGGGCAAAGATTTGCACCCTTTGGAGCGAATAGTTTTTGAAAGGAATGCCCCCATTCTGATAGAAGATTTTTCGAAGCCACCTTCGAATCTCGATGAGTCCACGCTGAGGCCTGCTCACGAGAAAATTAGCTCTGCTTTGCTTGTACCCATTGCTTACCAAGGTAATGTAGTTGGCATTATTCACCTACATTCCGAACTACCCAGCCGCTTCAATGAAAGTTCCACACAGATTGCTCAGGCTTTGGCCGTTCAGGCAGCTGTTACGATCGGAAATGTGCGTCGATATCAGGATCAAATAAAAGATAATCGCGCATTGTCAAAACGCCTCAAAGCTCTTTCGGGAATTATGGATGCAACTGAAGATGCTTATTCAGATCAACCTTTGGAAAAGACGCTTCGGGATGTGGCTTCAGGAATTCGAGAGATTACTGCATTTGATGAGGTGTTGATTAGTATTATCGAGCAGAATGGTAGCTTGAAGTGGGTTTCCACCGCTGGAGTCTCTCCCGATAAATTGACTGCACTTAGAGAAGAGTCTCTGCTCTGGGATGATGTAGAAAGCGCTCTTAACTCTGAGCATTTGCTTGTGAATTCCTATTTCATACACGCTGAAGAAATATCTCAATTGTCAGAGTGGCAAAAGGTTCTTTCGTCTCCAAAGCAAGAAGAAGATAAGCAGAGTTCGATTATTCTGCAGCCCATCTATAAATCTGCTGTTGAACCATTGGGGCTGATTGCGGTTGCATCATTGCCAGATGACGGGTACCCTGATCCAATTTCATTGGAGATTTTGGCCGTGTTTGCGCATCAGGCTAGTCTTGTTATCGATCATCAAAAATTAGTAGATCAACTTGAATTCCAGGTGAAGAATAATGAATTGCAGCTTGACCTTGCAGGTGATGCTGCTGTGTCGCTGCTGTCACAAGCCCCACATTTGCATTCGGAACAACGCGTGAACGCAGTCCTCGAAGTGATAGAAAGTTTGGCGCGTCAGCCTGATCGTTTGGCGGTGCTTGAAACATTGGCAAAAGGGCTGATCTCACACCTGGATTTGGATAGTGCTCTCGTTGTTGAACGAGGTGAAGCTGGTCCCCAACTTCTTCACGCTCTTGGCGAGATTCCTCGGAAAGCAAACCTGGATGCCCTGTTAGGGCAGAGTAATCCCTTGATAAACAGTTTGAATGATGGACAGATTCATCTGGTAGCACAAGTGGATGATGATCCTAAATGGAGTTCTTCCCCATTATTAGAAGCATTAAGGGTAAAGGGATTTCTTTCCTTACCGATTCTGGCACAGGCTGGTGCTCCCTCAGCGGTGATCTTAAATAGTTCTGAGAATTTAGCTGAATTTTCGGCTGATGATGAAAGGTTATTCGGATTACTTGCTGCACAAACAGCAACAACCTTAAATAATCTCACCCTACTAACCGAAACAGGACAACGTCTTCGGGAGGGTTATTTGTTGCTTGAATTCAGCCGTCAGTTAGGGGGACTGGAGTCTGAGAGGGTAATCCGCTTGCTCACAGAGACTGCCTTTGATGTTGCTCAAACTGCCCAGGCATGTATGGCGGTGATCTTTCAGCCAGAGCGAGGCGTTTTACAACCTAAAGTAGCTGTCGGGTATGCCAATAATAGCTCAATGTTGAATATCGAGTTTGATATTGAGAATAATGTCATTGGTCAGGTATTTGATGAGAATAAAACGGTTCGTCTTGATGTAGTTGATTTTCATCAACATTACAATCTCGACCCAGAAGGCTTGTTGATTTATCGAGAAGCTACGGAAGGTGCATTGCCAGTTTCTAGTATGGTAGTGCCCATCCGCTCGGGACAAACTGTTTCCGGTGTATTAGTTCTCGATAATTTCCAGGATGTTGGCGCATTTTCAATTGATGATCAGGCTTTGGTAGGCTCTCTCTCTCGCCAGGTCGCCCTGACATTAGAAAACATTCGTTTGTATGAAGCTACTGAACAACGTGCCGAGCAATTGAGAGCATTGAGCACTGTAACTGCTGACATATCTACAAACCTTGAATTGAATCCATTAGTTGCGTCTTTGTTGGAAACCTTGGAAAATCTTGTCCCTTACGATACAGCTACCCTTTGGTTCCGAGAAGGAGATGAGCTTACAATACGTTCGGTGCGCGGCTTTGAGAATAATGAAGACCTCTTGGGATTAAGAACTACCGTTCATGAAAGCCGACTTTTTGCCGAAATGATCAGCACCAAACAACCCCTCTCAATCTCAGATATTCGGCAAGATGATCGCTTCCCTGAATTGCCCGCCGAAAGATTGGCATGGATGGCAGTACCAATGATAACTAAGGGTGAAGTGGTAGGCGTGATTGCCTTAGATAAGATCGAGATAGGCTTCTATGACAACGAGCACGGCCAAATCCTGACGACCTTCGCGAACCAGGCGGCAGTTGCTATGGAGAACGCTGAGTTGTACCGCCAATCCGTAGATCGGTCTAGAGAATTAGATCGACGCTCTCATCGTTTAGCACAAATTAATCACTTTATTAATGAAATTAGCAGCACACTAGATGTTGGGCGCCTTTTGGAACTAACCAGTAATGAAATTTCTAAGGCTCTTTCTTGCCATCAAATTTCTTCGTTGCTCCATAGGGATGGTGAGTTGAGTTTGCTATATGAACAACCTGTTCAAGGGCAAGATCTTCCCGAACATTTTCCTGATGCGCCAATAATTGAACGCCTTAAATTATCACTGGGTGTGTTCAGCACTGCCAATGTATTCGAAGAAGATGAATTAGAACCGTTGAGAGATTTCTTCAAACAGCGCAATACCATGGCTTTGTTAGTTCTGCCTTTGGTGACAGGTGTAGATGTGCATGGTTTCATTTTTGTGCAATCTAATCAACCGCATCGCTTTTCGGCCGATGAAATTGAACTCGCTAAGATTTTATCCAACCAGGCAGCGGTTGCCCTTCAAAACGCGTCCTTGTTCACGCAGACCAGGCAGCTCACAGAAGAATTGGAAGAGCGAGTTGAAGAGAGAACACAACAGCTTGAGCAGGAGCATCAACGGACTCAGGCCTTGTTACTTATCATGCGTGAGCTATCGGCGAGTTTGGATTTGGATCATGTGCTCAACCGAACCTTAAAATTACTCAACGAGATTTCACGAGCAGAACAAAGCACAATCCTGTTATTAAAGCCGACCGAGGAAACATTCTATTATCGCGCATCTTTAGGTTATACAGAACCACCTCCAATCGGTGGGCGCTCGACAGAGTTGAGCACGACAGATGGTTTGGCTGGTTGGATTGTATCTCAGCGTGAAGGAGTTTTGATCGAGGATCTAAAAGGTGATGAACGTTGGGTTCAAGAAGGGGATATAAAATCTCATCACCGTAGTGCTATGGGGGTGCCATTACTTGTTGGTGCTGAGCTTTTGGGCGTCATGTTGCTATTCCACCGTGAGGCAGCACATTTCATCCCCGATCAAATGGAAATGGTTCAGGCAGCCGCTAATCAAATAGCTGTTTCAATCAATAATGCTGAGTTGTTTAATTTGATACGCGAGCAAGCCGAGCGGCTAGGAAATATGCTTCGCACACAGCAAATCGAAACGAGCCGCTCAAGATCAATTCTTGAAGCTGTTGCTGATGGTGTTCTGGTTACCGATTCGGATAGCCGGATTACTCTCTTTAATGAATCGGCGCAGCAAATATTGGGGTTAGATCGCGGAGAGGTTGTCGGAAAATCGCTAGAAAACTTTAGTGGTTTGTTTAGTGGTGCAGCCCAAACCTGGTTGGACACAATTTCTGAATGGTCGACTAAGCCAGGCGCATACGGTGATGCGGGAACATTTGCCGAGCGCATAACCTTGGATGATGGACGCTACGTTGCAATTCACCTCGCGCCAGTTCAAATGCAAGAAGAATTTCTAGGTACGGTGACCATTTTTCGTGATATTACACATCAAGTAGAAGTGGATCGACTCAAATCGGAATTTGTGGCCACGGTGAGCCATGAATTACGCACGCCGATGACTTCAATAAAAGGTTATGTTGAAGTGCTTCTCATGGGCGCAGCAGGCGAGCTATCTGAGCAGCAAGTACAATTTTTGGATGTTGTCCAAACGAATACTGAACGATTGAATATTTTGGTCAATGACTTGCTAGATGTTTCAAGAATCGATGCTGGTAAATATGAACTGGCAATGCAGCCATTGCGGTTGCAAGATTTAGCCGAAGCGGTTGTTTTGGACCAACTAAATCAGGCAGAAACTGCTAATAAACCCATATCAATTGAATATAGCATCCCAGTGGATTTACCGCGAGTTCGCGGAGACAGGGATCGTGTGCGTCAGATCTTATCGAATCTGGTTAGAAATGCCTATCACTATACACCTGCTAACGGAAAAATAGAAATTCAAGCTGTTTTGTTGGATGAAGAAATTCAGGTGGATGTTACGGATGATGGAATAGGAATTACTGCAGAAGAACAGGAAAGGATATTTGAACGCTTTTATCGTGGAGAAGATCCCCTTGTTTTAGCTACATCAGGGACGGGGTTGGGTTTAGCCATCGTCCAGCAGCTAATTGAGCTGCATGGTGGCCGGATTTGGGTTAAGAGTGATGGGATTCTGGGAAAAGGAAGTACTTTCTCCTTCATTCTACCAATATTCAAAGATGAGTAGAGGAAAATATGGCAAAAATATTAATTGCGGAAGATGAAATAGATATAAGAAATTTGATCACATTTACTTTGCGCTTTGCTGGACATGAAATTATTGCTACGAGTAATGGCGCCGAAGCCGTGGAAAAAGCACAAGAAATGGCTGCTCAAAATGAGTTGCCGGAATTAATCCTGATGGATGTCCGCATGCCTCGCATGACAGGCTACGAAGCCTGCAAACAAATCAAAGCCGATGATAGATTAGTACATATCCCCGTAGCCTTCCTATCTGCAAAAGGGCAAGATTCTGAGGTGAAAGAAGGTTTTGAAGTTGGCGCAGTTGACTATATTATCAAACCCTTTGCGCCAGATCAGCTAACCAGCAAAGTGGAAGAGTTGTTAAAGCAAGCTAACGCATAAGAAAAAACTACTGCAATGAGCGCGATTATTCTTGACGACGATATTGTCCATTACGAAGTTCTTGGGCGCGGCCGCCCGATAGTTTTCTTGCATGGGTGGGTTGGATCCTGGCGATATTGGATTCCATCGATGCAGGCCGCCTCGGTCAGTTTTCGCGCCTATGCCCTTGATATGTGGGGTTTTGGTGATTCGGCTAAGAACACCAGCCGCTATTTGCTTTCGCAGCAATTGAATTTGCTCAAAAGTTTTCTAAATAAGTTGGGGATTGGAAAAGTCGCGCTGGTGGGGCATGGCCTGGGAGCCATTGTTGCTTTGCTATTCAGCGAGGAAAACCCCCAATATGTAGATCGAGTGATGGCCGTCGCGGTACCCCTAGACTTAAACCAAATCAATCCGCGTATGATCCAGAATTCGCCAGAGGCACTTGCCAATTGGTTGTTGGGCTCAACACCTGATTCTGAAGCCGCTCGGAACGAAGCGCCAAAAGCAGATCAGGACGCAATTTATCACTCACTGCGTCATCTGGACAAAGCGAATATCGCAGAATTGCCCTCTCGGCTGTCTTTACCTTGTTTATTGGTTCACGGGCAGAATGACCAGGCAATAAGCGTTGTTGGAAATGACCAGGCTGCCCAACTCCCAGCACATTTTCACTTCCTGCGCTTCGATAATGCAGGCCACTTTCCAATGTTGGATATGCCCAATAAATTCAACCGTCTTATGACTGATTTCATGGCGCTCTCTGGAGGTGAGAGCCCTCGTAAGCTAGATTTGAAGGAGGAATGGAAGAGACGAGTTCGCTAAGTTTATTGGTATCAGGAGTTATCTCATGCAGCAATATTTAGATTTGATGAGAAAAATACTAAACGAGGGGGTCGAAAAATCCGACCGTACTGGTACTGGAACACGTGCGATTTTTGGCTGTCAGATGCGCTTTGATCTCAGTGAAGGATTCCCATTACTTACAACCAAAAAATTACATACCAAGTCGATAATTTATGAGTTGCTGTGGTTTTTGAGGGGTGATACCAATATCGATTATCTTCAACAGCATGGCGTTCGCATTTGGAATGAGTGGGCTGATGAGAACGGAGATCTAGGGCCGGTTTACGGCGCCCAGTGGCGATCGTGGTCAACCGCGGATGGACAGGTGGTAGACCAAATCTCAGAGTTGATCCAGGATATCAAAGCGAATCCTGCCTCCAGGCGTTTGATCGTCAGCGCTTGGAATGTGGGCGAAATCGAGAAGATGGCTTTGCCGCCCTGTCACTTGCTCTTTCAATTCTATGTCGCTGATGGCAAACTCTCCTGTCAACTCTATCAGCGTTCGGCGGATGTGTTTTTAGGGGTGCCGTTTAATATTGCTTCGTATGCCTTGTTGACCATGGTGGTCGCCCAAGTTTGTGGGTTTCAGCCAGGGGATTTCGTGCACACCTTTGGGGATGCGCATTTGTATAACGATCATCTCGAGCAGGCTCAACTTCAATTAACAAGATCACCTTACCCCTTAGCGCAGATGGTCATCAACCCCGATGTCAAGGATATCTTAGGGTTTGATTATTCGGATTTCGAACTGCAAAAATATCGGGCTCATCCTCATATAAAAGCGAAAGTATCCGTTTGATGCGCATTTCGATCATTGTGGCAATGGATGAGAATGGGGGCATTGGTTTTGAAAGTCATCTTCCCTGGCGATTATCAACCGATATGAAGCGCTTCAAACAACTTACTATGGGGCATCACCTTGTTGTGGGTCGCAAAACTTTTGAGAGCATTGGGCGTCTCCTACCTGGACGTCGCATGATCGTGATGACACGATCGAGAGAATTCCATTACGCGGGTGTTGACATTGTCGATTCTTTGGAAGCTGCGATAGCACTATCGGAGAAAAGAGATGAAGATGAATTATTTATCGGTGGGGGTTCCGAAATTTATCGACTCGCGTTGCCGTTTACAGACCGGATTTATCTTACTTGGGTTCACGCACAAATCAAAGCTGATGTACACTTTCCAAAATTTGATATTAGCAGTTGGAATGAAATTTCAAGGGCAGAGTTTGAAGCTGACAAATTCAATCAATACCCCACAGCATTTTCGATTCTCGAGAAAGGTGCTTGACGCTCTCTGGTGCGTATGATAATATATCGGTCGCTTGGTCCCGTAGTGTAGCGGTTTAACATGCCGGCCTGTCAAGCCGGAGATCGCGGGTTCGAATCCCGTCGGGACCGCTGATGGACAAACTTTATTCAGACGCATGTGTCAAATGCAGTTTGTCTATAATGAGCGTTTCACTCTAGCCAGTGAGCGCTCATTTTTTTTAATCCAGTATGGTTCGCCTGGTTTCTTGCTTGGTGACTCTCTAGAATAATGGTCACGTTATCTCGATCTGGTGTCAATTCTACACCATTAGATTGTGTGAGTCAAATTCTATACCGCTAATACACGCCAGTAAACTGTCCCTTTGCTCCT
>JADHTJ010000118.1 GCA_016785015.1 Anaerolineales bacterium
TCCGCAATCCATGTTAATGTGCGTAGAATCTGCCGTTATCGAACAGAGCGTTCTTTTTTGTCGCATTTTTTGGCTGTCTGGAATTCCATTATGCGTACTCAGGCTCCTTCCTGTGCTTGAGTTCTTGCAGTGAAGTCATAATAGCTTGCCTCAAAATTACTGATGATTTATGAAATCTTTTCTCTCAACGGAAAACTAGAGCGAGCGGATCCGCGTGATTAGCTTATTAACCAAAGATTTTTGTTCTTCGGCATCGGCCACAGGGAAGGAAGGTTTCTGGCGTTCTAAGACGACACCTTCTGGTCGGACAAGTTCAACTAAGCCCGCTTGCAACAAGCCATAAACGATGCGCCGAATTTCAAGATCATTCATCTTGGTTGTGATAGCAATCTGTTTGATCGTATTCTTGGGGTCAATATAAGACACAACTCGCCATTCTTCTACACTTAGGTTTACCTTTCGAATATCCGCACCTGGACGGTCGGTGAAACGCAAAGCGATATCAAGGCTAGGTAGCTCATCTTGAAGTTGCTCCCATTCCCTGAGACGTCGCGAGCCCTCGATAATAATATTCTCAAGTCCGATCTGCAGCGTAATCTTTCCGTCAGGCGGCATAACATCATCTTCGAATCGAAACAAACCTTCAACCCAGGTGAAAATTCGGTGAAGTACACCTACAAATTCGGAACGCAAACTTTCCAAGATATCTTCTTGAGTCAGGTAGTTAGCATTGATGAGCAATAAACCTAATTCTTTATCACTCATACTTGCAGCACGAGACTGAATCGTATTGTAATGAGAACGAGATAGCTTTTTTGATCGATGAAGGATTGCTGCCAAGTTATCTTTATCAGAATCCATTCTTGAATACGCTAACTTCCCCTCACGAAAAGATACCCAGGCAGAATCGCCTGGGCCTTCAACAACCAGGGTACCAGTTTTCTTTGCCAGGTTGATCAAATTTAAAAGCTGGTTAATCGAGAAATCACGAAGGTTGCCCTTTAAGGCCATGAATAGTGTCCGCTACTTTGAAATGTAGATTTTTTTACGAGAACAAAGCGATTATACTGTCTCGCTTAGGATGCGTCAAATCGCACAAATTACAAAGAGGCTGAATGCGCTTCCTCCTTTTGGTGAACGATGGGGTGTAAATCTTGATATGAATTGCGCATCTGCCAAACCCGATATGCAGCTTCGATCTGAATCTTGATAGACATTTTAGATTTCCCTAAATCCCGTTCTGCAAAATAGATCGGCACCTCTTTACTTTGGTAGCCCAAACGATGTGCAATATAGATCATCTCGATTTGGAAAGCATAACCATTTGAGCGCACACGATCAAGGGGTATTCCTAGCAAAGTGTCGCGTCTCCAAAATCTAAACCCCCCGGTGACATCAAGGACGGAAGCATTGAGAATGAAACGCGCATAATAATTCCCAAACCAGGACAAGGCTTTTCGCCAAAATGGCCAATTTTTGTCCAGTTCACCGCCGCGTACATAGCGCGAACCAATTACTACATCACAGTGTTTGATCGTTTCAGCAAACTCGACAATTTTCTCTGGAGGGTGTGAAAAATCGGCATCCATCTGAACAATATACTCTGCCCCATCAGCCAGCGCCTTTTCAAATCCACGGATGTATGCAGTGCCTAAACCAAGTTTTCCCTCCCTGTGTAGCACGGATAATCGCGAAGGATATTGTTTAACTAATTCATCGGCCAATTTCCCTGTGCCATCGGGACTGTCGTCGTCTACAACCAATACTTTAAGTTCAGGTAACGGCAATTCAAAAACGGCTGAAACAATTTTTGGTAGATTTTCAAGCTCATTATACGTAGGGATAACAATTGTAATTTTCATATATATTAACCGTTTTGGGATGGCAAGTTAGTACCATCCAAACGAAAACTTTGCAAATATAGATTTCACTGCAGTTCGAATAGCTTAGTTTTTATGCCGTCTAAATTTTCAAACGGACCATGATTGGGTAATACCCCCCCCATTTTTAGAGCCAGTCTTCGGCTGAGAGCTTCAGTTGTATCGCGATCCTTGAGAGGATAAAAATAATCTAGCGACTGTTCAATTCGGGATCGAATTCGTTCTCCCAAATCGACGACTACGTTTGGGTTGGTCACTACTACCAGTTGTGTGGGCGAAACATGTCCCACAAAATCTAACGTAGTGCCGATATTGCGAACGGCATTATGAACCATTAAACTTACCGCACGTAAAACGTCATCGGAGGCGACAAATCCATAGTCATTTCGGAAAATATCCAAGTTCACCAGCGAAATAGATAGGAGCGCCCAGTCATCACTTGCGAGACATTCTGTCAAACGCTCATCAACGAGAACACCTTCTGGAAAACCAGTAACAGGGTTATTAATTGCATCTTGTGAAATCCTTTGAAGAGAATTGCGGACTCGTAGACGTAATTCTTGGATATCAAAAGGTTTCGTTATATAGTCGTCAGCACCTAATTCAAGTCCCTGAAGTCTATCGGAACGGGACCGTTTCTCAGTGAGAAAAATGATGGGAATATTCTCCGTCCGGCGATTATTCCTCATGCGTCGAGCGACTTCATAACCATCGATATCAGGCAAACGAATATCTAGAATAACCAAATCTGGGTTATCACTTTGGGAAATCTCCACGGCGTCTTCTCCCCAATTCGCCGTCTTAACATTGTAACCTTGGACTTGGAAATAAGCCTCAAGCATCTCGGCGACATCCAAATCATCTTCAACTATCAGGATTTTAGATTTTTCGTCCACTAGGTTTTGCCGTCCAATTAATCTATGGGCTGTTTTTGGATAACGAATTCACAAAATTCGTCGCCATTTGAATGGCATTTCGATTCATTGACTCGAAATTCTTTGCCACCGGAAACCCACTTCAAACAAGCTTGGAGAAGCCCCGTAGCCACAAAGCAAACCGGTTTATCCTCTCCACTGCGTCCCCAGCATACTGGACATTGATGGATCGTATAAACAAATTCGTTTTCTTTTTCTTCGGCAGTCGATATTTGATCACTCATCTGGCTGAAGATTTTCGCTACGGCAGGGACACCGATACGCAATTTCGCTTCTAAAGGTAATACTTTAAATGCTAAATCTCCTACACCGGCCAAGGCGCCGAAATCTTTCAAAGCATCATCAAAGGTAGCTCTTCCAGCACGCAAGGCCAAACCCCGGCCCCCTCGGGGGCCATACATCTCTTCTAAAGCCAAGTTGATTGCAGAAAAATCTGAGAAGTCAAACTCTTTATTTAAATTATCGGCGGGGTAGCGATCAATTAAATCACCCAAATTTGCCAAATTCAATATCGCATTGAGACCATTTTTCCCCATCACATCTTCAAGTGCCTTAATGGTGATCAACGCAAATTTGTTAGGGTAGTAGAAACCACTTTTAGGAATAGATTCCATATTCAAACTCGAATTAGATCAACTTGGTGAGATCGTCAGCTGCACGCCGCATATCTAGGAAAATTAGCCCCAGTTTTGCATCTTCACGAGCCAGGGCAGTGAGCACTGCATCATCACCTATCGACATAAGGATTACAAATCCTTCTTCTCCTTTAATATACACCTGGTCGAGTGAACCACGACCTAATTCCGAAGCAATACGCTCACCCAAGGACAACATTGCAGCCGACATCGCAGAAACTCGATCCTCCTCCACCCCTTGGGGCAAAGCAGATGCAATCGTTAATCCGTCAACACTAACAACCGCGGAGGCCTCAATGTCTGGGGAGGAGGCTTGCAGGTCGCGTAAGCGATCTACCATGAGTTGTGATCGTGATTTTGTCAATGTAAATCTCCTCAAACTAAAAATCAGCTTACTCTAGCATAGAGAAATTTATGTGTCAAGAAACACTGCCTGAACTTTCGGACAAAGGTTCGGACACTTCTGAATTTAAAGATTTTCTATTTTTGTCCGATCTTTTGTCTCAACTTGAGACACTGCTCATCCAATATTACCATAAAGTATTGGCAATGATTCCGAAGGAAAATAGCAATGCAAAAACCAATCCCAAACGCCCAGTTCCAGCCAAAACTTTGTTCAATGCGCCCCCTGTTTCGATATTGACAACTCGGACACAACGCCATGCCATTGGTATTGACAAAAATACCACCAGGCCCCAAAAAGATGTCAAACCCAAGGCCCATGTCACCATGGGGATTGCATACGCTCCGAAGATACAGAATGCATACTCTAGACGGGATATGTGAACACCGAACCGAACTGCAAGAGTTCGTTTTCCAGCGGCTCGGTCGCTTTCGATATCACGCAAATTATTGACAATCAAGATCGCCACGATCAACAGCCCTATGGAACAAGCCATCCACCAGGCAGCAGAACTCACTGTTCCAACCTGCACAAAATAGGTTCCAGCCGTTGCTGCTAGCCCGAAAAAAACAAAGACAAATAAATCACCTAATCCATGATAGGCTAACGGGAAAGGTCCTCCGGTATAAGCCACAGCTGAAATAATGGCAACCACCCCTAATACCAGAATCAGCCACCCAGCGTGAATAACCAGGTATATACCAATTAAAACCGTCAATCCAATAAGAATCATCAATCCTCGTTGAACCTGATCTGAGGTCAACAACCCGGCCTGAGTAACGCGCGTCGGACCCAGCCGTTCCCCCGCGTCTGCGCCGCGCTTGAAATCAAATAAATCGTTGGCAACGTTGGAAATGATTTGAAGTAAGAGTGAACCTAACAAAGCTGTAAGGGCAGGCCAAAAGTCAAACTTACCATCGACAAAAGCTAACGCCGACCCGATAACCACGGGCGATGCCGCCGCGGGCAGAGTTTTCGGGCGAATGGCTAAGATCCAGGCATCGAATTGAGAAGTTTTCTCCGTATTCTCGGCAGGCATGCAAGCTCCATGATATAAATAAGGCTAATCAGACCAGCGAATTATATCTGATCAGCGAGCTAGGAGGAACACTGTGAAGGAAAATGAAGATGCCCACGGGCAAGAGCTGTTCAATTACTACATCAATAATGAAGGGGCGGAAATCATTGAGCGAGATGACGGCTTTATCGCTGCATCCACAAACGTGAGTGCATACTTTGCTCCTTATAATCAATGGCCCGTTCATCAACAAGAAGCTATGAAATTAGCTCATGGCCGGGTACTAGACATTGGCGCGGGGGCAGGCCGCCATTCATTGTACTTACAAAATCAAGGGCTCGAAGTCACCGCGGTGGACAACTCACCAAAGGCAGTCGAATTATGCCGGCTGCGGGGTGTCAATGATGCGCGTCTCTTACCGATCACTAAGATCAGTCGTCATATTGAACCCTTTGATACGATCATCATGATGGGTAACAATTTTGGTTTGTTCGCAAATCCCCAACGCGCCAAACGGTTGCTGCGCCGCTTTCATAACCTAACTTTTGATGGCGGAACCATAATCGCCGAAACCAATGATCCTTATCAAACAGAGCGCCCCGACCATCTGGAATACCATGAATTTAACCGCCAGCGTGGACGCATGCCTGGTCAACTACGCCTGCGAGTACGGTATCGCAAGTTCAAAACCCCCTGGATGGATTACTTGATGGTATCAAAAGACGAAATGAAAGAAATCGTCGCTGATACCGGCTGGCATATCGACCACTTCATCGATTCAGAATCACCTATTTATATTGTTGTGCTGGAAAAGGATTCCGAATAAAACGTGCTCAAAGAACTTCTCTCTTCCTTCCCAACGCCATCGGAAAAACGAATTGCGCTACACGTCACACCCGCGGCTGAACGCAGTCTTAGAAACGGGCATCCCTGGCTTTTCAATGAAGCCATACGCCGTCAAAGCCATGACGGGAAACCCGGCGACCTGGCGGTAGTTTTCAATCAGAAGAGACGTTTTCTGGCAGTTGGTTTGTATGATCCTGATTCTCCCATCCGCGTGCGGGTTCTGCAGCACAAAGATCCCATCCACATAAATCAAGAGTGGTTTCGTAGAAAAATTATCCGCGCCCAAGAAATCCGTTCCAGGCTCCCTGAATACACAAACGGGTATCGCATGTTTCATGGGGAGAACGATGGATTTCCGGGACTTGTACTGGATATCTATGCCGATACAGGGGTGCTTAAAATTTACACAGCCGCATGGATCCCCTTTTTGCGTGATCTACTGCCCTTATTTATCAACTTGTCTCCAAAGCGGATCATACTGAGGCTAAGCCGTGAAGTTTCGCGCCGACCTGAACACCTTTACGGTCTCGAAGATAGCATGATCCTTTGGGGAGCATCCCTGAATGGCCCAGTGTTGTTTCAAGAAAACGGGCTGTCATTCGAAGCTGATCCCATACGCGGCCAGAAGACTGGTTTTTTTCTCGATCAGCGTGATAATCGGGCGCGTGTCGAATCCTTAGCAGAGGGTAACTCTGTGCTCAACCTCTTTGCCTACACCGGCAGTTTTTCAATATACGCTGCTCGGGGTGGCGCAAAATCCATCACCAGCGTGGACATAAGCCGCCCCGCTCTCGAAGCTGCTGAACGCAATTTCTCCCACAACAAAGATCACCCATCAATCGCTGCGGCTGACCATCAAATCATCGTTGGTGACGTTTTTGATGTTTTGACTCAATTTAAAGAAAATCATCAGCACTTTGACATGGTAATCATCGATCCACCCTCTTTCGCAAAAAGGAAGACTGAAGTTAAAAAGGCATTGTTCCAATACCGCCGGTTGACGCGCCTGGGGCTCAGTGTCCTCAACCCAGGGGGGATACTTGTGCAATCATCCTGCTCCAGCCGTATCACACCAGAAGACTTCTTCTCTGTGATCCAGCAGGAAGCTCAACTAGCTGGAAATCATCTAAAAGAAATTGAACGTACTGGACACGCGCTTGATCATCCCATCAAATTCCCAGAGGGGGAATATTTAAAATGTTTATTCTCAAGAACATCTGCCCGATAAAGGGAGTATTACAAAAATGTCGAACACAAAAAACGAAAACGTCAACGCCGATGTGATCGAAGCCGCTGGAGGTTTGCTCTGGCGCGATGGCCCTCTGGGGCAAGAAATTGCTATTGTTCATCGCAAACGCTACGACGACTGGTCCATCCCCAAAGGAAAACGCGACGCCGGCGAGCGTTGGCAGGAAACCGCTTTGCGCGAAATCAAAGAGGAAACCGGCTGCAAGGCAAAAATAGTCAACTTTGCGGGCAGCACGGCCTACATTGTTGGGGGTGTTGCCAAAATTGTGCTTTTCTGGAATATGGTGCTAAAAAAAGATTGCACATTCACCCCCAACGAAGAAGTCGATCAGTTGCTCTGGCTCTCAAAGAAAGCAGCAATAAAGAAATTGAGCTATGAAACTGAAATTGATTTGTTATCAAACCAAAACTCCTTTTAATTGCCCTTCAAATTTTCCCCAAAGATTGTACGGTTTTCAATTTTGTTTATTTGTGTCGCCGCAGGTGTCTGGTTGTCAATCCGCGTCCAGGTTTCTTAAATGATAAGACCCCACAATATAGAGCGGGGTCTCGTTTTGTAAAGGTACAATCCCCTACAGAGGGATAACTTCAGCAGCCTGAGGTCCTTTTGCGCCTTCTTCTACGACGAACTCAACTTTCTGACCTTCTTCAAGGTTGCGGAAGCCATCGCCTTGGATAGCAGAATAGTGGACAAAAACATCCTTGCCCTCTTCGCGCTCAATGAAGCCATAACCTTTGCTTCCGTTGAACCATTTGACAGTACCGGTGACACGTTCAGACATTTTAAACTCCTTATTGAATATATCTGATATTACTTAGAGGTGCTTGATCGTTCCATCGGAGGGTCAAAAAAACAGCTCAAGGACCCTGCCTCGAGCTGTTGTCTTTCTTCCTTACTTCCAACGAAAACTTTCTGGCATCCTACAGTCGAAAATATAGCATTGAAAACCGCTACCGTCAAGAGAGCAAATCCGCCCGAAATTGCTCATCTATGGTGTAAAATGAATGCAAATGGTAACTACTTCATTTTCTCTCACCCCAGAGCAACTTGATTTAAGTAGAGCCCCTCTTGACGCGATAATCTTCCTCGAAGGTCATGCTGGTACGGGCAAAACCACAGTTGGCGTGGAGCGCATCCTCCATCTGCTTGAATCCGGCATCCCAGGCAATGAGATCTTACTGCTCGTTCCGCAGCGCACACTGGCAACTCCGTATTATGAAGCCTTACGCAGCCCTTCAACCACCGCGGGTGGTGCGGTGACCGTGGTGACTATCGGCGGTCTGGCTAAACGCATGGTAGAGCTTTTTTGGCCCATCGTTTCCGCCGAGGCCGGATTCGCTTACCCCAATCAACCGCCTACATTCCTCACGTTAGAGACCGCTCAATATTATATGGCTCATTTGGTGCGCCCCCTGCTGGACCAAGGCTTCTTTGAGTCCATCACCATCGAGCGCAACCGTCTTTACAGCCAGATCATCGACAACCTCAACAAGGCCGCTGTGGTCGGCTTCCCCCACACTGAGATCAGCCAAAAGCTCAAAAACGCCTGGGCTGGGGAGCCCGGTCAAGCACATGTCTACGAAGATGCCCAACATTGCGCGGACCTGTTCCGTACATTTTGCCTGGAGCACAACTTGCTCGATTTCTCTCTACAGCTTGAAATCTTTTTCAACTACCTTTGGCCCGCTTCGATTTGTCATGATCATCTCTTGGGGACCTATCGACATATGATCGTAGATAATTTGGAAGAAGATGTCCCGGTCACGTTTGATCTGCTGCGAAGTTGGATCCCCGCACTAGAATCAGGGTTGTTCATTTACGACCTCGAGGCTGGCTACCGTCGATTTATGGGTGCTGACCCCCAAACAGCATACAACCTAAAAGAGCGCTGCAACCAGCAGATTACGCTATTAGAGTCTTTTAGTGCTTCGGAAGAGATCCTGGATTTTGGATACGCTATTACACAAGCCTTGCTCCCTGAAGAAGAACGTTCATTTGAACAATTCGCCAATTCACAATTCCCCATTCACCATTCCCCCTTGGATACCACTCGCTACTACCCCCAAATGCTGGATTGGATCGTTGACAAAATCGCAAAATTAATTGATGCTGGTGTTCCGCCCGGGGAGATCGTCGTGCTGTCATCTTATCTCAGCGACGCCCTACGTTTCTCGCTGACCGAGCGCCTAGAGGAAATGGGCATTCCCGCCTACTCCCACCGGCCATCGCGCTCCCTGCGGGAAGAACCAGCCACACAAGCACTGCTGACCCTGGCTGCGCTGGCCCATCCCCAATGGGGACTGATTCCATCGAAGTTTGACCTTGCCTATGCCTTCATCCAAACCATTGCCAATCTGGATCTGGTCCGTGCCCAACTTCTCACAGAGATCGTTTACAAAGAACGTGAAGGTTCGCTTTCTTCTTTCGATCAAATCAATCCCGAAATCCAAGAGCGGATTACTTTTAGGCTAGGTAATTTATACGAAAACCTGTATGCATGGTTGAGTGCCTACACGCAAGAAACACCCGATGAATTGGATCATTTTTTCAGCCGTCTTTTCGGTGAAGTTTTATCTCAGCCGGGGTTTGGCTTCCATGCCGAATATGACGCTGGAGAAGTCACCGCCAATCTGATCGAGTCAGTGCGCAAGTTCCGTTGGGCCGTGGGCGATAGTCTCGACGCACAAGGCATCCCCATGGGACAAGAATATATGCGTATGGTCGAGGATGGCGTCATCGCCGCTCAGTATATCTTCAGTTGGCAGACCCAACTCGAGGATGCTGTTTTCTTGGCTCCAGCCTATACCTTCCTGATGCGCAACCGAGCGGTCGAATACCAGTTCTGGCTGGATATCGGCTCACGCGGCTGGTACGAGCGCATCCGCCAACCACTCACCCACCCCTATGTTCTCAGCCGTCATTGGGACATGCACCGCCCCTGGACCGATTCCGATGAATATGATGCCAGCCGCGATTCCCTTTATCGGCTCGTGTTAGGGCTAATTCGCCGTTGTCGAAGTGGTATTTATCTTGGGCTGAGCGAGTTGGGAGAACAGGGTTACGAGCATAAAGGATTACTGCTGAAAGCTATCGATCGCGCCCTCAGGTCAGTGGATAGTGGGTAGTGATTCGTTAGCGGTCATTTCGAGGACGCCGTAGGCGGACGAAGCAATCTGAATCGCCCTTCATTTGGGTTTCAGATTGCTTTGCTCCCAAAGGTCGCTCGCAATGACAGAAAAAGTTTATGGCAATTTCAATTCGTCCATATCAACCGGCTGATGAAGAAGCCGTAGAAAATATAACTTACCGAACCGGCTTCAAAGGCGAAGGTTTAGAAGGACGCGATTACTTCAACGATAAGCGACTGTTCTTTATGATCTTCATTGCATACTATGCCCATTATGAACCCGAACACTTCTTTGTTGCCGTCGAGGATGATAGTCAAGATGTTGTCGGATTCATCTGTGGGACAACGAATACCCCAAGGCAGGAAAAACGTTTTGCACTTACTATGTATTGGCGCATTGCGTTGCGAGCGCTGTTTTTTACGAGTTGGCGCTCTCCGAAGACATTCAAAACTCTGCTAGGTTTAGGCAAAGTTCTGCCCGATATGCGAGAAAAACCAGCAAACCCCGTCGATATTCACGTTGAATACCCTGGACATCTCCATATTAATGTACTTCCTGAATACCACCATATGGGCATTGGCACAAATATGATCTCTCATTTTGAAGATCATCTCAAGTGCCTGGGAATAAAGGGAGTACACCTTGGAACCACATCCCGCAATCATAAAGCAGTACCCTTCTATAAAAAGCATGGTTATGCCATCGTCAAGGAAGCATCTACAGCCATTCACCCTGTCTTTAAGGAGATCAGTTTCCTTACATTTGCGAAAAAACTTACCTCAGAATAAACAAGTTGCATACATAATCTCATCACCACCCAACTCGTTTGGGCTGCTAGGCAACAAATTAAGAATTTATGTTAGGCACACGTAGCAAGGTTTCCCTGGAATAGGGGGTGGGTGGCTCTGCCCCCACCCCTATTTCAGGTAGATTCTCATTAGGTTGCGTAAGATGAGTTAAGAAATAACTGTTTTCTGTTTACTGTAAACTGATGATTGAACACCGATTACTGAATACTGATGACTGACTTCATCCCCCGCCCAGCACAACAAGCTGTATTGGAATACCCAGGTGGAACCATGGGAATCTCTGCCGTACCTGGCAGTGGTAAAACTTGGACACTGTCAGCTCTCGCTGCCCAAATCATCCTGGAAGGTACGCTGACTGAAAACCAGGAGATCCTCATCGTCACGCTGACCAATTCGGCGGTGGATCATTTTTCCACTCGCATCGAAGGTTTCCTGCGCGACCAAGAGAAGCGCCCTCTGCTGCCCTATTACCGCGTACGCACGCTGCATGGTCTGGCACATGACATCGTGCGCGAGCGGCCTGAACTTGTGGGGTTGGATTCCAACTTCCAGATTATCGACGAGCGCGAGGCCAATGCTATCCGGGACGAAGTTGCCAACACCTGGCTGCGGGCTAATCCCCACGTACTGGACGAATATCTCGACCCAGAACTTGCAGAAGGGCGCCGCGATTGGGTGCGGCGAGATCAACTTCCCAACCTGGTCAAAGGCATTGCTCTGAGTTTCATCCGCACAGCCAAAGATATGCAGCTCACGCCCGATATTTTGCAGCGCCAACTGGAGGGTTTGCCCCTCCCGCTGCCCCTGGCAGAGATGGGCTTGTGGATGTACAAGGAATACCAGCGCTCCCTGGCCTATCGCGGCTCTGTGGACTTCGACGATCTCATTCGCCTGGCGCTAGGCGCACTCAACTCCGATGAAGAGTTGTTGGCTCGCCTGCAAGAAATGTGGCCCTTTATCCTGGAAGATGAAGCCCAAGATAGCAGCCACCTGCAAGAACAGATCCTGCGTCTTTTGGCAGGTTCGTCAGGGAATTGGGTGCGCGTCGGCGACCCCAACCAGGCCATCTATGAATCTTTCACCACAGCGGACCCGAAGTATCTGCGTGAATTCATGACCAAGGCCGATCACCCGCGCGAACTGCCTAACTCAGGACGTTCTACGGAAAGTGTGATCGAGTTAGCTAATTATTTGATCGATTGGACCCGAGGCGAACATCCTGTATTAGAAGTGCGCGACGCCCTAGATATCCCCCATATCGAACCAACCCCCGAGGGTGATCCCCAACCCAATCCACCGGATGCAGCGGAGGCAATCCACTTGGTCGAGAGCAAATTCTCGCCCGAGGGCGAACTCCAAGCCGTAGCGGATTCAGTGGAACGGTGGCTCGAGGGACATCCCGATGAAACGGTAGCCGTGCTGGCGCCGCGTAACACGCGCGGCTTCGCGCTCAATGATGAGCTGCGCAAACGCAAAATCGAGACCGTCGATGGGCTGTTGCGCAGCTCCAGTTCGACGCGTTTCACAGCTGGAGCCTTAGGGAACATATTGCAGTATCTCGCTGATCCAGGCTCAGCGCGCAAATTGGCCACCGTCTATCAGGTCTGGCGGCGGGATGATCGGGCAGAATCTGAGATTTGGGAGCAGGTCAAAGCCACCGCAAAAATCCTGAAGGGTTGTCAATACGTCGAGGATTTTCTGCACCCAGGCCCGGAGCGAGATTGGCTAGATAATCTTCGGGAACAAGAGATTTCTCTCGATGAGTTGGACCAGCTCGAAGAATTCCGCCTCGTCCTGTCGCGTTGGTTGAAAACCATCGAGCTGCCCATCGACCAAATGATCCTGACTTTATCCCAAGAATTATTCACCAAGCCCAACGATCTGGCCATCTCCCATAAATTAGCCGTGCTGCTGCGGCGTGTGCGGAATTTGCATCCAGAGTGGCAACTGCCAGAATTGACCGGTGAGCTGGCCGTGATTGCCAAGAATGAACGCCGCTTCCTGGGCTTCAGCGAAGATGACTCTGGTTTCGACCCCGATAAACATAAAGGCAAGGTAGTCATTGCGACTGTCCATAAGGCCAAAGGGTTAGAGTGGGATCGTGTCTACTTGATGTCAGTCAACAATTATGACTTCCCGTCAGGGATGGAATACGATAGTTACATCCCTGAGAAATGGTTTATTCGCGATAGTCTGAATCTGGAGGCCGAAACTCTGGCTCAGTTGGAGGCTGCATTTTCAAAGGACGCGTACGAATGGTATGCTGAAGGTAGACCGACTTATGATGCCCGCATGGAGTATGCGCGCGAGCGACTGCGCCTTTTATATGTAGGCATCACACGCGCCAAGAAAGAATTGGTCATCACGTGGAATACGGGCCGAAAAGGCAACCTGCAGCCGGCGATCCCGTTGGTGGCTTTGCAATCTTTTTGGAATAACCGATGATCAACCAACCGCGAAGGCGCAAAGATCGCAAAGGGTTTATAGTAATTATTTACTTAGCGTCCTTGGCGCCTTGACGGTGAAATAGTTTTCGAGGTCTTGATGTCACTGCCAGATAGTTTTCAATTTAGTCAAAGTTCTTTGCAAGATTACGTCGATTGTAAACGTCGATTTCAATTGCGTTATATCCAGCAGCGCGCCTGGCCTGCGGTTGAAGCTGAGCCAGCCAAGGATAACGAGCTTTATATGCAGCGCGGTTCTCAGTTTCATCATATGGCTCACCAATATTGGCTGGGCGTGGACAACGAGAAAATTGCCAGCCAGGTTGAGGGGGATGAGGTACTTAGTCGCTGGTGGGAAAATTTCACGGGGTCAAAAGACTTCGGAAGGGCTATGCCAAACATCCCGAGTCTAAAAACATTACCCGAAATCAATCTCTCTGCCCCAATAGGTGATTTCCGCATCATGGCCAAATATGACTTGCTTACACTGAAAACCCTTAGGGTCTCAGAAAGCAACCACGGAATTAATAATCAAACTGAAGACCCTAAGGGTTTTGTTGCCACGATTTATGACTGGAAAACTTCGCGAAAACAGCCCAAACGTGAGTGGTTGACCCATCGACTGCAAACGCGAGTTTATCCGTATCTCTTAGCCAAAGCTGGCTCACAACTGAATGATGGAGCTGAATTCAAGCCAGAACAGATCGAGATGATCTATTGGTATTCTGATTTCCCCGATCAGCCGGCGCACTTTCCCTACAGCAAAAAACAATTCGACGAAGATGAAGCCTATCTCTCACAATTGATTTCCGAAATCCAAATCATGGGCAATGCAGACGCCCCTCTCACTGAAGACGAACGCCGCTGCAAATTTTGTGTGTACCGGTCGTTGTGCAACCGCGGCATCGAGGCGGGTCCGCTCAACGAAATTGATGATCTCAGTGAGGCAGAGGGCTTTGAAGTAGAACTCGACTTTGATGATATCGCTGAAATAGAATACTAAACGCAGAGACGGTGAGACGCAGAGACGCAGAGTTTGGAATAATTGGAAGGAACTTTTATGCATGAAAACGAGATCAGTAAGATTATTTTAGATGCTGCCATTGAGGTTCATCGAACTTTAGGTGGACCTGGTCTGCTAGAGAGCGTTTATGAAGAAGCCTTAGCTTTCGAGCTCGAGAAACGAGGTGTCAAGGTCGTGCGCCAAAAATCAGTACCAGTCATTTATAAAGGTGCCGAGTTAGGATCACCCTTACGCTTGGATTTACTCATCGCTGAAAAAGTTATTGTCGAATGTAAAGCGACAACACAGTACAATGAAATCTATGAAGTTCAAACGCTTACATATTTGCGACTTACTGGTTTGAAGTTGGGAATTGTAATAAACTTTGGGGAGAAATTAGTAGTTGATGGCTATCATCGGGTCGTAAACAGACTCTAAATTTTTTCTCTGCGTCTTTGCTACTCTGCATCTCTGCGTTAAAAAATGATAAATTGGCATGAACTCCAAAATTATCCTGTTTCGGAAAACCTCCGCGATAGCATCGGTGGACACCCTCTTGTCGTGCAAACTCTCGCCCGACGCGGGATCACTGACCCTAACACTGCACGCGCCTTCCTCGATCCCGATTTCTACACCCCTACACCAGCCAGCGAACTTCCCGGTCTGATCAAGGCCGCAGATATAATCGAGAGCGCTATTCGTGAGAAAGAAACTATTCTTGTCTGGGGCGACTTCGATGTCGACGGCCAGACCGCCACCACACTGCTCGTCGAAGCGCTGCAAAATCTGGGGGCTGAAGTAAATTATTACATCCCCATCCG
>JADHTJ010000119.1 GCA_016785015.1 Anaerolineales bacterium
TTTTGCCTGGATTGATAAATTCAGAGCTTTGTTAGTAAGGTTCTACCGTAAAGATGTCTATTTTCTTGGCGCTCATTTCATCGTTTTTTCCATGATCAATTTGCGCCATGTCTTCAATCAATAAGTTTCAATGAGTTCATGATATTCACAAATTGAGTGCACTGAAAAAACTACCAGACGAGAGCATCCACCCCCATATATTCCGGCGGGAAACTCGCATGGTGGCTTTTTGCAGAAGAGTCTCAAAGTGATTATAGAAAATTACGAAAGGAAGAAGCGCCATTATCCAATTTATCTCTCTTCATGGCTGCCTGGTTAAACCCAAGCGTAGCGCCATGCCGAACTTATCCAAAACATTCATTCAAAAGTAGCGATTTAAGGAAAACTTAATTTACGCCGTACTAAATTGAATGATAGCAAAAAATGCAATCTTTTCTGTGCAAGCAGATAGTCCGCCGAGATCACGTACGTTTTTACAACCATCCCATTGGAGTTGTTGGTTTTTCGTCATTGTCTTGTTCCATTGAAATTCTTCCCACATATTTTCGCGGTATCGCCGACAAGTCAGCGCATAATGAGCACCCAACCTCCGCTTTTAAAAGAACTTTTCAAAATGTTTCTTTACAATCTCATCTTAGCATAACTGCAATATTGAATCAACTATTATAGGACTTACGCAGTTTGTGCATTTCCAGGGTAGGAACCCAACCGAGTTGGGTGTCGGATTACCTGTTCTACGCCCAACATAGTTGGGCTGGCTACCCCAAGTGCGTAAGTCCTGTATTAATAACTCATGTTACGCACAAGTAGCGAGATTTTCCTGTAAATAGGGGGTAGGGGCTTCGCCCCCGACCCCCTATTTACAGGGAGATTCTCTTTAGGCTGCGTAACATGAGTTATTAAACCAACGAAGCCCCCAAAATCGGGGGCTTCGCGTCTTACAGTAATCTAGAACGCCAAATTACTTGGATAGCAGCACTTGAGCGTCAGACTGCAAACCAGTCTGTGCTTCAATACCACCCAAAGTTTCGGAGTAGGGGAAGACAACCCGGTTATGCGCAAGATCATGAACCTGCTTGTAGAACAGCGGGATGTACGGGCGTCGATCTGCTAACACAACCTGCATCTGATAGACCAACTCTTGTGCACGAGCCAGATCACCGGTCTCCATGAACTCTTCCGTCAATGTATCATACTCTTCGTCTTTGAGACACGGGGTGTTGTAGTTACCCGTGTCAGCGGTGCATTGGCTGCTGTGCCAGAAGTCGAAGTAGTAGTTGGGGAAAGCCACGTTACCTAGGCTCCAACCCAGGATGTACATATCGTAGTTGGCGTCGATGAAGACAGGACCAAGGATAGTGTTGAAGCCGGTCAGCTCAGACTGTACGGGGAAACCAAGCTCACGCGCCCACTCGGAGATCCACTGATTGAAGGTGGCTCGGATGGGGTCATATGCTGGGCCAGGGCCGAGGATGGTCAGTTCGGGAACTTCCATTCCATCGGGACCAAGAATGCCTTCACCAGGAGTGACATCTTGCAGATCTTCATCCCAGAAGGGTTCAGCAGTCCAACTCCAACCGGCGTCCTTGAGCACCTGCACGGCCATGTCCACGCGCTCGGCGCGGGTCAGGTCAACGTAGGGCTTGGGAACATCAGGGTTGTGCCAAAAGCCATTTCCAGGAGGCATGGTGGAGTACATCGGGAAGACAACGCCGCCCAACACACTGTTGACAACGAAGTCTTTGTCGATGGAAATGTCCAGCGCCTGGCGGAATTCGTAGTTCGACATGGGGAACTTGTTCATGTTGAAGGCCAGGTAGAACATGCCGTAGTCGGCATTGGTGTAGGTTTCAATACCTTCACCGCGCTCAGCCTGCTCGCGCAAACCGCGGGCCAAACCCAAGGGGTTGATCACATAGTCCACTTCACCGTTGGCCAGTGCTAAGAAAGCGGCGTCCTGGGAACCGTAGATGGAGAATACGATGTTGGGGCTGTATGGGCCCTGAGTAAAGCGCAAAGACTCTTCACCTTCAGCATTACCATAAAGCTGGTAAACCGTGCCATCGGGCATGGTCAACTGCCAGGTACCATCTTCGAACTCAACAACTTCGGCACCTTTGAAGTAATAGCTTTCATTGGCACTGCGCTGTACAAATGCGCCGGGCTCCCAGGTATCGGTGGAGTAACCACCGAAAACAGGAACTGTGCTGGCATCAGCTTCATACAAGGTGGTGCGGGCGTTGGTGAAAGCCTCGTCGTAGACAGCCCAGGCGTCACAAGCATCAGCATCGGCATCTTCGGCTTCGCAGTCCTCGGGGCGCTCGAGCTCAGGAGCAGCAACGCCATCCAAGAAGGTATAAGCCTCAGCGGCGGAATCGGCCCAGAAGTGTTCAGGAAGAATGGGGGCCAGAGCCAGGCCAGCCTGCCAGTTACCAAGGGAAGGTACCTGGTTCAGGAAAACGAATTCTACGGTGTAGTCATCCAGGGCAGTTACCTGAACTTCAACACCATTGGGCACACATTGATTGGGCCAGTTCTGGGTCAGCTTGAGCTCTTTACAAGCGTTGAACGTAAAGACATAGTCATGAGCAGTAATGGCTTCGCCGTCACTCCATGTCGCGTCTTGGAGCATTTCGACAGTCATGGTAAAAGTACCATCGCCATTATCAACAGCTTCAGGGATTTCCGTGGCTAACTGGGTCACGAAATCAAAGCGCTTGTCAGAAAGCTGGAAGAGTTGCGCCTGCTGATTAGAAATCACATAGTTTGTCCAAACGGAACTTCCTGGACCAAGATAGTTCCAGTAATTCAGTGAAACGGGTTCTTCGAAGAGCGCAATGCGGTATGCATCGCAGCACTCAGGTCCAGCCGCTTCTTCTTCGACAACTGGAGCAGCTTCAACTTCTTTTTCAACGACCACGGTTTCGATAATCGTCTGGCCTTCTTTCTCGACGACGACCGTCTCGACAACCGTGATGGTTTCGGGTTGGCAGGCGGCCAATGCCATGCTGGCGATGACCAATAGACCAACCAAAACTAATAATTTTTTCGATTTCACGATCTTCTCCTTCAATTAGTTGGATAAATGTTTGGGGCGAATTTGACTTATTTTTACTAGGCACCACCCCCTTTCCAGATTCCAAATTTCCAGCTTAAAAGAATAGATGTCTCACAATCGAAATAGATCAGGCACACCGTGAGACAAACAATATATTGGCTGAATATCAAATAGGAAGAATTTTCAAGTATACTAAGCATAGGAAAGTTCAATCAGGTCTGTTCGGGCCTCGGACTTTCCAGTCGTCGCCCCGGTTGCCACCGGGGCGATTTCTGCAGAATCATCTAAGATGATAAATCATTACTGTATGTGCGCACATAACACCCCAGTAGAGTCTTTCACCCTGCTGGGGTAGGGTACTGATTAAATCAACAGGGGGATGGAGTTGGGGCCATCCCCCACCATTGGAGGAGTAAAAGGTTACTTTTACTCCTCCAATATCTTAGTGTAATTGCGAACTATTTGCACCATTCCGGAGTACAGTTTAATGTAATACTTGAGGAGCATCTTGACCCCCTCAGGAGGACAGGTTTCATTGCCACAAGGTACAGGCTGTTGTATAGTTAACGGCATGATGAGACTCTGGCGACTGATCGGCAAACAATTCAGCAACCTGCGCTGGAAATTAACTTTGAGCTATTTCGGCGTCACCGTAGCGGCATTGTTGATAGCTGGCACCCTCGTGATTTTAGGATTATCTGCCTATGTGGTATCCAAAACGCGTGTCACTCCTGAAGAGCTTTTTCTCGATATCACCTCTGGATCTTACAACGAATTAGGCCGTCAGTTCTTATCTAGCTTTCCCCCAGATGTGGAAGGTCTGGCCGATTTTCTCAGCCAGTTCAGGGCTACAGTTGCCGAGGTTTCCCCCATTGAGATCGGCGATTTTGTCTTGAATGTCACCAGCACCAATGTGCTCTATGTGATCTATACCGATGCTGAGGGGAATTTGATTGACTCAGTGCCGCACGATTTAATCCAAAACTCACGAGCTGGTCAGCCGCTGGATACAGACGAGATACCTGGGTTGAGAGGCCCGTTTGAGGCGGCGCTTGCCGGTGAAGTTAGCTCTGAAAATCTAATCAACAAGGTCAACAACGATTTGATCATCGGCGCTATCCCGATCTACCACATTAATAGCTCTGGCGATATAGTTGGGGTGCTGGGATTCGTGCACAAATCCCGACTGCTCGAGGTAATGAGTTGGCCTCAAATTTCACGTCAGGTTGGGATTAGTTTACTTTTCATCGCATTGATTGCCGGCATCTTTGGCATCTTATTCGGCTTTGCGACCGCCCGAGGATTGACATCACGTCTGTACCGGGTGGGCAGCTCCGCCGAGGCCTGGAGTCAGGGCGATTTCTCTGTTTTTGTAGATGATCCCATCAACGACGAACTCGGTAATTTGGGCAACACACTCAATCACATGGCCGCACAACTGGAGAGTTTACTCGAGGAACGCCAGGAAATCTCTGCCATCGAAGAGCGCAACCGTCTGGCCCGCGATCTTCACGACAGCGTCAAGCAGCAAGCCTTTGCCGCCTCAGCTCAGTTGGCTGCAGCGCGAACCCAAATGAACCCCGAGCCTCCCCAAGCGGTAGAAAACCTGGACGAAGCAGAGAGGCTGGTCAACGAAGTGCGCAAGGAACTGACCAACCTGATCCAAGAACTGCGCCCTGGCGCCCTGCAAGATAAAGGCCTTGTACCGGCGATTCAGAAGTATGCCCAGGAATGCGAGAACCAAATGTGCATCCCCATCCTGGTGCGAGCACAAGGAACCCGCAGCATTCCCCGTGAGCTGGAGCAATCGCTCTTCCGCATCGTACAAGGAGCCATATCTAATGTGGCCAGGCACAGTCGGGCCAGCGAAGCAGAAATCAGCCTGACTTACCAACCCGACCAAGTTATCCTGACTATCTCCGACAACGGCGTGGGCTTCGATCCCAATAAGAAGTACAGCGGTATGGGTCTGCGTTCGATCCTAGAGCGCATCGACCTGCTGGATGGAGAATTAATCGTAGAGAGCGACAAAGAATGCGGCACTAAGATTACGGCCATTTGTAAAATTTGAACGCTATCTTCATAAATGGTAACCGGCCCAACATGGTTGGGCGAATAACCTTGCTGAAAACAACCAATTCGATTGGCCTGTTACCCTTCTTATTCGGAGAATATTGAATGTCTCAATCAGTATCTGTGTTGATCGTTGACGACCACGAAGTTGTCCGTAGCGGCGTATACGCCTTTTTAGATGCCCAGCCCGATATCGACGTTATTGGTGAAGCCAAATCGGGAGAAGAAGCCGTTTCCATGGCTTTGGAGCACGTCCCCGATGTAGTCTTGATGGATTTGGTGATGGATGATATTGACGGCGTGGAAGCGACACGCAAGGTCAAGAATGCCAGTCCGCGCACACAAGTGGTCGTGCTGACTTCCTACCATCAAGATGAGTACATCTTTCCCGCGCTGCAAGCCGGCGCAATTTCATACATTCTCAAGGATATCCAGATGGATGAACTCGCCGATGCCATTCGGCGTGCTGCCGAGGGTGAAGCGACACTACATCCCCGGGTAGCCTCGCGCGTCATTCAAGAGATCCATGGGGCCAAAAGCGAAGAATTAAATCCATACACCGAACTCACCGACCGCGAAATGGAAGTGCTCAAACTAATCGCCAGTGGCCTATCCAACAGTGAAATCGCCAAACAGTTGGTGATCAGCGAAAATACAGTCAAAGGGCATGTCAGTAATATTTTGGGCAAACTCCACCTTGTAGATAGAACTCAGGCGGCAGTATACGCCTGGCAGCAAGGTATCGTACGGCGCAAGCGATAATCCAAAATAATAATTTGCGAGAGCGGCTAGGCAACCCGCATCCATGATCAAGGATGCTCGCAACGTAACGAAAATTTGGGAGGTCCCACCCCATGCCAGAGAATATCATCATCTTGAAAGGCAGCCCCAGGGTCAACGGCAACACTGCCACCCTGGCAAATCAAGTTGCTGCAGGAGCTAAAGAATCGGGTGCAGAAGTCGAAAGCTTCGACCTGCACAACATGAATATCCAGCCTTGCGATGCATGCGATACCTGCCAGGAAACAGGTGTGTGCATCATCAATGACGATATGCAAACGCTTTATCCTAAAATTGGTCAGGCGGATTCCATCGTGATCGCCAGCCCGGTATATTGGTTTACGATCACTGCACAGATGAAATTGTGTATCGACCGATGGTACGCTTTCGAATCCGAACATGTCAGCCAATTAAAAGGAAAGAAAATTGCCCTGGTTCTTCCATATGGCGATACAGACCTATATACATCGGGTGGCATAAATGCAGTCCACACCATTGAAGCCATGTGCCGCTACCTTGGAATTGAGTTTGCCGGCATTGTGCATGGCACCGCAATGGATGTAGGCGACGCTGAGAAACAACCTGCACTGCTGGAAGATGCTTTCAAGTTAGGACAGAAGCTCGCCACATATCAATAACTGACACTTTTGAATCTGCGCAGATCTGCGTCCTGAATTTGGGGAAGAATCCTGACATTTATCAGGGAATAACCCTTACATCGGTGAAGGACATTGAGTTTCTAATTGTGATAGAATTTCGATGTAAGAAAAAAGCACCTTATCATTTCAATAAATCCGATCTTGGCACCTACTCCCCCGGATGGGAAGGTTCGGTAAGACAACTGTCGATACCGAGGCGAAGCCGGTACGCTCGATACGCAATGAGCAAGTCCGGTGCTGTCCCGCAACTGTGTGAACCAGAAATCAGTAACCAGTAATCAGAATTCAGTCGTTTTGGCTGACCACTGACCACTGACCGCTGACCACTGATTCGAGCCAGGCCGCCCACCAAGATCGCGATTTCCACGTGTCTCGAGGCTAGGATGTGGGAATAGATTCGGCTAAATTCAACCCATCAATCCCTGTCCAAACGGCAGGGATTTTGTTTTATTGATGTTCACATAAATTGATTACGTTTGTCACTCCTTCGACACTTGCTTCGGTCGCAGGACAAGCACTTCGACAGGCTCATTACAAGTCTGAGGGAGCGGTGTTTGCGACCGAAGATCTCTTCAAAGATGCTTCGCTGCGCTCAGCATGACAATCAAAAGTTTATCAACATATGTAAAGGTCAATAGTAACTCATGTTACGCACACGCAACATCAATTAGTAAGAAAAGAGTTGGTATGGCAAAAAAGAGCCAAGGTCTCATTATCGTAAATACCGGATTAGGCAAAGGCAAAACGACTGCCGCGCTGGGATTGATGATGCGCGCACGTGGACAGGGTTTGCGCACTTGCATGATCCAATTCGTCAAAGCAGAAACTGGACGATGGGGGGAATTCAAGAGCGCTGAAGAGCTGGGTATCGAATGGCACAAAATGGGCGATGGCTTCACTTGGAAATCTAAAGATATCGAAGAGACCGCGGCCAAAGCACGCCATGGTTGGGAAATCGCCAAGGGGAAAATCACTTCTGGCGACTATGATCTGATCGTGCTCGACGAGTTTACTTATACAATGCACTTCGAATGGATTCCCACCGCCGAAGTCATCGAATGGCTCAAGGAGCATAAACCCAAGCAATTACATCTCGTGATCACAGGGCGCTTCGCCCCCGAAGAGTTGATCGATTATGCCGACCTGGTCACAGAGATGACCAATATCAAACACCCTCACGATGAAGGATACAAAGGTCAAAAAGGGATCGAGTTTTAATAACTCATGTTACGCACACGTAGCGAGGTTTCCCTGAGATTGCGAAACATGAGTTAATAATCAGCTCAACTTTCAACACAATCTTGAGCTTCAAATCCCAACACCTTTATAGGAGAACAACATGTCTTTACAGGAAATAATTTCCAAAATCCAACCCCTCGATGAAGCCGCTATGGAAGCTGCGCGCATCCGCCAGGATGATCTTACAAAACCTCGCGGCAGCCTGGGTCAGCTGGAAGATTTATCGGTGCAAATTGCCGGAATCACTGGCGAGGAAAGACCGAAGATCGTACACAAAGTCGTCACCACCATGGCTGGGGACCACGGCGTTGTCGCCGAGGGTGTCAGCGCATATCCGTCGGAAGTGACACCGCAAATGGTGATGAACTTCGTCTTCGGCGGCGCGGCTATTAATGTACTGGCCAAGCATGTCGGTGCGCGTGTTACAGTCGTCGATATGGGCGTCGCCAGCGAAATCGACCATCCCGATGTGCTCAATAAGAAGGTTGCTTTAGGAACGGATAATATTGCTAAAGGTCCAGCGATGACCCGCGCACAAGCCATTCAAGCCCTCGAAGCAGGCGCACATGTTGTCAAAGCTGAACTTGAGAAAGGGCTCGATATATTGGCTACGGGTGATATGGGCATCGGCAATACAACCCCTTCAGCAGCCATCGCCGCGGTGATAACCGGACGCTCCCCTGCCGACATCGTCGGGCGCGGCACTGGCGTCGACGATGAGGGTTTGCAGCGCAAGATCAACGCCGTCAAAAACGCGCTCGAAGTCAATCAGCCCGATGCCAAGGATGGCATTGACATCTTGGCCAAAGTTGGCGGTTTCGAGATCGGCGGGTTGGCGGGTGCGGTTCTGGCAGCCGTCGCACATCGCAAACCAGTAGTCATTGACGGATTCATCTCTACAGCCGCTGCAATGATCGCCGTCAGTCTGGCACCCCAGGCGCGCGATTACTTGATCAGCGCCCACCGCTCCCAAGAACTGGGTCACCAGATTATGCTAGAATGGTTGGGGCTGGAACCCCTTCTCGACCTGCAATTGCGCTTGGGAGAAGGCACCGGCGCGGTGCTAGCGATTTCGTTGGTCGAAGGCGCCTGCAAGATCCTCGACGAAATGGCCACCTTCAGTGAAGCTGGCGTTTCGGACAAAGAATAGAAAGACGGAGGACCGAAGACGGAGGACGGAGGACTGGTGACAGGCAAAATTCCGTCTTCCGTCTTCGGTCCTCCGCCCTAATACCATGATCCCATTTCTAGCCGCCCTACAATTCCTCACCCTCAGCCCGCCGCTGGTCAAACGCGCATTTACCGAGAAAGAACTCGGGCAGGCGGCTGGCTTTTATCCCCTCATTGGCGCGCTGATCGGGGCGCTGCTCTACGGCGCCAATTATGGCCTGGCTTTGATCGTCCCCAATACGCTGCGCGCCGCGCTGGTGTTAGGCTTATGGGTAGCCCTAAGTGGTGCATTGCATTTGGATGGCTTACTGGATGCATTTGATGGAATATTGGGCGGCTTCACACTGGAAAAACGCCTCGAGATCATGCGCGACGAACGCGTTGGAGCCTTTGGACTCAGCGCTGGCGTGATCCTGCTCCTGGTGAAATACTCTTCCCTGAGCGGATTCCCCCAATCTGCCCCTGTGTTGATCCTGATCCCGGTGCTAAGCAGGGGGGGGATGACCCTGGCCGTGTTCGCCTTCCCCTATGCTCGTCCCGCGGGGCTGGGCAGCGCCGTCAAAGCACATATCACCTGGAAACAAGTCACTCTCGCCACCCTAACTGCACTACTGGCTGCATGGATCTGTGCAAGTTGGATCGGCCTGCTCGCCGTCGCCATTACAATGCTCCTGGTTTGGGGAATATCTATCTTTGTCTTGCGCCGCATCCCCGGTCTGACCGGAGATATTTATGGCACAATCAATGAGATAGCTGAAATGTTTTTGTTGGTAATTTTTGCTGCGATCTATTTCGCCTAGGTAGTGTTGATATTTCAGAAATTTGCACGAGTGCGAACCCTATGACGCACTCATCCATTTCAGGAGTGAACTCCCCAAATGTCAACCCGGCCTATTCAAAAAGGAGTGTCAAATGCTCAACATCAGCGACAAAGCCCCACTGTTTTCCTTACCCAACCAGGATAACCAGACCGTCTCACTCAACGACTTCTCTGGTCAATGGTTAGTACTTTACTTCTATCCCAAGGATGATACTCCCGGCTGCACCAAAGAAGCCTGCGATTTCACCGACGCGCTGGATGAATTCCGTGGCCTGAACGCCGAAGTAATCGGTGTCAGCGCAGACGAAATTGAATCCCATCAAAAGTTCATCCAGAAATATCGTTTGGGAATCAGCCTGTTAAGCGACATCGACAAAACTGCCCACAAAGCGTATGCTGCCTGGGGTTTAAAGAAGAACTACGGCAAAGAATACGAAGGCACTATCCGCTCGACGTTTATCATCAATCCCGAAGGCGTCATCGCTGCTAAATGGAGCAATGTTAGAGTGAGGTCCAAAACGAAAGCGGGCGAATCCAAGCATGCCGATAAAGTCCGAGAAAAATTGGCACAACTTCAAGCTGAATGATTATTGACCCGCGAGGGCGTTACGTTTTTTTTAGATCATCCTTTGCGTACTTGGCGTCAGCGCGGTGAATAACGGTGTGAAATGCTCAATCTATTATTAGTCCGTCACGGTGAAACAGAGTGGAATTTGTCTCAACGCTTTCAGGGACACAGTGATGTACCACTCACCAATATAGGTCAACAGCAAGCAGCTTCAATCGCCCGGCGTCTAGCAGATGAAGAAATTCACGCTATTTACACCAGCGATCTGAGCCGCGCCTGGGACACAGCTATGGCAATCTCCGAATTCCATGAGATCGATCTTCAATCCGAGCTCCGTCTCAGAGAGGGAAACTTCGGCCAATGGGAGGGCATGACATACGCCGAAATTGAGCAGAGCGATCCCGAGGCGGTCAAAGCCTGGCACGAAGATCTTTTAAACTTTTCCCCACCAGGAGGAGAAACGCCGCTTCAATTATCACGAAGAGTGACATCATTCTACGATGAAATTCAAACAAAACATTCCGATCAAACCCTCTTGTTGGTCGCCCACGGAGGATCTCTTCAAATTCTGATCTGTCTTTTACTTGATATTCCTATCGGAAAATTCTGGCAGTTCAACCTGGAACATTGTTCGCTTTCGAAAATCTCAATTTACCCAGAAGGTGCCATCATCAATGTACTCAATGACACAGGTCATTTAATAACCTTATGACCGCAAAAACACTCATGATCGTTGGAACCAGTTCGTCTGCAGGCAAGAGTCTGCTGGTCACCGCACTGTGCCACAGTTACGCCCGACGGGGAATCAAAGTGGCACCCTTCAAAGCGCAGAATATGTCCAACAACGCCGCCGTCTGCCCCGATGGCTCAGAGATCGGACGCGCCCAGGCGGTTCAAGCCGCTGCCGCAGGCTTGGAACCGACCGTCGATATGAACCCCATCCTGATCAAACCCGAGGCTGACTCGACTTCCCAGATTGTGGTCAACGGCAAGCCCTGGAAAACACTGCACGCCCGCGATTACTACCCCAAGAAGGATTACCTCTGGAAGCAAGTCACAAGCGCGATTGATCGTTTGCGCGCTGAATATGAACTGGTGCTCATCGAAGGCGCTGGCAGCCCCGCGGAGCTCAACCTCAAAGAGGGCGATATTGTCAACATGGCCACCGCCCTGTATGCCGAGGCTCCAACACTGCTCGTCGGGGATGTAGACCGCGGGGGAATCTTCGCCCAACTCTTGGGCACGTACTGGTTGCTCCCACCAGAAGAACAGGAGATTCTCAAAGGATTCATTGTCAACAAATTCCGCGGCGATATCACGCTCTTCGAAGATGGGATTCAGATCATCGAAGAGCGGAGCGGCGTGCCTGTGTTTGGGGTGGTCCCCTATTTGCACGATTTATATATCCCCGAGGAGGATGCAGTATCCTTAGAAGCCCCGGACCCGATCCAGCCCGTCCGCGCTGCTTCAGTGGATATCGCCGTGATCCACTTGCCGCGCATCGCCAACTTCGACGATTTCGACCCCCTGCTCGCCGAACCCGGTGTGCGCTTGCGTTATGTTGACTCTCCTACCCGGCTAGGAAAGCCCAATGCAATTATCATCCCCGGCACGAAGAGCACAATCGGCGATTTGCATTGGCTGCGCTCACGAGGACTGGCAACCGAAATCCAGAAGCATGTCCAAAATGGTGGCTCGTTGGTGGGCATTTGCGGTGGATATCAGATCTTGGGAACTGAGATCTTGGATCCTCATAATGTCGAATCGAGAGAAGCACAGACCGCAGGATTAGGGTTTCTTCCAATTTCGACAACATTCGTAGGTGAAAAAGCGACCTACCGCGCCAAAGCGAAGATCAGATTTGAAGAATCCCATCAATTTAACTGGCTATGCGCAATAGCGGGGAAAGAAATCTCTGGATACGAGATCCACAAGGGACGAACCACGGGGGCTGATCCCTGGTTGAAGATCATCGAGCGCAACCAAAAGGAAACCCACGATTTAGATGGAGCCATCAGTACGGATGGTCGCATTTGGGGTTGCTACATCCATGGGTTATTTGGAAACCAAAACTTGCGCCGCGCCTGGCTTCGAAGCCTGGGATGGACCCCGCCAAAAGATGCACCCATGCAAGATGATCCCTTCGCGGCCTCCCTAACCTACCTGACCGATACTGTTGAATCAGCGCTGGATATGCAATTATTGGAGAAAATCATATGGGAAAGCTGACATTTTTGATCGGCGGCGCGCGCAGCGGTAAATCTACTTACGCCGAGAAAATGGCATCCAAACACGGCGGCCGCGTGCTTTACATTGCCACAGCGCAAGCCTTAGACCCTGAAATGGCTGAGCGCATTGAAAAGCACAAAGAACAGCGACCCGAAAGTTGGCAAACACGCGAGATTCCCTACGACATCGCAGCCGCCATCCAGGATGAACTTGGTCAGACAGATATCGTGCTGCTCGATTGCCTGACCATGCTGGTCAGCAACCTGATCTTGACAGTCACTGATAAAGAATTCGAGCCTGACGAAACCCGCGCAGCTAAAATTGTCGATGAAGAAATCAAGGCCATGTTGGACGTCTTCCATCAAAGTGACACCGACTGGATCATTGTCTCCAATGAGGTAGGTATGGGCTTGGTGCCGCCCTATCCCTTGGGAAGGGTATACCGCGACCTTTTGGGATGGACCAATCGCAAAGTTGCCGAAGCAGCAGATGAGGTGTTACTTTTAGTGGCAGGGATGATGCTGCCTTTGCACGAGTTGGGGATTTCTTTTGAAGGCTAATTGCTTTGGCTATGCGCAAATTGCCAGGTGAATTGCTGGTTATTTTAGCTGCGATACTATGGGGCACCACTGGTACCGCTCAAGCCTTGGCCCCATCCGGCGCTGACCCAAGGTCTGTCGGTGCAATTCGGCTGGCGATTGGAGGATTGGCGCTGCTGATCATCACGGCGACGAGAGGGGTAAAATTCCGCGAAATTAAATGGCCGCTCTTACCAACACTGATCGCAGGGATCAGCATGGCCGCATATAATCTCTTCTTCTTTGAAGGTGTTGCCAAAGCGGGTGTCGCTGTTGGCACAATTGTAACCATCGGCAGTTCACCTATCCTGGCTGGATTGTTGGGCTGGCTCTTTCGCAAAGAACAGCCAGGGAACAGGTGGTATCTGGCCACAATCCTGGCTATCATCGGGGGAATCCTTTTGATCTTACCTGGGGAAACTATCAACGTTGACGCGTTGGGAATAATATTGGCACTGCTGTCGGGACTTTGCTATGCGATCTTTTCCGTCTCAAGCAAAGGCATATTAGAGAATACCCCACCGGATGCTGCGATGGCAATCGTCTTTTCATTAGGCGCGGTCTTTCTTTCGCCGATTCTATTCAGCACAGAGATAGCATGGCTCTCACAAACCAGTGGGTGGATTTCGGCCTTATTCTTGGGACTGATCGCTACGGCGCTGGCTTATATTCTTTTTGCGCGCGGATTGGTATCTGTTCCAGTCGCAAAAGCTGTGACCTTGACATTAGCTGAACCGTTGACCGCAGGGTTATTGGGTATTTTTCTCCTTGGAGAAGTTATCACACCCAAATCCGCGCTGGGAATCTTTGCCTTAGCCGTTGGCTTGATCCTCGTATCAACTGATAAATCTAATTGAATCAACCTTTCGTTTTCGGCTGTGCTATACTCAAACGCATGACTGAGAAAACAATTTCCATCGTCACTGGCGCAACTGGCGCCATCGGTGAAGCCATCGCCCGAGGGCTGGCAGAAGACCACAACAACGAGGTTGTCATTGCCGCTCGAGACGAAAACAAAGCCCAAAACGTAATAAATGGGATCATCCAGGCTACGGGGAATCAAAACGTACGCTATTTGCTCGTTGATCTTTCAAGACGCGCAGAGATATTCGCCCTGGCAGATCAATGGCAGGGTCCGCTGCACTTATTAGTCAATAACGCTGCCGTTTCTCCTAGAATGCGCCAAGAATCTCAAGACGGAATCGAAATTCAATTCGCCGTCAACGTGTTGGGCTATGTCTGGATGACCGATGCCTTCACCCCACACCTCAAAGCTGGCGCGCCAGCTCGCGTGGTCAATGTGGCCAGTTATTGGGCCGGCGATTTAGATCTCGACGATCTGGAGTTTAAGCGTCGTCCCTATCGCAATGGTACAGCCTACAGACAATCTAAACAGGCCAACCGCATGTTGACTGTGGCCTTTGCAGAGCGTTTGAATGATTTTGGCATCTCGGTTAATTCCTGTCACCCTGGGGATGTCAGCTCCAAGTTGAGCAATGATCTCGGCTTCGGAGGCATCGAATCGCCCGAACAAGGCGCGGCAACACCGCTCTGGTTAGCCACAAATCCAGTTGGTCATGAAAAAACGGGGAGATATTTCTCAGATTTGCGGGAAGAACGCTGCCGCTTTGGGGAGAATCACCAAGCCATAGAGAAGCTTTATCAAATCTGCGCCCAATATTCATAATTCATGTCACGCAACCTAATGAGAATCTCCCTGGAAATAGGGGGTGGGTGCGAAGCCCCCGACCCCTATTTCCAGGGAAACCTTGCTACGCGTGCGCAACATGAATTCATAAAATAACGAATACCTTGGCCACATAATAATTTATTTTTTGGGATTTTGAGCGGGTGCGTTTCAGTTTAGGGGGGAACCAGTAGAAAAATGAAGCCACATATGATATGGAGATAGCATTATGGGCACGTTTTCAACCACAAACCGTCATGGTTTAGAATATTTTTTGCAGAATCTATCGTGATCAGCAAA
>JADHTJ010000120.1 GCA_016785015.1 Anaerolineales bacterium
TTGCCCATGTGGGCTCACCAACCCTGGGCAGTCTGGTTGATGTTTGCATTGGCTACCCCAGTGCAGTTTTATGTCGGTTGGCAGTATTATGTTGGGGCTTTCAAGTCGCTGCGAAACCGCTCTGCTAATATGGATGTGCTCATTGCCATGGGCTCCTCTGTAGCCTATGTGTATTCTGTGGTGATCTTATTGGGCCTACTTCCAGGACATGTCTATTTTGAAACTTCGGCGGTGATCATCACGCTAATTAAGGTTGGTAAATTTTTGGAAGTACGCGCTAAGGGCCGCACCAGCGAAGCCATCAAAAAGCTGATGAGTCTGAGAGCCAAAACCGCCCGCGTCGAACGCGATGGCGCTGAAGTCGAAATTCCTGCTGATGAAGTTGTTGTCGGCGACGTCGTGGTTGTGCGCCCGGGTGAGAAGATCCCTGTGGATGGCGTTGTTGTCGAAGGCCGCTCCTCGGTTGATGAGTCTATGCTGACGGGCGAATCTCTGCCTGTGGAAAAAGGTCCCGGCGATTCTTTAGCGGGAGCAACACTCAATAAGATTGGACGTATCAAATTTGAAGCCACCAAAGTTGGCAAGGAAACCGCACTTTCGCAGATCATCCGCTTGGTGGAAGAGGCGCAAGGCAGCAAAGCGCCCATTCAAAAATTGGTCGATCAGGTTTCGGCGATCTTTGTGCCCGCGGTGATTGCCATCGCAGCAGTGACTTTCTTGGTCTGGTATTTTCTGATCCCCTTATCGGCGACTTCTGAGGTGAGCTTGTTTGCCAGAGCGCTGATCAATATGGTCGCTGTGCTGGTGATCGCTTGTCCCTGTGCTATGGGATTGGCCACCCCCACGGCAGTCATGGTAGGCACGGGCAAAGGCGCAGAGATGGGCATTTTGCTCAAATCTAGCGAGGCACTTGAACGAGCAGGGCGTCTAACCACAGTGGTTTTGGATAAAACTGGCACGATTACCAAAGGGCAGCCCGCAGTAACCGACATCGTGGTTAGTGATCAGTGGCTTGCCCTGATCCCCAAAGGTGAAGTGGAAAGCAGGGATGAACTGCTGCGTTTAGCGGCTTCCGTTGAACAAGGCTCGGAGCATCCCTTGGGTGAAGCGATCTGGGCGGAGGCAGGAAACCGCTCCCTTAGTTTGAGCCAACCCGAAGGTTTTAAGGCCGAAGTTGGTCATGGGGTTGAGGCTCAAGTTGACGGCCATCAGGTTTTAGTTGGCAATCTGCGCATGATGAATTCCCGGGATATGGCACTTAATGACCTCGAACCGCAAGTCGAGCGCCTGCAATCAGAAGCTAAAACGGCCATGCTGGTAGCAGTCGATGGCGAAGTGCGCGGCGTAATAGCTGTCGCTGACACTGTTAAAGATGGCTCTGTCGATGCGATCTCGCAATTGCACGCTATGGGATTGCGTGTAGCCATGATCACGGGAGATAATCCGCACACTGCAAAAGCGATTGCAAAACAGGTTGGCGTCGATCAGGTATTTGCGGAAGTGCTCCCAGGAGAGAAAGCTGCCGAGGTCAAAAAGCTACAGGAAAGCGGTGAAATTGTCGCCATGGTGGGGGATGGCATCAATGATGCTCCCGCTCTGGCGCAAGCTGATGTGGGCATCGCCATCGGCACCGGAACGGATGTGGCCATGGCGGCTGCCCCGGTGACATTGATCAGCGGCGATCTGCGTGGTGCGCCCAAGGCCATAGATCTTTCACGTCGCACATTGCGGACGATCAAGCAGAATCTGTTTTGGGCTTTCTTTTATAACGTTATCCTGATCCCCGCCGCCGCGGCTGGATTTTTGAATCCTATGTTTGCGGCTGGGGCAATGGCATTTAGCAGCATTTTTGTTGTTAGCAATAGTCTGCGTTTACGACGCTATCGCGTAAGGAGATAATCTGTGCAAAATTTGTTAGTGGATAAGAAATATATATTTATGCTAGCTCTTCTGATGTCATTAACCCTCTTGCTCTCGGCATGCGCAAGTGCTGCTGATTTGCAAGTAGGCGGTAAGGCACCAGATTTTTTGCTGCAATCGGCTCAGGGGAATCAGATTTCTAATGCTGATTATTCTGGTCAACCGGTGCTGTTATATTTTCATATGGCCATGGGTTGACCGCCCTGTATGGAGCAGATCGTTGATCTGCAAAACGACCCGGCTTTCCAGGCATTGGAAGTATCAGTGATAAGTGTGGCGTTTGATTCGGCAGAGGAACAATCTCAAGGCATCATCGAATACGGCATTCAAGACACACCAATGCTTGTTGATGCTGATCATGCTGTTTCTGAGGCATACGAGGTTCTTCAATGGGCTGTTGGGACCGGGGAGCCAGGGCATACCTTTATCCTGGTCGATGCTAACGGAAATATTGCATGGATCCAGGATTATGGGCACCCAGACAACCGAGGGGTTATGTACGTCCCAGTAGATGAGTTGACGCACGAGGTTAGTTCGCATCTTGGAGAATAAGAGAACGGAGTTAGCCTGAATTAGGAGCAAGCATACGTGCTTGCTCTTTTAATTTTCTTGCATATTTGTAATGAGACAACTTATCGTGTATAAACAGCTTACGAGTATAATTTCAAGACCAACAATTATCGACTGCTAAGGAGTTCGATATGAAAGTACTGACGCTGATCGCCGATTCTCCAGATTTTCAACGTTTTGTCAAACGTGTGACGGCAGATGGATTCGAAATCATCAAAGCCAAGGATCAAACCGAAGCCCGTGAAATTCTTTTAGAAAAACAGATTCACGCTGCTGTGATCGATTTTGAGATTGCCAGTGCCGAATTGGTCAGCCGCATTCGAGAGGTTGGGGTGAAAGATTATATCTATGTTTTTGGTTTGTTATCTAAGGGCGTATCGAGCACTATTGAGCGGAAATCTGGGTTTATGGCTGATGAATATATTTATAAACCTATGGAACCGGATGAGCTTATTGCTCGATTGGTTGTTGTTGATCGCTATCTCAAGACCCTCACAAAAATCCGCGCCAGGCAGAAATACCCAGATCCTATACGGGATTTTGTCACAGGTACATTCAGCCAGACGACAATTCACGAACTATTAACGACCGAAATAAGCCGTTCTCGTAGGACGAGGAAAAATTTTGTCCTTGCAATTATTTCTCTGGATGGTGCTACAAATATCCCCGTAGAGTTTAGTAAGGCTACGCTCGAATCAGCATTAGCCCAAACCGCACTAAAAACCTGGGCGAGTGTCAGAGATTATGATCTAATCGGCCGGTGGGGCGAAACAGGCTTTATGTTGATCTTGCCTGAAACATCACTCTCTGGAGCAACAATTGTTGCTGAGCGCATCAGGGACAATGTGAACAGCGTGCCCTTGCGAATTGAAGAGGATACCCAAATTAAATTAAGTATCAGCATGGGCGTTGTTCAGGCAAACTCCCAGGAATACATATCTGTCGATGATGTTATTACAAGCGCGGAAAATTCATTAGCCAATGCTGAAAAAGCTGGTGGTAACAATATTGTATTTTCTTGGAATGCATAGGCTGCTGCCAAGGTGCTGCGGAAAGGTTGCTCATGGAAGTGTTGATTGTTGAGGATGATCGTATTTCCCAAAAGCTGCTTTCCAAAACGCTATCCAATTTAGGATACAGCGTTTTGGAGACGGCAAACGGGCGCCAAGCATGGGAAAAACTTAAGACGGGAGAAATCCAACTCGTGATTACGGATTGGCTCATGCCAGAGATGGATGGTCTGGAATTGACGCGTGCCATCCGTAATGCCGATTTGATAAATTATGTTTACATCATAATTCTGACCAGCCAGGAAGGTGTTGATAACATAATTGATGGTTTGGATGCGGGTGCAGATGATTACCTTATAAAGCCCTTTAACCCTCGAGAGCTGAGCGCGCGATTGAAGATTGGGGAACGAGTGCTCGATTTAGAGCAGAAGTTGAAAGGAGCACATGAGAAAATGCGGGATTTAGCCATGCATGATGAATTGACCGGTATTTGGAATCGTAGGGCTTTTTATAGTCATGCTGCTGCTGAGTTAGAACGCAACCGACGAGAGAATCTTTTCCTGAGTATCATAATGCTGGATATCGATCATTTCAAATCGGTAAATGACCGCTTTGGTCATTTGGTAGGCGATCAGGCTTTGAAGATGGTTGTTGATACGTTGAAAAATAATCTTCGTCAATATGATCGTGTGGGACGTTGGGGTGGAGAAGAATTTATTGTTTTTTTGCCCAGCACGACACTGGACGAAGCTGCGAAAATTGCCGAACGTTTGCGAGTAGATATTGCTGCCGCGGAATTACCCTTATCGGATTCTGATGATGCCATTCTTCAGGTGCAGATTAGTCTGGGAGTGGCGAGTATCAAGGGTGATCAAGATGTTTCCCTAGATAGCTTAGTAGATCGCGCAGATGAAATGATGTACCAAGCCAAAGAAGAAGGTCGCAATCAGGTTCGTTTATATAAATAGTGGTAAATTAATGCGCAATTGAGTGAGGTAAGCCCTATGGAAAAGATAGATCGCTGGATTGAAAAGAATAGGGCCGGGGTTGTTGCGATAACCTGGCTGGTTTATGTTGTTGTCTTCATCCCCCTCCACGGCGCCATTTCAGGAACAGTAAGCATCCTCGTCGTAATCCCAGCCATCATTACGGGATGGTTATATGGCGCAACCGCAGGAGCATTGGTAGGAATTGCCTCATACCCAATCCTAGTTTTACTTAGAATAATCGCGTCAGGCGATATATCCGCAGAGCCATTTGTAGATACTTTTTTTGGCTCTTTAATGACAATTTTAGTGGGATGGATTGTTGGCCGCATGAGTGATATGAGTGCAGCTGTAGTTGATGAACTTGACATGCGTAAGGAAGCTGAGACAAGCCGCAGTCTTAGTGAGCGTCGTTATCGGGCCATATTTGAAGATGCGCCCATTTCACTTTGGGAAGAAGACTTTTCTGACGTCAAGAGATACATTGATAGCATCAAAAATGAAGGGGTTGATGATATCGAAGCCTATCTAGAAGAACACCCCGAAACGATTGATCACTGCACTACGATGGTAAAGGTAATTGATGTGAACCGAACAACGCTTGATTTGTTCGGTGTGGATGATAAAGAGCACTTGTTGGGTAACTTGGATAAAATATTTGGCGTTGAATCGGCTGAAATTTTCAGGCAAGAATTGATCGCCCTTTCAAAAGGGGAGATTGTTTTCGAGAGCGAGGGAGTAAATTACAATCTCGATGGTGACAAGATTCATGTATATGTCAAATGGTCTGTTGCTGCGGGATATGAGGATACCTTGGAGAGGGTGCTCGTATCGATTATTGATATTTCAGATCGAGTTCGCACGGAAGATGAGGCTAAACGGCAAGAGCAATATTTTGAAACACTTGTAGATTCGAATCCAGTTGCGGTGGTGATTTTAGATTTGGATCACCAAATCATTGGCTGTAATCCTGCTTTTGAAGAACTGTTTGGGTATTCGATCTCTGAGGTGATCGGCGAAAATATTGACGATCTTATTGTTCCCAAGGAGGAAATACAGCAGGCTCAACAATATACTAAGAGCGTAGTCGATGGCGAAAGTATTCGCAGCGTTGCCCAGCGCCAGCACAAGGATGGTTCTCTACTTGATGTGGAAGTGTTAGGCGTCCCGGTTATGGTGGAAGGCAAGCAAAACGCCATCTTAGCGCTTTACCATGACATTAGTATGTTGATCCAGGCGCAAAGGGAGGCTGAATCTGCTGCCCAGGCAAAAGCCAATTTCCTGGCTAATATGAGCCATGAAATTCGCACACCTTTGAATGCGATTATTGGGATGACTGGATTATTGCTCGATACGAAATTGAATGCAGAGCAGCGAGATTATGCTCATACGGTGCGCAACAGCGGCGATGGATTACTTTCTATTATCAACGATATTCTAGATTACTCTAAGATTGAAGCGGGAAAACTTGAGTTAGAGAAAGAGCCTTTCAATATTCGCGATGTCGTTGAAACCAGCCTAGATCTCTTAGCTTCGAAGGCAGCTGAAAAGGGATTGGAGATTGCCTATATATTGGATGTCGAAGTGCCACAGGCTGTTGCAGGCGACGCAACGCGCATTCGACAGGTATTAGTAAATTTACTCAGTAATGCTGTGAAATTTACCGAAACCGGTGAAGTGATCACGCGAATATCAGGCGAGCCGCTAGATGATGAGTATTTTCGTATTCAAATATCTGTTCAGGATACTGGTATTGGAATCCCAGAAGATCGCATGGATCGTTTATTTGGCTCTTTCAGTCAAGTGGATGCCTCGACAACGCGTAAATATGGTGGCACGGGTCTGGGGCTGGCGATTTGTAAGCAGCTTGTCGAAATGATGGGAGGCAGGATTTGGGTCGAGAGTGAGGCTGGTGAAGGAAGTAAATTTAATTTTACTTTTGTCGCCCCAAGCGCAGATGGTGCCCGCAAAGTGGATATTCATGAAGCTCATGAATCGTTGAAGAATGCCAGGGTTCTCATTGTCGATGACAACGCCACCAACCGCCTAATCCTAATTCGTCAGACTAAATCTTGGGGCATGCGCCCCAAGGCTGCTTCAAGCGGAGCAGAGGCTTTACAGTGGATTATAGCTGGGGAGCAGTACAATTTTGCCATTCTAGATATGCAGATGCCAGAAATGGATGGCGTAATGTTGGCCAGTAAAATTCGCAAACATCGCAAAGAGGACGAGCTGCCACTTATTCTTTTGACATCATTGGGTGGATTGGAGGATGTGCCCGAGGCAGTCAATTTTGCCGCGCGCCTGAGCAAACCAATCAAATCATCCTTGCTCTATGATGCCATTGTCGCGGCAATTAGTCGTGCTTCCCAGGTGGAGCGAATAGCGTCTAAGACAGAACCAGAATACGAAAAAGATATGGGAGTGCTGCTTCCGCTGCAAATCTTGCTGGCAGAAGATAATCTTATCAATCAAAAAGTGGCCATACGAATTCTCGAAAAACTTGGTTATAGGGTAGATATTGCGGCTAATGGCTTGGAAGTGCTCGATGCCTTGGAGCGCCAACATTATGATGTCATTCTGATGGATGTGCAGATGCCAGAAATGGATGGCGTTGAGGCCACCAAGCGAGTGTTAGAAAAATATTCTACCGAAGAGCGACCGCGTATTATTGCTATGACTGCCCATGCCATGGAAGGTGACAGAGAGCGTTATCTCGGCTTGGGAATGGATGATTATGTCAGCAAGCCCATCCGCCTACCAGACTTGATAGCAGCATTACGTCGATCTCAGCCTCGTGAATTCGAGGAGAAATGATATTGAGTTTTCCCAAAATCATTCTAGTCATTCACATCGTCGTAAAGGAATGTAGATGAAAACACGCGAATCGTTTCTTTCAATATCTTGGCAGTATACAATTTTTGGAATATTGGTTGGCTTGATTTTTCCCATAATGGGGACGATTGCTGCACTAAGAATGACAGGTCTCCCAATAGATTTAGAGAATATTGGCTTCATCCAAGGCGGTTATTCGCTTCTCTGGATTATCGATATGGCCCCAATAATTTTGGGTGCTTTTGCCTGGATCGCTGGAATTCAGCAGCAGAGAGCCGAAGAATTAGCCAGCGAACTTGAAAATAGGGTCAATGAAAGAACGGAAAAGATATCAGAAAGCTACCGCGAGCAGGATATACTCAATGCCTTATTACGGATTTCACTCGAGCAAATTCCTTTCACTGAACAATTGCAAAATTCTTTAGATATCCTTCTTCATACGCCGCGTTTATCCAGTCAGAAAAAGGGGGCCATTTTTCTGACAGATGAAAAGAAACCCAAAAAGCTCTTTCTAGAAGTACAAACTGGTCTTGATGAAAGGGTGTTGATATCTTGTGAACAGGTTGAATTTGAAGAGTGTTTATGCGGTCAAGCAGCAGAGAGCAAGCAGACAATATTTTCTGCAAAAATAGGCCAAAGACACCGAAATGTACTTGCTAAAGTGGAAGATCATGGGCATTACTGTGTACCAGTTATCTCTAGTGGTGACGTATTAGGTGTGGTTGTCTTATATATTGATGAAGGGGTTGAGGAAGATCAGCGCGTTATAGATTTCTTAGATGCAAGCGCTCGCACAATAGCAGGAATGATCACTCGGCATATGGCTGAAGAGCAGATGCGCTTACAAGGCACTGTACTGCAAGCCGCTGCAAATGCTGTCGTGATCACGGACAAAGATGGGATCATTGAGTGGGTTAATCCTGCCTTCACAATGATCACAGGTTTTACAATGCGTGATGTCTTAGGGAATAAAACTAATTTATTTCAACCAGGAGATCATCCTGCTGAGTTTTATGAAGAATTGTGGAATGTCATCCTGGGGGGAGATGTTTGGCAAGGAGAAATGATCAATCGGCGTAGTGATGGCAGTCAATACCACGAAGATCTCACAATAACCCCGATTGCCAATGAACAGGGAGAAATTTTGAACTTCATTGCGATCAAGCAAGATATCACAGAACGCAAACGCGCCGAGCGCGAAATTCATCTTCAGAAACAATATTTCGAAACCTTAGTGCAGGAAAACCCTGTAGCCATTGTCGTTTTAGATTTAGATCGACGGATTTTGGATTTAAATCCTGCCTTTGAAACCCTGTTTGGCTATTCGGCTGATGAAGTTCTTGGTAAAGATTTGGATGACTTGATTGTGCAGGATGAAGAAGATTCTGCGGCGCGCGGATATACCTCCGAGGTAGAAGCCGGCTTTCACATTCACCAAATCACCAAAAGACAGCGCAAAGACGGCACCCTCGTCGATGTAGAATTATTTGCCATGCCTGTTGAAGTAATCGGTGAAAAGGCTGCCCTGTTTGCTCTTTATCATGATATTTCTGAAATGGTCAAAGCCCGGCAAGAAGCAGAGTTAGCTGCACAGGCTAAGGCCGATTTTCTGGCAAATATGAGTCATGAAATCCGTACACCCTTGAATGCAGTAATTGGTATGACCAGTTTGTTGCTTGAAACGCCCTTGAACGATGAACAACGCGAGTATGCCCAAACGGTGCGCACCAGCGGAGATGGATTACTTTCGATTATCAATGATATTTTAGATTTCTCGAAAATCGAAGCTGGAAAACTCGAATTAGAACAGCAACCCTTTATCGTCCGTGAGGCTATTGAATCTAGCCTGGATCTCATCGCGCCCGCTGCTTCGCAAAAAGGACTTGAGATTGCTTATTTGGTTGAAGATGATACGCCTCCAGCGATTGTTGGTGATGTAACGCGCGTGAGACAGGTGCTGGTCAACCTTTTAGGAAACGCGATGAAATTTACTGAGCAAGGGGAGATCGTTGTCAGAGTGGAAGGCAAAGCGTTAGGTGATAACCGATATGATATCGATTTTTCTGTTCGAGACACTGGTATCGGTATCCCTGAAGAGCGCGTGGATTCCCTCTTTCAGTCTTTCACCCAGGTTGATGCTTCCACAACACGCAAATATGGCGGCACTGGGTTGGGGCTGGCGATCAGCAAACAGTTAGTTGAATTGATGGGAGGAGAAATCGGGGTTCACAGCGAGCTTGGCAAGGGTAGCGTATTTCATTTCAGCATCCCGGCAGTCTCGGCGCCAAGCGCACCGAAGGTAGAATTGCGTGAAGCTCATGAACTGTTGAAGAATAGGCGGGTTCTTATTGTGGATGATAATGCGACCAACCGCTTGATACTCATTCGTCAGACCAAATCTTGGGGTTTGGAACCGCGCGCAGCTTCGAGTGGGCAAGAGGCCCTGGAATGGATCAAGGAAGGTCAGCAATTTGATTTCGCCATCCTCGATATGCAGATGCCAGAGATGGATGGAGTTATGTTGGCTGGTGAAATTCGAAAGAACCAAAGCGCCGCCGAATTTCCCTTGATTCTTTTCTCTTCCTTTGGCGGCCTGGAAAATATCCCTAAAGAAATCGAGTTTTCAGCGCGACTGAGTAAACCAATAAAGCCTTCCCTTTTATTTGACTCTATCATAAACGTGATGGGTAGCCAGCTCGATACCGCTCCAAGGCGTACAACAAAGAAAATTGAATCACATTTTGATCAGTTGATGGGCGAGAGACACCCCTTGCATATATTGTTGGCTGAAGACAACCTGGTAAATCAAAAAGTTGCCCAGCGCATATTGGAAAAACTTGGCTATCGTGCTGATATCGCTGGCAATGGGCTGGAAGTTTTAGATGCGCTTGAGCGACAACATTATGATGTCATTTTGATGGATATCCAGATGCCTGAAATGGATGGGGAAGAGGCAACGAGTGAAATAATCCGTCAATATTCCTCTGAGCAGCGGCCGCGTATCATCGCCATGACTGCCCATGCTTTGGAGGGTGATCGCCAACGTTATCTGAAGGTGGGCATGGATGACTATGTTAGCAAACCCGTGCGAGTTCAGGAACTTGTCGAAGCACTTAAGCGCACCCAGCCGCACGAAGGCACGACAACATTGGATAACTAAGTGTCATTCTGATCGAAACGCAGCGAAGTGAAGAATCCCCGAATACATTGCGATCTCATTCAATCTCAAGGGGATTATTCGCCGCAGGCTCCACGGTATGACAATTCAGAGTTTTTAATCCGAAACAGGCTGGGGGGAGATTTCTGCTTGGGGGGCGATATCTTTTGAAAGCCAGATTAAGCTAACAATATATCCCACTAACATGATGATCGATCCGCTGATGTAGGGATAGTTGTAATTCACATCAAAGATGAAACCTGCCCAAAGTGGGCCAGCGATCCGACCCAAACTCATAAAGCTATTGTTCAAGCCCATGGCCATTCCCTGACCGCTCGTTGAGCGTTTCGATGTTAGCGAGGAAACGACGGGTCGTAGGAGCGAGTTGCTGATTACAAAGACTGAAACGGTGATCAAGACAGTCACAAAGCTGTTCGCCATCAGCATGAATACAAACCCAATCGCACTGCCCACCAATGAAAGCCGCAGCAAATTGACATCTCCCCAACGTTTAGTGAGAGGCCCAGTGAGTACACCTTGCATCAATACTGATGTCAACCCGATCACCGTGAGAACTGTACCTACTCTTTGAGGCCCGTAGCCATGTTTTTCTAAGGAAAACAACCCAAAGACAGCCTCGAAATTCGTTAACCCAAAACTCAAGAGAAAAGCCATCACCAACAGGATACCAATAGGGCTGAAGAGCGCCTTACCCATTTCATCGAATTGCGGGCCCTGGATTTTGCCTTCTGTGGAGGTTCGTTTTTCTTTGGGCAAGCTCTCGGGCAAAACGACCAACACAAAGATCATGGCAACGACAGAAAGTGCGGCGGCTACGAAAAAGGGCGTTGATAAAGACGATCCTGCTAACCAGCCCCCAAGTCCTGGGCCAAGCACCATGCCCATGCCCATGGCTGCGCCGACCACGCCCATACCGCCACCGCGGTTTTCATCGCTGGTGCTGTCGCTAATATATGCCATTGCGGTTGGCAACGTCGCCGACGACAAGATCCCGGATAATGCTCGAGAGGCGAACAACATCCAAAGCTCACTTGATAGCCCAAAGAACAGCATTGCGATTCCGTTTCCCAACGCGCCTATCACCAGGAAACGCTTGCGCCCATAGCGATCTGAAAGACTCCCCCAAACTGGCGCGAATAGAAATTGCATCACGGCGAAACTAGCCATCAACATGCCCAGCGAGGAACCACTGGCACCAAAACTCTCGATGAAAAATGGGATGATGGGGATAATCATCCCAAAACCCAGCATCACCACGACCAGCGTGAAGAAAAGAATGATGAGATTTTTTTGCTCTTGTTTCATAATAATAATCACAAGAAGAGGGGGTGTCTGCTGCGCAGCAGACACCCCCTCTTCTTGTGTAAAAACATTTAACTGGTTATTTTTCCTCGACGATAAAATCTTCCGTCATCTTGTGCGCTTCATCATCAGTGAATTGTTCGGGTGGAGATTTCATAAAATACGCCGAAGGCGCAATCAATGGTCCGCTGATGCCGCGATCCATGGCGATCTTTGCGCAGCGCACGGCATCGATCATCACGCCCGCAGAATTAGGCGAATCCCAGACTTCAAGCTTCAATTCCAGATTGATAGGCACATCGCCAAAAGCGCGTCCCTCCATGCGGATGTGGCACCACTTGCGGTCTGTCAGCCAGGGCACGTAATCGCTGGGGCCAACATGGATATTCTCCTCGCCTAAATCATACGGCAGTTGGCTGGTGACGGCCTGGGTCTTGGAAATCTTCTTGGATTCAAGACGGTCACGCTCCAGCATGTTGAAAAAATCCATATTCCCGCCGAAGTTAAGTTGATATGTGCGGTCAATATGCACGCCGCGGTCTTTGAAGATATTGGTCAGTACGCGGTGGGTGATCGTTGCTCCCACCTGACTTTTGATATCGTCACCGATAACTGGCAAGCCCTTCTCCTCGAAGCGCTTGGTCCAATAGGGTGATGTAGCAATAAACACAGGAATTCCGTTGACGAAGGCGCAGCCAGCTTCCAAAATCTGTTCCACGTACCATTTGGTAGCCATTTCTGACCCGACAGGCATGAAATTGACCACCACGTCGGTCTTTGTGTCCTTCAAAATGCCGATAATGTCATCCGTTGGGCCATCCGCCTTTTCCACACGCTGGAGCAAGTATTTCCCCAGACCATCATGTGTCATACCGCGCGAAACGGGTATACCCATATGGGGCACATCAGCAAATTTTGTCGTGTTATTGGGGTCTGCCCAAATTGCCTCACTGAGATCCAGACCGACTTTGCTGGAAACCACGTCTATGGCTGCGGAGATTTCAACATCGTGCACATGGTAGCCCCCTGCAGTGGCGTGCATTAAACCTGGAATTTCAACGTCATCAGGGGCATCCTTGTAGTAGTGTAATCCTTGTACCAGCGCATTGGCGCAGTTCCCGATCCCGATGATCGCCACGCGAACTTTTTTATCTTTCTTTGCCATCTTTCTTCCTTTCGGTTTACATTTTTCGTGAGAACGCGGCTCCTTAAAGGCAGGAACCGCGTTGCATAATTATACCTTAGTTGGGGTTACCCTAGAGCTTCTCTGAGCGCAGCCATATTCCCCGCCACACTCTCATTGGCATTATAAACAGCTGAACCTACCACCAGCACCGATGCGCCCGCTGCAGCCACCTCAGCGATATTGTGTGCTTTGATGCCGCCATCGACTTCGAGTTCGATGTGGGATAGCCCTTGCTCGTCCAGCATCTGGTGCAAACAGACGATCTTTTCTGTGCTGCTGGGGATGTAGGATTGTCCGCCATAGCCCGGCTCTACAGACATGATAAGGACGAGATCAACTTCGGGGAGGATCTCTTCGATTGCGCTGAGCGGCGTTTTAGGTTTGAGCGTCACCCCAGGCCGGACGTTCAGACTCCGGATGAGTTGGACAGTGTTTTTCAAGTTGGGGCTTGCCTCTGCGTGGACCGTAATGATATCTGCCCCGGCTTTGGCGAAACTGGCAATATGATCGTCGGGATTCTCGATCATCAAATGGACATCGAGTGTGACTCCGGTCTCATTGGCGAGAGGGCGCAGCGACGAGACGATTATTGGGCCGATGGTGATCGGTGGTACAAAATGACCGTCCATCACATCGATGTGGATGAATTCGGCGCCCGCTTCGATCGCCTCGCGCACTTGTTCTCCTAATCGAGAGAAATCAGCGGTCAAAATGGAAGGAGCTAATTTTTCATTCATAATTATGATTGACCTATGATCTGAACGCCCTCATTGCCAGCAACAATAATGGTGTCAGCCATATTGAGGAAGAGTCCATGTCCCACAATCCCGGGGCGTGTGGAGAGCGTCATGGATAGCCTATCGGCATCACCGATGCCATCTGCAAACCAGCAGCGTACCAGGTAGTTGCCATTGTCCGTAACAATCGGCGATCCATCGTCTTCCAGCCAAAGCTCAGCTTTGCACCCGAGAGAACGTAACCAGCGAATATGGGTCTCATGTTCGAACTGAATAATTTCGACCGGCAGGGGACCGCGGCCCAATTTATCCACGATCTTTGATTCATCGACAATGATGATTAACCTTTTTGCGTGGCTCTCGACGATCTTTTCCCTCAAAGCGGCGCGCCCCAATCCTTTGATCAAGTTCAAGTTAGGATCAACCTCATCGGCGCCGTCCACCGCCAAGTCCAGGATTGGATTTTCCGCTAAAGTGGTCAATGGAATCCCCCACTCACGAGCGCGCTCGGCAGTGGCCCGCGATGTCGGAATACCTTGAATATCCGTCAATTCGCCAGAACTGACCATAACGCCCAGCATATCAACGAAATATGCTGCTGTCGAGCCGCTGCCTAAACCGAGGATCATGCCGCTTTTGACGTAATCCAGTGCTCGTCGTGCCGCTGCTTCTTTTTGGTTCATGGTTGTCTATCTTTTGTCCGCTGGTTGAGTGCGGAGCGTATCGAAACCCGGACAACTATTTTCCTAAAAGCTCCATTGCCTTGGCGGCCACATTTTCCGCGGTGAAGCCGAATTCTTTGTAGATCGTCTGATAAGGTGCGGAGGCTCCAAAGTGATCCAAACCGATAACCGCGTCGGCGTACTTTGACCAACCCAGGGAGACGCCCGTCTCGATGGCCAGACGAGGTAAGTTGGGGGGCAATACTGCATTTCGATATTCTTCCGGTTGGGCCTCGAATAGCTCCCAGCTGGGCATCGAAACGATGCGAGTGCCAACCACGTCTTCGGCTAAAAGCGCTTTGGCTTCCATGGCGATCTCCACCTCAGAACCTGTGGCAATCAGCACAACTTCAGGTTCGATCCATTTAGGCTCGGAGAGCACATAAGCGCCCTTATCGAGTTGATTGTCTACTGAAGAAACCTGAGGCAAACCCTGGCGAGTGAGCACCAACGCAGTTGGTCCATCCTTGCGCTCCAGGGCAACCTTCCA
>JADHTJ010000121.1 GCA_016785015.1 Anaerolineales bacterium
AACCGGGCGATATTATACTCGCGCCTGACAATAATCCCCTTGCGAGATAAATTAGCATCTCATATACTTCCCACATGACATCTCAGGGAAACCAACTGCGCATTGGAATCGATATTGGTGGCACATTTACTGATTTTGTTGTCTTCGATCCATCCACTGGAAAAATTAGCTCTTTCAAGCTGCCCTCCACCCCCCACGATCCTGCGCAAGCAGTTCTCTTGGGCTTGGAGAGAATCAGTGATCAGTGGACAGTGAACAGTCCCTCTTCAGGGATGCTTGGCGATGGACAGTGGAATATCATTCACGGGTCGACGGTCGCCACCAATGCATTATTAGAGCGCAAAGGGGCGGTTACAGCCCTGATCACAACCCAGGGCTTCAGAGATGTGCTGCAAATCGGACGCCAAAACCGGCCCGAGCTTTACAACTTCGCGGCCAGGCCTGAGCCTCCGCTAATCGCCGAAGAACTACGCCTGGAAGTAAATGAGCGAGTGGATTATCAAGGCAAAATCATCACCAAGCTGGAAGATGATCAAATCGATCAGGCAATCTCCAATATCCAATCTCATACATCCAGTGATCAATCGCCAGTGGAAAGTGTGGCAATTGTCCTGCTATTTTCCTTTGCCAATCCTGATCACGAAAAACGCATCACGGATAAATTGCGCGCTGCAGGATTTTTCGCATCCGCATCTCACGAAATTCTGCCCGAATACCGGGAGTACGAACGCACCAGCACTACGGTGGTGAACGCCTATGTTTCGCCAGTTCTAGAAAAATACCTATCAAAACTAGAAAATGCTTTTTCGCACGATACTGATCAATCTTCCAACCCTTCGACTTCCCCTTTAGGGATCAGGACAAACCTCCAAATCATGCAATCCAATGGAGGCAGCATCAGCGTGAAGGAAGCTAAAACATCCGCCGTACGCTGCATCCTTTCTGGCCCTGCAGGTGGTGTTGTGGGATGTCAATTCGTTGGCGAATTAGCGTCGTCGCCAGGTCTGGGGGATGGGGTGAGGTTGCTCACCTTCGATATGGGCGGTACTTCTAGTGATGTTTCTCTAATCGATGGCCAGCCGAGAATTACGACAGAGGCTGAAGTTGGCGGACATCCCATCGCAATCCCGCTGCTGGACATTCACACCATCGGCGCGGGGGGCGGCTCAATCGCCTATATCGACGCTGGCGGCGCGTTACGCGTAGGCCCAGAAAGCGCCGGCGCAGACCCGGGCCCAGCGTGCTATGGAAGCTCAGTGGACGGTGGACGGTGGACGGTGGACGGTGAAACCCGCTCCACGCTACCCACTCCAAGGAACCTGCTGGCGACAGTTACAGATGCCAATCTTTTGTTGGGCCGAATCCCGCCAGACGATTTCCTGGGTGGGGCGCTGCCGTTATTTCCCGATCTGGCCGAGGAAGCAATCACACGCCTTGGAAAGGAGTTGGGTTTAACGCCCGTTGAAACTGCCCTGGGCGTAATCGAGATTGCCAACGCGCACATGGAACGCGCTTTGCGAGTGATCTCTGTAGAACGCGGCTACGATCCACGCGACTTTATATTGCTCTCTTTTGGGGGAGCCGGAGGACTGCATGCCACTGATTTAGCCCGCAGGCTTCGCATTCCTGAAGTTCTGATTTCACCTTTTGCCTCGACATTTTCGGCCTTTGGCATGCTGGCGGCCGATGTCATTAAGGACTATACGCAAACCGTCATGCTCGCCGGAGATTGCCCCATCGAAGAGATCATGACCAGATTCAGACCTTTGATCAAGAACGGCAACGACGATATACGCAACGAAGGCATAGCTGAAGAGAACATTCTGCTGCAGCAATCGCTTGACATGCGTTATCGTGGGCAATCGTACGAACTCAATATTCCCTTTGAAGAAAATTTCGTCGCAGAGTTCCACAAGGCCCATCAACACGCTTATGGCTATGCTCGGCCTGGCGGAGAAATTGAGATTGTCAATTTGCGAGTACGGGCCGTTGGCCAAGTTCCATCTCCCCAAATACAGAGCCAACCTCAGGGAACATCCGACCCATCAATAGCCTTGATCGACCAGCGCCCGGTGATCTTCACTGATGGAACAAAAGATATCCCTTTCTATCGAGGCGAATTGCTGCAACCCGGCAACCAACTCCACGGACCGGCAATTGTCGTGCGCGACGATACAACCATTCTGATCAGTGCAGCAGACTCTGCTTCAGTTGATCAATATTTGAATTTATTTATCGAGCTTGGTTATTGAAATCTAATCTCCAATTTCTACTATCCAGCCCCCCACTTCCAATGTCCAACATCCACTCTCCAACATCCTACGACCCCATCCGTCTCGAAGTATTCAAACATCGTTTCGCCGCCATCGCTGAAGAAATGGGCGCAGTGCTGCGCAGAGCCAGCTATTCCCCCAATATCAAGGAGCGGCGCGATTATTCCTGCGCACTCTTCGACGTCAAAGGTCGCATGATCGCCCAGGCTGCCCATATCCCCGTGCATTTAGGTTCTATGCCGCTCTCGGTTGAAGCAGCCATCCGTGATTTCCCAGATATGCAAGCCGGTGATGTGATCGCACTCAACGATCCCTTCCGCGGCGGCACCCATTTGCCTGACATAACACTCGTATCTCCCGTTTTGATTGGTTCACCAGACTCGTCGATACTCTTTGGTTTCGTAGCCTCACGCGCCCATCATGCCGATGTAGGCGGTATGACCCCTGGCTCGATGCCAATAGCACGCGAGATCTACCAGGAGGGCATCATCATCCCGCCGATCAAATTGGTTTCGGCTGGAGAGATAAACCAGGCTGCCATAAATTTATTGTTGGCCAATGTGCGCACACCCGCAGAGCGCCTCGGCGACCTGAACGCACAAATTGGGGCAAACCAGCGTGGGGCGCAGCGCCTTAGTGACATGGCCGCAGAATATGGACATGTTGAAGTCAACCATTATATGGATGGCATGTTGGAATACACCGAGCGCATGACTCGTCGACTTCTAAAAGAACTTCCCGATGGGGAATACACCTTTAGCGATTTCATGGATAACGATGGCATCAGCGCAGAGCCGGTGCTCATTAAAGTGCGGGTAAAGATCGACGGAGATCGGGCCATCGTGGATTTCAGTGGGTCTGCGCCACAACAAAAGGGCAGCATCAATGCAGTGTATGCGATTACGTTATCAGCCGTTTATTATGTCTTCCGCTGTTTGATTGGGCTGGACGTGCCCAATAACGCGGGGTGCCTGGTCCCCATTGAGGTAATTGCCCCCAAGGGGACGGTTGTCAATGCCGTGCATCCAGCGCCTGTGGCCGGGGGCAACGTAGAAACTTCTCAACGCATCACGGACGTGCTTTTAGGGGCCTTGGCCGCTGCCGCTCCTGGGCGTATCCCGGCAGCCAGCCAGGGGACGATGAACAACGTCACCATTGGCGGAACGGATCACCGTCAAGATGAATCGCGTCCCTTTGCTTACTATGAAACCATTGGTGGGGGAATGGGGGCAGCACACAACCAGGATGGAACGTCGGCAATCCACTCACATATGACTAATACGCTTAATACACCCGCCGAAGCCCTGGAATATGCCTATCCCTTACGAATATTGCGCTATGAAGTACGCCGCGGCTCCGGGGGAGCGGGTCTTTTTCGCGGTGGGGACGGGATCCGCCGGGATGTACAGGTGCTGGAGGAAGCTCAGGTCACTTTATTGACCGAGCGCCGGGAGCAGAAGCCCTACGGGCTAAACGGGGGCCAACCCGGATTACCAGGTCAGAATGTCCTTGTTAGGGATGACAAAGAAATTCCTCTCCCAGGGAAAGGCACAATCGAACTGCGAGATGGGGATATTCTCAGCATCCGCACCCCAGGTGGAGGCGGGTACGGGGAAAAAGAATAACGCTGAGACGGGGAGTCGCTGAGACGCAGAGATTTATAATTCATTCTTCGTGGCTCTGCCTCTCTGCGACTCTGCGTTACTTTTCTCTGTCGAGTTGTTTCCAGGCCCCCACCCAGGGAGTGCCCATGCGGTGTCGCGGTGATACTTGAATATCACCCAGGGCTTGACCCACTTGCACCGCGACTTGTGCAATCTCGCCCCAATCTTCATCCAAAACGGCCTGACGCATTTGTTTCCCCAAAAGTTCAGCCCAGACCCAATCCATGCGAAAACGATCAGCCTTGACCCAATAATCTCGCTTCTCCCAGGCAGTGACGGTTGTTTCAACTGTTTTAGAAATGGCTTCTAAGGAAAGAGCAATGAATGCCGCCATATCCCGGGTGCTGTCATTTGGTTCTGGCAACTTCATCATTTCTCGCATTGCCAAAGCGACAGCTTTTCTTAAACGATCGCGTTCTTTTCCAGGTCGATTGGGATTGATAACTCTTGACAAAATAAACTCCTTCTTGATGTAGGCATCAAGTAGGGATTTTACCGCCAAATCTCAAAAGCTAAACCCTTGACTTAGAAGGATTATTATGGAGTCAATAACTTCATCTGAGGCTTTAAAAGGAATGTCAGTTTATCCCCATAGTTCCTTGCATTGATATTAGTTTTCGAAAACTCCAACGATCGGTAGTCACCCTATAAAGTGTTGTTGGCCGAAAACCAGAGCCAAATTTCACCGCAAAGCCGCACACTATGTGGCCCTATGGGCAGGACGCAAAGTTTATTCTCATTTCGTCTTTTTCTTAGCGCACTTAGCGTCTTCGCGGTTCCAAATCAACCTTTTTCAAGACGGCAACACTCAAGAGGGAGACCACCCAACGATCTAACCGATTAAATATTTCTTGGCCACAATTGCAAATCAATTCATCCAAATCGATCCGCGTACGTACGGTTAAAGTTCCCCGATAGGCTGAGCGGTTCTTATTCATCGATGATAATATAGTAATCGTCACTGAATGTAACAATAATATAATATCCGCTGCTTTCAGCCCCTGAGTTAAATTTGAATTCGAGCGTTTTTGTTTCTCCATCGTCAATCAGGCGCTCAGCCTCCTTGCCTTCCTTCCAGGGAGAATCAGTAGGAATAATGACACTCGTTGGTGAAACCTCATTGTCGAATATTTGCTGATTACCAAACAGAATCTCTTTAAGGCTACCATTATCGCTAGGCCAGGTAATATCCACCGAAACTATCTGAGATTGACTGCCGGACTCGTTCGTTATATCGATGCTGATAAACTTATTCCCGTTATCCACTGTAAAATTTGTCTGTGTGTAAGGAGCTTCAACTTCCAGTGTAATTAGATAAAAGTTATCATCCAGGCGGGTGCTTGGCACCACATTAACTGCGGCAAATGCGGTCATCACGCTGATTAGTATCAGCAAGAGTAGAATGATCAATGCTGCGCGGTAGATGGTTCTATTCCACATCATAATTCAATTACCAGAGGTTTCCTTTAGAAATGAAGGATCCATGCTGTACTGCGGGATTAATTCCTCAGCTGGCACCGGCAGTCCGATCAAATAGCCTTGAGCGGCATGAATATTATGCTCACGTAAAAATACCCATTGATCTTGCGTCTCTACACCTTCGGCCACGACACGCAACGCTGACCTATGCGCCAATTTTGAAATATGGCTGATTAAACGAGTATCTTCAGGGTTTTGGCATACTTTGTGGACAACATTGCGGTCGATCTTTAAACTTGTCAATGGCAGGCGAGTTATTAAATCAACCTTATTAGAAGATGGCGCTGCAAAATTATCGATCGCCAAACGAATTCCCATTCTTTTCAACCGGTGTAGGTGAAGATTAGCAACATCATCACCTACGATCATATTCGAATGATTGATTTCCAATTGCAGATACCTGGGATGAATTTGCATCTCAATCACCGTATTGATTACGTGCTCAATGAAATCTGCAGATAACAAACTTAGCGGCGATGTGTTAACAGACATTACCGGTGGTTGATTGTGAATATCTTGCCATGCTTTGAGTTGCCGGCAAGCCTCTCCCACCACCCAGGCATCAATCATGCTGATCAACCCAAATGTCTCAGCCTGTGAAATAATTTCAGCAGGGTAAATTAAGCCTTTTTCTGGATGGATCCAACGCACCAATGCCTCCACGCTTTCGATCCGCTGGTTCTCCACAGACACGATCGGTTGATACTGAAGTCGGTACTGCTGTAAATCAACAGCATCCCGCAATTCCTGTTCAATTGAGCTTGACTGGAGTAAGCCTGTGCTGGACTTTCTATACCCCAACTGGTATGCATAGAGCGTATCGCCATCCTGGACGCAGTATCGATGGCTATTCCCGTTGACTTCATCCAAAATCACCGCCCCATAACGCTCCGCCATCTTGACGATATCTTTAAATGAATCTACTCTGACTACCTGACCAGTGGTTGGCAGACTCCCCGCCTCCACTTCGACCAGCATAGGGTCATACTGAACACGAATCCGGGAAGCATCACCGCTTTTCCACGATTGATAAAGCGGCCAACCCAACCATAATATCCCTAATACAGCCGGGATGAACAAGGCTATTGAAACCAAACGGACAACTAAAACGGGGATTTCCACACCGAATAGCTTGACCAGATTTGGAGCAAGCCGAGTTCTGGGGATAATACCAGCCTGCATTGGGGTTAAGCTTTCGAGTTTATCATCGCCAATATCAACCGGGGGCAGGCGCATCAATAATTGATTAAATTGAAACTTAATTTCAGGTGCAAACTCGTCTTTCAATTCGCGACCTGCAACGCTTCCAATAATATTGACTTTCGGCAAAATATCCAAGTCATACCAGGTATGTTTTGTGCCAGTTTCCGTTTTCAAATGGGCAATTAAGTCGCCAATATGACACAAATCCAAATCAACACCAGCAGAAAACCCAGAACCAGAAAAACCGGTTGGCGAGGTGAGTTCGATAATGCGGTTCCAACCATCAGCATCCCCAATTTGAGCAAAAAACTGGTAGGAGCCAACCAGTTGCTCTGCCTCATCTGCCAACAAATAAGATGAATATAATTGATACGTATAGGATAGTTGCACATTACAGGTCAATTGCACATAAACCGGTTCCCCACTTTGTACCTGATCCGTATCATAGACATCCTTGGTATCTGCTGCTTGATAGAGGAGAATGCCCACATGCTCAAACTCGACATCATCGGCAATCAACTGCTCGACCGGTCTGGTAAAAGCAAGCACAGCTATCAAGATTGCACTTAGAGCAATCATCGTTAAAACAATGATCCCGCCTAAATTGCCATCGATAGATTTCATAACTACGTTTTCTTGTCTCTTCATTTTGTTTTTATGAATGCACTTAGATTTTCTCTTCTGTTGATTTCGGCTGGCATTGAAAATGAGAATAACCGGACAGGCTGAAAAAAAAGCTAGCACCACGGGCAAGCGCAAAAATTGGATTACCTTACCACCGGAGGGTACATGCAGCCACGATTTCCCAATCATATCGTCATATCCAGGTTGGTAGTAATCCTCCCAGGAATTATTATCACCCATCAGGGTAAATCGCTCGCCCTCTTGGTTGATAATCCGGTGGAATACAGACCCAATATCCGGATTATGGTAAACAACGACATCCCCCACTTCATATTCAGTTTGTTTTCGCGTAAGAACCAGATCCCCCATGCGAAAACCTGGCTCCATGCTGTCCCCAGATATGATCACGTAGGCCACAGAGCCACCCAGCTGCAGCGGTGCGAAAATCGGCACCAAAGTAATGACAAAAAAAAAGAAAACAATCGAAGACCATCTTTTCATATCACTACATGCCTTCGTGATTCTTTTTGCATGGTGCAGCAAATGGGGATACCACACCATGCATAAATATTTGTTAGCGCTCTTGTCTGCTTGGATTTCAGAAAGAAAAAACCCAATTATTTGAGACCCGCAGTAGCGGCAGAAATGACTCGCAGTGACGCGATAGCAGTAACAGTCAATCCACTGCCTGAAGTATCACACGTTACGTGGACTGCGGGAGTTCCGGAGAATGAACAATCTCCATTATCAAAACTGAAGATTTGGCCGCCCGTCTCGATGAGCACATCGGTGGCTGCGACATCCAAATCAAACTCGACTGCATCAACATTACTGGGGGTAGTGGCGTTCAAATCATACTCGATATTCGAGACCGTAAAACCCGTTACGGCCCCTAAGCCATCACCAGCTTTATGTGCAGGCACAGTGTTTGAAGCAGCGAAACCATATGTAACGGCAGCCATCACTAAAGCCGAGAACAATAATGCTAAATTTCGGATAGATTTCCTTGAACTAAACATGTTTACCTCCGTATGGTTTGGTGATTGATATCAATAGATCCTAAAAATGTAATCACCTTCATGTGCATCATAGCATCAAATTGTCATATATTTTGTTAGGCTTGGTTTGCCTCAGTTTGAGAAAGTTTGTAAATCTTTGCAAAATTGAAAGGCCCTCCTAACACCGCAGGTAGTCAGGTATGTCCAGGGATAAACCGCCTCACAATCAAAATCTTTCGCCACAACCCCACCACCACCACTGTAACAAATATCATATCCCGTCCCGCCTGTCACTTTGTCCTTGCCATCCCCACCCATAATAATGTCATCGCCATGATCTGACGAAGAAGAAACTACGAATCCGTAAATAGGCAAAACCCTGAAAATTTCTATCCCCCTTACTTAATACAGCGTAAAGAAATTCCTTCTGCTTTTTTCGAAGGCCTCCTGGGAATCGAATTCCCAGGCTAAATACTGATGTCAGCTAAACCCGACTGGACTAACAGCTGGATTGATCCGGCCGCAAATTTTAGCCCGCTGATTCATCGCCAGTCACTTTTGCTTCAAACAACTCTGAGCGCGCCGGGGCGGGCCTGCGGCCAGCGAAGGATCTCCTCTGTTGTTTTGAGAGATATCAAACTTTCACATATGGGAAACGGGACAAATGGAGTTTTTTCCAGGCGCCCATCCAGGGTGTGCCCATACGGTGTCGCGGCGATACTTGAATATACCCAAAGCTTGACCCACCTGTACCGCATCCTGTGCAATCTGACTCTAATCTTCAGCCAAAGTAGCCTGACACATTTGTTCTCCCAAGAGATCAGCCCAAACCTAATTCATGCGAAAGCGATCGGCCTTGACCCAATAATCGCGCTTCTCCCAGGCCGTCACAGTTGTTTCAATAGTCTCCGAGATCGCTTCTAAAGACAGTGCAATGAAAGCTGCCATATCTCTCATATTGTCATCGTGCTCGGGAGATTTCATCATCTCTCGTAATGCCAGGGCAACAGCTTTTCTCAAACAATCACGTTCTTTTCCAGGTCGATTAGGATTGATAACTTTAGACAAAATATACTCCGTTTAAATTGAATGATACAAACAAACGACAAATCTACGATCTTCTTTGGGAATAGTCAAATTAATTAGGGTATATTGACAACTTCACAATCAAAATCACGCGCTTTATCTGGTCCGCCACCACCATAACAAGTATCATATCCATCTCCCCCGACTACCGAATCTTTATTAGGGCCGCCAATAATCACATCATCCCCCTCCCCACCAAACAGATTATCATTCTTGTCTCCACCCAAAATGCAATCATCCCCACCTAATCCATTAATTGCATCTTGACTGCCGGTTCCAAGAATAAGGTCATTCCCTGCTGTGGGGGAATCTCCATTGGCAATATTTACAATAGTGCTGAGGCTTATGCTATTGCATTCACTGGGTTTCAAATCATTAGGGTTGACATTTTCACTTACTTCATCCATGCGAATGCTTGGCACACCATTTACAGCTGCAAATGCGGTAAATAAACTAAGGATAATCAGCAACAATAATCCAAGAATTAATAATGTAATTGACCTTCGTTTACGGAACATCATCTGAATCCTCATCTGAATTCGGTAGCACAACACCTTCAATCAACATGGGAGTGATTTCAATTGAGGGCATTGGGCGCCCCGTCAGATAGCCTTGTGCAGCGTCGATTTCATGATCCCTTAGAAATGCCATCTGGTCTTCTGTTTCCACACCCTCAGCGACTACGTACAATTCCAGGCTTTGCGCCATTTTTACTACCGCACTTACCAGGCGTGTATCCTCTTGAGTATGGGAAATTTGATTCACAAGAGTTCGGTCAATTTTCAAACTGTTTACCGGCATACGAGTGACACTATCAACCTGATTTGAAGTGGATGCCGCAAAATTATCGATTGCCAGACGAACCCCTAATTTTTTCAATATACTGAAGTGGCTTAATGCAATTGCGCTCCCCGCGATTGCATTTGCACGATTGATCTCAAACTGCAAATAGCGTGGGTCACATTCTGTTTCTTTAATCGTTCTCGCCACCCAATCTGCAAAATCAGATTGGACAAAGCGTTGAGGGGAAACATTCACAGAAATCAGCACAGGGAGAATATCGTCATCAGCCCAGGTTTTTAATTGCTGGCAGGCATTATTAATCACCCAGTTGTCGATCAGATCCATCATATCGCTTTCTTCAGCCACTGAGATAAATTCAGCCGGGAAAATGAGGCCTTTTTCAGGGTGGAACCAGCGCAGCAGGGCTTCAGCTGCAATAATATGATTGTCATCAGTAGAAACAATCGGTTGGTAGTAAAGCTGAAATTCCTCGAGTTCCAAAGCTTGCAGCATAGCCTGATGAAGAGAGCTCACTCCGGGGAGTACTAATTCCGTCTCGCTCGATTCGAGCACATATTCATAGGTAATCTCCCCGTCCTGGACACAATATTTGGTGCTGCTGCCATTGGTTTCGCTGAGGATCATGGCCCCGTAGCGGTCTGCCAGTTTAGCCAAATCATCAAACGATTCTACGTTAACCACCTGTCCATTGGTTGAGAGGTTGCCAGGTTCAATGTTCACCAGGACAGGGTTGTACTGTACACGGATTCGAGATGCAGCACCGCTTCTCCATTCCTGATATACTGGCCATCCAAATCCTACCAGCCCAATAAGTGCCAAAAAGAATGCGACGCTGCCGATCCAACGCGCAGATATGATGGGGATTGCCAACCCAAAGATGTTGATAGCATTATGTGCCATTCTGGCGCCAAGAATAACTCCTGAGCCCGTTGGTGCAAGCGCACTTAATCCATCATTGTCTAAATCCCGCGGCAAGCGCATCAGGTTTTCATCAATTTCAAAATTAATCTTCGGGTTAAAAGTGTCCTCTAAAGGGCGTCCCGAAACACTTCCTACAACATAAACTTCAGGAAGAATGGTGAGATCATACCAATTATTCTTCGTTTCTGTAATTTCTTCCATTTGAGTGATCAGTTCACGAATATGGCATAAATCCATATTCATTCCCGCCGTAAATCCAGACCCCACAAACTCTGTGAGTGGTGATAGTCCAATTGTACGATTCCATCCATTGGGATCGCTGATCTGCACAGTGACGCGGTAGCTGCCAAAATTCCCGGCTGCTTCATCTGGATGCATATAGGCAGAATCCAGGTGGTATGAAAAGAATAAGCGCACCTCACATGTTGTATTTAGGAAAACTGGTTCCCCGGTCTGAATCTCATCTGTATCGTAAATATCTTGTGGATCTGGCGCGTTGTAGATTAATATGCCAAGATGCTGATATTCAACGTTGTCATCTACAATCCTATCAACGGGACGGATAAAAGCAATTACTCCCATTACTAAAGCAACAATTGCAATCACACCCGAAACGATGACCCCCTCCATGTTCTTGCTGATCGAAACGTTATTATCCTGATCCATAGATTTCTGTTTTTTGTTCTGCCGACGCTTAGATTTCCTGCTACCCTTCGTTTTAGGAGATATTGACATAGCAATAACCAAGACGGTTGTAAGCACCGTCAGATTAATCGGTGAACGAAAATACCTGATTACCCTACCTCCATACGGAATGCGCAACCAAAGTTTCCCAATGATCTCATTTGGGGTTGGTTGATGGGCATCAGCCCATGAATTGTTATCACCTTGTAGGATAAATTTGCCGTTTTCTTGTCCGATAATGCGATGAAAAATATGGCCTTCTTCTGGGTGTTGATAAACGACAGCATCGTCGATGCGATAATTTTGCCCTTTGCTTACTACAACCAAATCCCCCATACGGAAATCAGGCTCCATGCTGTTTCCAGAAATGATGACGAAAGCCGCTCTTCCACCTACTTGAATTGGTGCGAAGAAAAACAACAACCCAAATATAATCCCCAAAAACAGAGTTGAGGATGCAATTCTAGAAAATGGGCTTTTGATTAGATGTTCCATAAAAAGACAGAAAGGGTGCACCGATTTAGGCGCACCCTTAAGGATTCTCATCCTTATGATTGATATTATAGGAGACGACGAAGGATGAGAATTGAGGTAATTTGATGCTAATTTGTAATCTACAAATCGGTTGCGTAGACATCCAGGGAATTTGCAGCCGATACATTGACTGCAGAACCTAATGTGCAGCTCCAGTTAACACCACTTCCAGAGCAAGTATCCCAGGTAGCGCCATCCAATGAAACTTGCACTCCCGTTGCGGAATTGTCTAGCACTAATGCAACTGCTGTAATTTGGTGTGGGTTTGCAGAATTCAATGTGAAGCTCACAGAAGTTACATCATACCCCGATATTGCGCCTGAACCCTCGCCCATGCGGCCAACCGTTGAACCGCCACTAAAAGTATTCGCAGCTGCGAAACCGTATGTGGCCGCTGCCAGAATAATAGCAAATACGAGTAGAACCAACACCCGCATGCTCTTCGAACGTATTGCGATCATGATATGCCTCCAAAATCAGAAAATTAAGAAAAGGGCCAGAAAAAAAATGGTTGCTTACTTCAGTGAAATTCTAGCATTAGATAATCAATTTTTCTGTTAGGCTTAGTTTGGTTCAGTTTGCGAAAGTTTGTACAAACTAACAGATTTGATAGGTTCCAATGGGCCGCCGAAGGCGCGCATAGCGAGGCACGCCTGCGGCATGCGCGCTCACAATGACTAGCTGAATCTAAGAGTTCTCTGATTTTGTGCGAGCTTTTATCTCAACTAGAGGGAGACAAAATACTTGACAAACGCAAAATTGCGATTATGATCAAATTAGACTGACCAGTCAGTTTAGACATAATCTTTGGAGGTTGCATGTCCCCTCGCCCAGATAAAAGCAAAGAACGAAAAGTTCAAATATTAGATGCCGCAGCAAATGTTTTTGAAGAGAAAGGCATCCAAAAAACTCGTATGGATGATATTGTCGAAAAATCAGGTCTCAGCAAGGGAACACTTTATTGGTATTTCAAAAGCAAGGACGAGATCATCCTTGGGATCTTTGATAACTTCATCTCGAAAGAAATCAAGGAATTAGAAACGCTTGTTTCTTCTGATGAGTCATCATCCGCACGTATTTCTACGTACACCGAGCGGATAATCCTCGATATGATCAAGTTATTAAGATTTCCCTCAATCTCTTTTGAATTTCTTTCTATTGCCTTCCGATCAAAATACATCCAAAAAGCCTTTAAACGTTTTCTCGCTGACCACATGGAGATCTTGGTTCCAATCATCCAACAAGGTGTTGAATCTGGCGAATTCAAAGAGATCGATGCCACAGAAGCTGCCATTGCAATTGGCGCTGTATTTGAGGGAACAATAGCCTTATGGGTATATGATAAAAACCTTATTGACACTGAGCGCCATGTCCGCTCCGGCATCAAGTTCTTAGTAGATGGTTTCAAATTGTGAATTTGTTGAGTTGACATTTGCAATGACAATTGAGAATTCCAAATCACTGGACATTGATCCCAAATCAACATGCCAAGAAATTGAGAAATTGATCAGGGAAAAGCTAGATTTTCTCCAGAGAGATGGCGCGGTTGTCGCTTTGAGTGGGGGGCTTGATTCAGCAGTCGCTGCTACGCTGGCAATTCGCGCCCTTGGAAAAGAACGAGTACATTTACTTAACATGCCAGAGCGAGATAGCAAACCCATTCACAGGAAACATGCCAAACAATTTGCCAATCACCTGGGCATAAAACTCACCACAAAACGCATTTCACCCATCCTAAGGACAGCAGGCTCATACAAATTGCTACCTTTAAGATTTCTGCCAACTAGACAGTTGCGCAGCGCGCTCGTCGACTTCGCTAAATCAAAAATAATTAAAAATAAGAGTAACAAACTTCTAGCCTACCGATTACACCCTGAAGCAAATTCATGGCTGGCCAAAGGCAACGCCTATGCCATCGCAAAACACCGCACGCGCATGGTCATAGTCTATCAATTTGCTGAAGTCCGCAATCTCCTGGTAATTGGCGCTGCAAACCGCACCGAGTGGATGACTGGCACATTCTCCAAATGGGGAGTAGATCACTGTGCAGATGTTATGCCGGTTCTTCATCTCTATCGCAGCCAACTCGAAGAAGTAGCCGAATTCCTTCAACTCCCAGACTATATCCGCAACAAAGCCGCTGATCCGGATTTGATGCCGGGTGTAAATGATAAAGGGGCGTTAATGGGTGAGTTTACTGCTGTGGACCAAATCCTATATTATATAGAAAATCAGCTTGATCTAGACACAATTCGTCAAACCCTTGGTACTGAAACTGTTGATCGGGTTCTAGAACTGGTGGAACTATCCAGACATATGCGCGAATCTCCATATCATTTTTTGACGAAACTGTAATGATCAAGGGTAGATTGAACACAATTCTGATGCAACTTTCACCGCTGAGACGCGGAGTTCGCAGAGTTTTTCTCCTGTAAAATGCGAGAATCTCCGCGTTCTCTGCGACTCTGCGGTGTTCAGCCTTCTATTGACTAATACA
>JADHTJ010000122.1 GCA_016785015.1 Anaerolineales bacterium
CTACCCTCCTGTATTTTGCTGGACATACAAAATGATACACCAATCTCGACACATTATGACTTTTTCTGATAAGACGGCTCATGCCGTAATACTATCACGCCGCAGAGCGGCGGGGTATTGAACCCTCTATGGAATAAAAATCTTACACACACTATTCCGCTATGTGCTAAACTTTACCGCTTGTTAAACAGAAGTTCTGATAATAGATAATACCTTGATTTGGAACCCATGCGTAACGTAGTAAATTTTAGAAGAAAGGAGTTTCAAATCATGTCTAAAGAACAAGGTACAGTTAAATGGTTCAATGGTGGTAAAGGCTACGGCTTTATCGAGCGTGATGCTGGTGGCGATGTGTTCGTACACTTCAACGCTATCATTGGTGAAGGTTTCAAAAGTCTTGACGAAGGCCAGCGCGTAGAGTTCAGTGTTGAGCAGGGCGAAAAAGGCCCCAATGCTCAAGACGTTGTTGCTCTATAATCCAACGGATTGAAGTAATCAAAAGCAGGACAGCTTATCTTAGCTGCCCTGCTTTTTTCTTTTGCTTATGCTAGCTTCATTTATCGCAAGACAGATTTCAAATAGGAAATCCTTTTTTAATATCCATCCTCTGCCGGTATCAGCGGATCCTCGGCCACCGGTTCCATACCAGCCTCACCTAATTGTTTTCGCAATTTCTTGATCACTTTTTTCAGCTCCGCCATGCGAACTTCGCGACCTGCCATCAAACTTAACATTTTTTCTAACTCTTTTGTACGCTCCCTAACGCGGTCTTCAAGAGTGTCGTGTGCTTGCTGTAATTCTTGTTTAGCCTTTTCTTTCTCAGTGACATCACGAAAGCTCCAAACTCTAGCTGATGGCTTGCCATCGATAAGCATCGGCCTTGAGAAACGTTCGAAAATTCGCCCGTCCTTAAAATCAAGCACGTCGAAACTCTCGAGTTCTGGATTATCATAAAGCTCCTGAACCTTGTTAATGAACTGCTCTGGATTCGACAGCTGATCTAGAACAAAATCCAGCAACTCATCATCGCTACCACGATCTAATATATCCTTAGGTATCCGCCAAAGTTTGGCAAACTCGTTATTAGATTTGACGACTTTTCTAAAATTATCAATCACTAATATGCCATTATCTGTCGATTCGAGAGTGGCATCTGACAGAGCTAGGGTATGCGTATTTTTCTCCTCTGCCTGCACCCGCTCGGTGATATCCATCATGTTGACCAGGACACTATCGAGCCTCTCATTCTCGGATGGGAAAGCCATTGTCATAAGAATGTTTTTTCGTTTTCCATCCAAGGTTTTGTTGACCGTCTCTCCCTCGAAATATCCTTTACCTTCTGCTAATGCCAGAAGCTCTTCTATAAGTATTTCCGGAGTTTCTTCCGTAAACACTTTCTCTAGAGAGCCGAGCATTTCTTCTTTGCTTTGTGCATTAAACATCATTATCGTTTTTTCATTCACATCCAAAACCTTAATCAAATCAGCACACTTCTGAAGGAATGCCGGATTTTCGTAGAAATACTCTCGCAGATCACCAACCCCATCTGCCTTGAGCTCATCCATGGCGGCTTTGGCTGCTGAAAAATCCTCCTGCCAGATAGAAACGGGGGTCGTTTCGAAAATACTTCGGAATCTCTCCTCACTTTCTTGCAACTTCACTTCCGCCCGTTTACGCTCAGTGACGTCATGCACCACACTTATCACCCTATCCAGTTCACCATTTGCACTATGGAACCTGGTTGCAAGCTCTCCCCAGAATAAAGATCCATCCTTCCGAAGGAGCTTTTCTTCGCCTCTGTATACAGAAAATCCTTTGTCCATGACAGTTTGAATTTTCTCTGCAAAGGTGAGAAAATCAACTTCTTCTTTATAGAGCATTCGCGTTGTGTGACCGATTACTTCCTCTGGCGAATAACCAAAGATATCACTGATCGAAGGGTTTACATATTCAATGCGTCGTTCTGGCATCCTTACGATGAAGACAGCATCGGTGATCGATTCCATCAGACTGGAAAGATATTCTTCAGACTCTCTCAATGCATCCTCCGCCATCTTGCGAAGCGTGATATCCTCAACCACAGCTTGAATACATCGCTTATCGTTAATCTGTATTGGAGTCAAAGACATCAATGCGTTGTAGATTGTGCCATCTTTACGCTTAAATTCCACTTCATGACTATCAACAAATCCTTGTTTCTGTAAAAGCCCCAACACTTCTTCCCTCTGAAGGGGGTCTGCATAGAGTTGATCTACTTGTCCGATCTCAGCAATATCTTCAGGGGCATATCCGCCAGGAGTGAGCAGGATTTCATTAAAACTCAAGAGATTACCATCCTGGTCTGCAACACCAACTCCAACAGGGATATTTTCATAAAGAAGACGATATTGTTCTTCACTCTCCTGCAAGGTTGACATCACCCTTTTTCGTTCTAAGGTGTTGAGAATTAGATTTCCCACAGATTTAAGCATATCGATTAAGTCGGACGACCAATTAATCTCTTTTTTAATTTCGCCATAAAATCCGAGTGCACCCATTAGCCGAGACTGCTTTATAAGGGGGATGAATAACAATGATCGAAAACCGTGTTCTCTAATCCATTTCCACTCACCCTTAGCATCCGAGGGTAATTCAGTTAGTTTGGAAATCGCAATAGTTTCAAATTGCAACAATAATTTTTGGTAATATCCGAACGTCGAAAAAGGTATATCTTGCAGCAAGGCAATTTGAGAATCATCTGAATCCATGCACCATTCATGGGTATTGGTAAGCACTTCCATATTGTCTGAAAGGAGAAAAAGCGAGCTCCGATTCGCTCCGGCGAAATGGGCGATCTTTTCAAGAGCCGAAGTAATCGCGCTATCAATCTCGGCGCCATCTGCATTCACAAATGATATAGATATTTGGTTTGCCAATTTTTCTAAGTCAAATCTGTTCTGAATGGTTTTTTCCACTTGCTCAAACTCTATTTGGGACTGCTCCAAATCGGCAACAAAACGGCGCATTTCTTCCAATTTCATAATAAGCTGGTCTTTGGTTTTTTTTTGGTCGTTCATTTTGTCACTCTATTTTTATTATTTACATAGAAAAAGATTAGATAAGTAATAATTGATTATATCGATTTCATCAACCAAGCTGTTATTGCCCCTATTCTTTCCCTTTATCAGCATAGCACAATATCCCCTTTCGTCAAGAAATAGTGTAGCCTAATCGGAATAAAAACCTGAAACCACCAGGTCGTTGGTTCATTTCCAATTGGGCCTATTGAATTTGCCCATCAAACATAAGGATCAAGCTGCCTTTCCCTCTTCCCGGTGCAACCCGTATGGAAATTATAGAAAAAATGGACACAAAAGACGTTTTGACCCCCATATATTCCGCTCAGAAGACTCAATGGACCCTATATATGGGATGGACGATTTTTTCCGCAACTTCGAATCAGCAGGTTTGGGGTAAGAGCTTAATTGTAAGAATATTCATTGCCAACTCATCAAAATGTTTAGATAATATTATTTTCTAAAGGAGTTGAAAATGAAATTGCAAGTTGAACAAAGTATCCAGGCATCAGCAAAAGACGTTTGGGGAGTTATTACTGACATCGAAAACTCAGCGAATTTTATTAGTGGCATTGAAGAAGTGAAAATTCTTGATCACCCAACTGAAGGGCTGGTTGGGCTTAAATGGCATGAAACTCGAACTTTATTTGGTCAGACCGCTACAGAAATCATGTGGGTGACAGAAGCCGTTGAGAACGAATATTATAAAGTCCATCCAGAAAGTCATGGCGCAATATACCTAACTAATTTTTTCATAACCGAAAATAATGGGAAATCTACTTTGAAAATGGAATTTTCTGGAGAACCCCAAACTTTTGGCGCAAAGGTTATGTCAGCTCTAACTGGATTTATGTTTAAGAAAGCTACGAAAGATGCACTAATCAAGGATCTTGACGATATTAAAGCTGCGGTTGAAAATAGTGTTGAATAAGAAACAATTCTCTCAATAACCCATCAAATAAACGAATAGGAAATATGATATGACAAATGTAAAAGGCCAAGGGACTAAGGAAGATCCATGGGTATTAAAAACCCCACCAGGTAAATCAGAATATCAATTGTATCGTGATGAATCAGCAGATCCGCCTGCTCTGATATGTGTTGTAGGGAAAACAACTCTAAGCTATCAACTACGGTGTTTGGAAGATTTGCACGCCATGCTAAAAGAGAATGGGGATTGGATGATGCTCGGAAGCACTGACGAACAGAAACAACCAAAAGAAGGTACAGTTGAAGCATGGGCGCGCTCGGAAGGTAATCCAGTAAGTGGATGGTACGGATTGCGAAAAGGATTACGTGGTAGATTTGCTAACTATATCCCACCATTAATGGAGCATTTAGGATTAGCAGAAGTTGAGCATAATGCGAGAAATAATCATATGCGAGCGATCTAGTTTTACCCATATTCTTGAATTCAGTAATTCTTTCATTTCGACAGAAATCCCCACTTCAGACGGGGATTTTTTCTCATACAGTTGATGCCAACTCTGTTGCCTTTCTTTGTCTGGTGAAACCCATTTCGGATCTATAATTACAAATAGTGAACGCGAGTCGCCTTTCCAGGTTGATTAAGGTGCAATTAAGGTGCAACCAGGGTGGAAAATATGGATTTTATGGACAAAATGGACAAAAACCGACCCCCATATATAGACACAATGCACCCTGTAGACACAATAGACCCAGATATACGGGGTGGATATTTCGCCTGTGGATTTCGAAGTCAGTCGCTCTATCAGATGTTTGGAGTAAATTATTTTGGCCCGTACCGTTGATCAGATATTTTTTCTGCTTGTTGAAGATATTCTCTCAGCGAACCTAACTTAATTAGCCAAACTTGCCCAATCTTGATTCCTTCGAGTTTGTCGGCGCGTAACAACCGTCTCAGGTATTGAGCATTGTAATTTGTTATCATGGCTGCAGCTGAAACAGATAGATGGTTTTCTAAAAGCATAACGCTTTTATTGTGGTAGGAGTAATTGGACTCAGTTAACGAATTCATCCCGAACTCTGCCTTCCAACTCGATGGGCAGCTCTGCTAATTTGCTCCGATTTTCGAAGCGAACCAAGGCAAGAAACTGCTCAACGGTTTGTGAATGCCGTTCGGGATGGGTCTCGGTTGGTACCCCCACTGCGACTCGAACCTTTTCTCTTAAACTCTTCACAATCTCCGAACAAACCCCCATCTTGGAGCAGGTAATTCCCCAAACGCTTTCCAATCCCCCAACACCAAGGCTACATCGTCGGGCAGATTGCGAAATGCCCCTATCTCAGCGTCGAGAACCCAATTTGGCCCTAAGATTGCAAATACGAGGTGTAGTGAGAACTCTCGGGTGTAAGTGAGCGCCCGGTTTAGTTTCCTCTGGGCTTTCAATTCTAACCGTGTACTCGATCTATTCCCCCGTTCTACCTCCAACACAAATAACGTCTCACGAGCGTGCAATTCCCCCCAGACCAATGCGTCAGGGCGTAGATAACCTCCCAAAGTAACCTCGCTCCAACCAGCCCAAATTTCAGTGTGCGACCAGGCTTTTCGCAACCAGGCAGGCCACAGTCTAGCAACTCGACGGTGACGTCCGTCGCTGTGGCGATTGCGCTCACTACGGGATCGGAAAGATGCGCCAGATGGAACCCGCCAACTTCGCAGGGCAAGGGATAATCCTTTGCGTCGAATTTGCCATACAGGATACTTCTCGTTTTCTGTCAGGTGATGGATCAGCCCACGATTGGTCAAACTATGCAGTGCCTGCCGTGCCGTTGGGCGACTCATATTCGTCAAGGAAGCAATTTCGGCGGTGAAGCCTAACTCCAGGCGGGTTAATACTCTCAAACAGAATAATTCAGCTTCTGTAATATCTTCTGGGATGGGATCAGTTTTCTGGGGAGGCTCGGGAGATGGGGTGGTGCTTGTATTGGGATAATAGGAGAAGTCGACCAAGCGAGGATGAACGTTTTCTATTGTCACAGCAACTGGTTGTGAAACCCCTTCAAGGGATTTCTTTATTTCCCTGGCGAACCAGGTCCCCTTATCATCCTGGACAGACACCCAGATGGAGGCAGAAGGGCGTCCTTTGCCATCTTTATCCACAAGCAGGTTGACCAACTGCTTGATCGCTATGGCATAATCCGTGGGAGGCAAGCCGTCTTGCGCTGACACCCTTCGGATAAAAGTATCGCTCCAGCGGTTCTCCCCCAATTGCAAGCTTTCCCAACCATCGAAACACAACTTGTGCTTTATACAGTAAACCATCTACGATACTCCGAGCAATGCCATCAATCCTCGGGACAACGAATCTTGAGCAAATCAGCCTCTCCGAAGTAATCCGCCGGGTTGCGCCATACGTAGCTGTCTTCTCCTGTTCTTTCCTTGATGCCGTAATGCAAATGATCGCCGGTTGACGTCGGTTCTCCCTGTGCATTCAATCCGGTGGTGCCCACTTCTCCAACCAACTCTCCAACGGGAATGATTTGCCCAGCGATGACGTCGATAGCTCTGAGATGTGCGTAATAGGTTTGAATGCCGATGTTCTCGACCACGACCAGGTTTCCCCAGGGGCCGTTCCAATCTGCCCAGACCACTTTGCCTGCCATTGTCGAGAAAACTTCCGTTCCCCCGGGTTCAGGAAAATCAACTCCAGAATGATTTGGATAGTTGGGGTCTCCAAACAGACAATTGACAAGAGGGGCATGGTCGAAAGGGATCCCATCAGGAAGGGATAAATCGTTTGGGTGGATGAAATCATCCCAGGGAACACCCTGGCTGGCAAACATGGCTGGTACATAATCATGCGTCTCTAGCCAATCAAGATCATCAGTGGCTACCGCATATTCAGCGGCCCCAATATCGTAGGGTTCAGTGCCGACTTCTTTGGGTACTCCCAACATCCATTCGATCACATCATCCTGCGCCCAAGCGGGAAGTTGCGGAATCGTCAACGCGATCAGGGCTATATAGATGATGACGAAAAACAGGCCACACAGGAACGGGATTGCCAGAAAACTCCCTACGAACAGCCTGCTTGTCCATTTCATCGTCCTTACAACACACGGCCAAGGCGATCTAATTCGATCTCCCCTTGCCTGCCCACCTCGAGTCCCATAGAAGCTTCGATGGAAAGGCCATTGCGGATCATCCGGGTAGATAGCATATAAGACGCGCCAGAGCCGATCAACACCGGCAGCAAGTACAAGGGATTTGATGAATACAACCGCCCCACATCCGGTGTCATCAAGGAGATGAAAACAATCACCGCTGGGGGGAAAACTGCTAGAAAACGCGCCTGCCATTCGATGCCTTTGGCTGCTGCGCGTGCTTTGGATAATACTTCGATGATGTCGGTCAAGGTGCGCCGTAATGCACCTACTAAGGGGCTGATTTCGATGCGCTCCTCTAAGGAAGTCAATAGAGCTGTTCCAACGATATCCACGGCGGGATTGTGCCAGATGGTCGTCCATACGCGCACTGCTGCTGGTGCTTGGTCGGCAGATTCCGAACGCAACCGTACCACCAAATCGGTCAACACCATCTGGCCATCAGGCCCAACCGCGTTGGCCGCTTCCGCGATAGCATCGTTGAGTGGTTTTCCCTGGCTTAGCAGCGTCTCGATGACACCCAGGCCTCGCAGGATGTCTTTTGCCTGGCTCAGGCGGAATTGTTGTTGGCGACTGGTCAACGTGCCAGCATATAACAAGCCACCTGCAATGGCGAAGAGAAAAGCTGCAATACCGCTCAACATCATTCCCCCCACAAAACCGCCGCCGACCCAGGCTAGAAATCCAAATATCAATTGGTTGAAACTCAGCCCTGTGCCGGTTTGTTTGGCAAATTTCTCCGGATCGAACTTCTTATCATCCACAGCCAGCCCCATGGCGCGCGCCATGCTGGCCTCGTTGATCGTTCGCCGCCAGCCAAGAGTGACCGGGATCGCTGCCAGGGATAAAGCGCCCACAAATGCAAAAAGCGTGCCCATGGATATACTCCTACCTCAAATACATCTCGAAAAATAAAGCGATGTCATTGCCACCGCCGTCATGGATCCAGACAACGAAATATGTCCCCACCACAGCCATAAAAGCCGTCATCAGTGGATACAAGCCAACCTCATCAAACGCCAGGTACGCAGGCCAGAAGCCAGGTTTGGCTGCTGGTACACGATCATCATGCCCTAGTTCACTCCCCACTGCATATCCTTCCCGGTGGTAGACAAACCGATGAGATCCCAGCCAGAAGCGGAAACGGCGGTAAAACCAAGTTTCCAGTGGTACCCGGTCAGGTCCCAAACGAAGAAGGGCTAACACCATAGCGAGTGCCAGGAGGATGATGCCAAAAACCACCTTTACAGAAAACTCGAACGGCAGCAACAAACACATCACCGCCAAGGCTGCCCCCACACCCAGAATGGCTAAATCACGATCATTGAACATATCAGAAGGGGGGATCGGGTTGCAGGCCTTCCAGCATACCGCCCATTTCTGGCAGCACCAGGAAGACGAAGATGACCAGGACGATCAGGCCGACGGCTCCGATGATGGCCATACCGGTCATTCTCGAGCCGCCAAAGGCTGCGCCAGCTGTGCCTTGCAGGGAAAGCCACAAAGCGCCCAGCAAAGCAACGATGACGAATAGACCGATCAGGAAGCCCCATGCGTCTTGTGCGATCAGCCTGATCTGTTCTAAAGCTTTATCGAACATCCCGCTGCCTCCGCCGCCTCCATCGTCTCCGCCATCGAGTAATGGAAACAGATGGGGGTGGAACGTGTACACAGCGATCAGGAATTTATGGGTCATAGTTGCACCTCTAACATGCGCCTAGAAAATGAGCAGATACGGGGATGGCAACACTGGCCAGAAGCATCCCGAGAATAGCTTCACCACTCTCTAGCAATGCGTGAGCCATTCCACCACTGCCTCCTGCTGCCGCGTAGACTATTGCGGTAAAAACGGACCGAAGCATACGCAAGGCAGCTATGCCACCAATAATTGATGCCGATAGTTCGCTTAAAACAACAATTGGCCCGCATCCAGCACTCGCAGGGATAGCTGATTGTGTTGCCCTTACAATCGACGGAACGCCAAGAAATCCAAACAGCACCAGGAGTATGACGCCAACTCCAGCTGCGATAGCCTCCCAGACGTATATGCTGGCACCCAGCATACTGGCGGACGTTGTCTTGAGAGCCTGAGATAATAATGCCAAAGCTGCAAACGCAACCATCGCACCGACCAAGGCAACCCATGCTTCTTCTAATAGAAGGACAAAGAAATCAGTGGCTTCTGCCATAGGGCCATCGTCAAGGGTGGGTGGTATCCAGCGATGGGTAAAAACGTTCACCCCAAAAATTCATCTCCCAAGATCGTTTAGGGCCAGTCCGGTCTTTGGATGTGTGTACCCCCAGACGAACGCAGCCACACTCTTGGACTTCACCAGCTTGATACGCTACATACACACGATCAGCTTCATAAGGGACGCGTTCATCACCTAGTAGGGCCGTCAGGACAGAATCATCTAGGTCCCCAACGTCGAAGTTGTCTTTACTCAAAGCTGCTGCCGCGATAATGGCCCAGTCATGTTTGCGAGAAAGTGCTCTTAGCCTGGCAGCCGCTTCACCTGCGCGCAGATCTTCGCTGATCCTGCCCGTCAATCCAATGACCGGTATTCGCTGTAGATAATCCACAGCCAGGAGTGCAGGGCCATTCACAGGAAACCCATAATCAGTTATCAGAATGTCTTCGATACAGCGGATAGTGTCTTCCTGATCAGAGAGTGGTAACAACACAGTCTCAGCACCTCGGACCAGGAACTGCTCTGTATCTTCTGCCACTGCCTGGTCATGAGGGCCTCCAACGGCTGCTTCTGCCTGGCATCGCAGTCTGTATTTCAACTCTAAGGCTGTATGTTCGTAGCAACCGATAGCAGAGGGGACTCCAGCATCGGCTCCTTCGAAGATCATCCGCAATAACCAGGAAGTCTTCCCTATTCCAGGCGCGGCGGCGAGTAGGGTCAAGCCACCAGGCCAGAAAGGAATCCCAGCATATCTCCCGAAGAACTTATATGGTTGTGGGTCGCCTAACGTGCCTGCTCTTGGCATGATGAAATTGTATGAGGAATATGAATGGGGTATCAGCAAAGTATCCCCCCAAATGGCAAAAACCTCATCCCGACAACTCAGATGAGATAAGCCCTCCCCGATTGTATAAAAAAAACAAAAAAGTTCGGGGGAGTAATTCCCTTCCGAACTTTCTGGGGTGGTGATTTTACTTCAGGCGGTCCCGACGGGGGTGGTCACCACCCGAAGTAATTCAGGGTAGACAGAACCCGCAGGAAACCCTTTTTCGACTTCCTAAGTGACTACTGCACCAATTTGGGCAGTTTTTTGCTTTAAAAAGAGCTTTGTTTCTCTCAATATCGAACTGGTGACATTGTACTTCCCCCCGTGTAAAGAGTCAATATTAATCATGTGTTTTTACTTATCTATCCTTCTGTTTTCAATTTGCGCCGCTTTCATGATCTTCAAATAAACTACTCGAAGTGTAGTTTATTTCGTGACTTCCTCAATTAAGAATCCCCCTCTGTATCGTAATTCGAGTTCCCATCTCAACTTTGATATAATGAGCTTACCCTTGTCTGGGAGGCTCTCATGTCCACAGCGATCTTGCAGACCAAACTCCATATGCCTGCCCCTTCTCCGTCATGCGTGCCGCGTGCGCGCTTGCACACTATGCTCGATGCAGGTTTGCTGGCAGAGCATCGCCTGATCCTGGTCGCCGCCCCTGCCGGGTTTGGCAAAACCACCCTGGCCGCCGATTGGCTCAACCATGCAGATCAGCAAAGATCGGGGCAAACAGCCTGGGTATCGCTCGATGAGCATGATAACGATCCGGCCCGATTTCTGGTTTACCTGATCTCCGCATTACAGACGGTTGCTCCGAGCCTGGGGGAAGAGGTGCATAGCGTAATCGAATCGCCAGAGCCGCCACCGTTGGAAATCAGCCTAACGGCTTTAATCAATCAGATCGCTACGCTCCCAGAGAAACTGTTGATCGTACTCGATGATTACCACCTGATCACCAACCAATCCATCCACCGAGGCCTGGAATTCTTCATCGAGAATCTGCCTGCCCAGTGTCACTTGATCCTGCTCAGCCGCGCTGATCCGCCGCTTCCGCTGGCCCGCCTGCGTGCCCGCGGGCAGATGACCGAACTGCGCGCCACCAATCTGCGTTTTACCAGCGAGGAAATCACCCCCTTCCTCAACCAGGCCATGCAGTTGGAAATCTCCCCGGAGCATATTCACTCCCTGGAAACCCGGACGGAGGGCTGGATTGCAGGTTTGCAGATGGCTGCCTTATCCCTGAAAGGCAGATCGGACGTTGGCGAATTCATCGCCGCATTCAGCGGCAGCCACCGTTTCATCCTGGATTACCTGACCGAAGAGGTCGTCCGGGGGCAGCCCGATGACACTCAGCAATTCATCCTGCAAACATCGATCCTCAAGCGTTTGTGCGGCCCGCTTTGCGAGGCGGTAACCCGACAGCGATTGGGGCAGCAAACCCTGGAAAGGCTCGAAGAAGCCAACCTGTTCCTCAGCCCCCTGGACGATGAGCGCTGCTGGTTCCGCTATCACCGCCTCTTTGCCGACGTGATGGCTAACCGCCTGGGACGGGTTTATCCCGATAAAATCTCGGATTTGCACCTGCAGGCCGCGGGGTGGTTTCGAGAAAACAACCTGCCAGCGGAAGCGATTGAGCACGCCCTGGCAGGCGGGGATTACCCCTTCGCGGCGCAGGTTGTTGAAAGTCAGGCCATGGAACTGCTCAAGGCTGGCAGCCTGGGGACGCTGCTGGGCTGGCTGGATAAATTCCCGGCTGAGATCATTGCCAGCCGTCCTGAAATGGGGGTGACCGCAGCCTGGGTGTATCTGCTAACCGGGAGTGCGGAGAATATCGAAGCCTACCTGACCACCGCCGAGAGCAACTTCCCCAACCTGGATGAACCGGAGGATCTCGATCCCCTGCGCGGTCAGATCGCGGCCATTCGAACCTATCTCGCCGCTCGAGAAAACAACCCGGACAAGGCTATGAGACAGGCTAATTTTGCGCTCGAATTGCTGCCCGAAGATGACCCTTCCGTGCGCTGTGTGGTGGTCTTTGTGATGGGTGGCATTTATTTTATGCAGCAAGATCTCGAGCAGGCCCTGGCTTCGATGCAGGAGGCTGCCCAACTTGGCATCCAGGCCGGGAACATTCATGTGGCCGTACCGGCTTTGAATTCGGCAGCCGACATCCTTCTGCAAAAGGGGAATCTGGCAGATGCCGAACGTATCCTTCACCGAGCTTTGCAAATTGGCACAACTCGCAACGGACAGCCATTACCAATCACCGCGGGAGTTCAATCCAGTCTGGCAGAATTGCGCATCGCGCAAGGGAACCTGGCAAGCGCCCGTCAATTCGCTCAGACCGGTTTGGAATTGGGAGAAAAATGGCGCAATCCAGACAGCCAGATAGGGTGTTATCTCGCCCTTGCCTACATCGAGAATCTTGAAGGCAACCCTGAGGCTGCCCGATCGCTCATGGAAAAAACCAAACACCTTGTTGCCACGCACCAACTCACGCCGGGGCAGGAAGAACAAATCAAGGCCTATGAAGCCAAAATTGTTCGGGGCGCAAGTCAAGCGCTCGATCAAAGTTCACTGCCGGATCCGCTCACCGAGCGCGAACTGGAAGTTTTACAGCTCCTTGCCGAGGGGCTGAGCAACCGCGCCATCGCTGACGAGTTGATCATCGCCCTGGGCACCACCAAGACCCATATCAGCCGCATCATGAGCAAGCTCAACGCCGAGAACCGCACCCAGGCGGTTGCCCTGGCGCGCGAGCTGGGAATAATCTCTTGATAAGGAGTTGTTTGATGCCATTATCGTTTGGTCTTCCTGTTGGGATTATCATCATTTTAGTTGGCCTAATTTTGTATTATTCCACCAGCTACAAAAAAATGGCCAAGATTATCCTGGGAATCGGAGCAACCCTCGCCATCCTGACGGTTGGGGCTTTCATCCTGGTGATGAATTCGTCAATGTAAGCTTTTCTTCTTTAAATGAATGCTGGAAGTTCATAAAACCATGACTGAAAAACCAACATCCAACCCCCAAGACCATACCAACCTGGCTTATATAATCGTTGTGTTGGTTGGGGTAGTTTTGAATTTATTTGGCGATGAAACTGGTGCACCTTTTTCTTTCTCTGGCGCAGAACTGATCATCGGCGGAGGCTTAAGTCTTTTATATTTGTTGTTGGGCTTGAAAGGCGAGTGGATTTTTGATCGCCTCCCGCTGCACTGGGCAGGATTGGTATTCTTTTCTATCCAGAGCTTGCTGATTTTTAGCATCGGCTGGGTGTTGGGCAATACCGGCACCTGGCTGCTGGCTTTACCGATGATCGGTTGGGCGGTGGAAATTTTACCCCATCAGTGGCGCTGGCCGGTCTACATTGTTACGGGGTTGGCAATGGCCCTACCGAGTGGTTTGCACAATTCAGATTGGACGACCGTGCTTCGTTCGATCCCTGCATTTGGCGCAGCCATATTATTTGTGGTCATCTTTACCCAAATGCGCCTGAACGAGCAAAAGAGCAAGCAAAAAGCCGAATTGCTCTCATCCCAACTCCAAGAGAAAAACCAGCAACTGGCGGCCTATACCGCCCAGGTCAAAGAATTGGCTACTACTGAAGAGCGCAACCGGTTGGCACGCGAACTGCATGATTCGGTCACCCAATCTTTGTACAGCCTGACCCTGCTTTCGGCTGGCTGGCGCCGCCTGGCCATCAGCGGGAAATTAGAAAGCCCGATAGAATCTTTTGCCGAGATCGAAGAAGTGGCCCAGCAGGCACTTAAAGAAATGCGCTTGCTGATTTACGAACTGCGGCCACCCGCATTAGACGCCGAAGGCTTCTTAGGGGCCTTGCACCAGCGCCTAAACGCGGTCGAAAAGCGCGCCGGGGTCGAAGCCCGTCTGGTTGCGGGCAATATCGTTGATCTGCCCATTGAGGTTGAAGAAGCGTTATATGCCATCGCCACTGAAGCTTTGAACAATGCTTTGAAACACGCCGCCGCCTCGGCGATCACGGTGAAGTTTCAAACTGATGACAACCTCATGATTTTAGAAGTCGTCGATGACGGCAAGGGTTTTGACCCTGAAGACAGCAAGCAGGCTGGGGGCATGGGTTTGGGAAATATCCGCCAGCGAGCCGCCCAAATTGGTGGTAACTTGGAAATCGACACATCCCCAGGAGAAGGCGTTCGCTTAATAATCGAGGTACCCCGGTGACAGATACAATTCGAATCTTGATTTGCGATGACCACGCTATCGTGCGGAAAGGCCTGCGCACCCTCATCGACAGCGAACCAGGCATGGAAGTGATCGGCGAGGCAGCCAATGGCCGCGAGGCCGTTCTAAAAGTTCAATCCCTTCAACCCGATGTCATCTTGATGGACCTGGTCATGCCTCGGATGGGCGGTGTGGAGGCGATCATCGAAATCAAGAAAGATTTTCCCGAGGCCCGTTTGCTGGTAATCACCAGTTTTGCCGAGGAAGAGAAGGTTTTCGCAGCGATCAAAGCGGGGGCGCTTGGTTACCTGCTCAAAGATTCATAGCCCGAACACTTGGTCCAG
>JADHTJ010000123.1 GCA_016785015.1 Anaerolineales bacterium
AGTTCCGCAGCTTGCTTGCGATCCAAATCGAGTGACGGCATAATGTGTTCTAATATATCGGTTGTTTGTTATTTTTGTATCTGATTTCTATTAGCGTTGTTTATGATTCTCAGAAGTTATTACCAGCCTGAGTAGTTACAAATAAAGGAATAAACATGAAAGCAATTTGGAATGGCGAAGTCATTGCCGAAAGTGATAATACAGTTATCGTGGAGGGCAATCACTATTTCCCCCTAGAATCGATAGACAAGAAGTATTTTAAATCCAGCACGAAGAACTCGCTCTGTCCCTGGAAAGGCATGGCAAGTTATTACAACATCGTCGTAGATGGTGAGGAAAACCGCGACTCAGCCTGGTATTACCCGAAACCGAGCAATGCGGCTGTGCAAATCAAAGATCATGTTGCATTTTGGCGAGGGGTGAGGGTGGTTGAAAGTAATGGCGATTAGTAGAAAGTAGTAAGAAAAAGAATTTGATTAATTATGGCTGGGGCTGTCCTAATTCGGTGCAGTCCCTTTATTTTTATGGAGGGCGCAAGTAAATTATTGCGGTATAATTGCGATATTATATTTAAACCCAACGTGCACCCCGCTTATTCAGAAGTGGGGTGCACGTTGGAACCGCCCAAAGAAATGAACCGCAATCGACCACCCTTCTTAAAAGATCATTTCTATCATATTTACAACCGAGGTGCTCGACAGCTTTCAATTTTCCGCGAAGAAGAGAATTATCTATTTGTTATCCGAAAAATGAGAAAATATTGTCGGGAAATGCATCTTACCCCGATCGCTTATTGCTTGATGCCTAATCATTATCATTTCCTGATCCGCCAGGATGGAGAAAAATCTGCAGGATTGCTGCCGCAATATTTATTCAACAGCTACAGCAAAGCTTACAACAAGCGATATGGGACGAGCGGAACACTCTTCGAAGGTCATTACCACTCAAAGCAAGTAGATAACCATAGCTATCTACTACATCTATGTCGGTATATCCATACAAACCCAGTTAAGGATGGATTCGTGGGTGATCCAAATGATTGGCCGTATTCAAATTATTTAGAATGGATTGGAAAACGACAAGGTACTCTAGTAGATCGCCAGTTTGTCAATGAATTTTTTCTTACAAAGGAATCTTATATGGCGTTTGTATCTGAATTCATAGAAGCGCAAAAATTACCGGATGATCTAAAATCGTATCTTTCTGAACTTGAAGGGTAAGCAAAAAGTGCACCCCACTTTGCGGTAAGTGGGGTGCACTTTTCGTTCTATTAAATGAAAAGAGCCCGGTTTCGCATGAAGCCGGGCTCTTCTGTTTACTGGAAACTGTCAACTGACAACTGATTACTTTTTGTGAGTCAGCGCCGCATGAGCAGCAGCCAAGCGGGCGATGGGCACACGGAAAGGTGAACAAGAAACGTAGTTCAAACCGATCAGGTGACACCACTCGATGGAGTTGGGGTCGCCACCGTGCTCGCCGCAGATTCCACATTCCAGATCGGTGCGGGTGGCGCGGCCCTTCTCGACGGTCAGCTTCATCAACTGGCCAACGCCGGCCCGGTCGATGGTCTGGAAGGGGTTCATTTCGAGGATGCCATCTTCGACGTATTTGACCAGGAAGTTTCGTTCGGCATCATCACGACTGTAGCCAAAGGTGAACTGGGTCAGATCGTTGGTGCCGAAGGAGAAGAACTCAGCCGTCTCGGCGATCTGGTCAGCGGTCAGGCCGGCGCGGGGGATTTCGATCATCGTGCCGAATTTGTAATCAAACTCGACGCCCTTGGTCTTCATCACATCAGCGGCAATTTCTTCCAGTTTGGGTTGGATGAAGAGTAGTTCGTTGACGTGACCGGTGAGGGGGATCATCACCTCAGGTTTGGGCTCAAAGCCGCGCAGTTTGACATCCGCAGCAGCTTCAAAGATCGCTCGAACTTGCATGGAGACGATCTCAGGCATCATCACGCTCAGGCGCACACCGCGCAGACCCATCATGGGGTTGCTTTCGTGCAGCGCTTCGATATCCTCGAGCAAAGCTTCTTTCTCGGGGAGAGTTTCACCCTTGACGCGCGCTTCAATGACTGCTTCGAGCAGTTCGCGCTCATCGGGCATGAACTCGTGCAGCGGGGGGTCGATCAGACGGATGATTACGGGCAAGCCGGTCATAGCTTCGAACAAGCCGTCAAAATCCTGGCGCTGATAAGGTAGCAATTTGTCCAATGCGGCCTGGCGAACTTCGACATTGTCACCGGCCAGGATCATATCCTGCACGATGGGCAGGCGCTCAGGCTCAAAGAACATGTGCTCGGTACGGCACAGGCCGATGCCCTGGGCTCCGTAGGAGCGGGCTCGGCGAGCATCTTCGGGATAATCTGCATTGGCCCAAACTTGTAGACCGCGCGTGGGCCAGCCCTCGGCGAATTCACGCACACCCTCGGAGGCAGTAAGCTCATCGGCCCAGCCGAGCAGCTCTAAGAGGTCGGTCTGTTCTTCCAGGCTGGGAGCAACAGATTCGATTCGTCCCAAAAATGATTCACCACTGGTTCCGTCTACTGAAATCCAATCACCTTCTTTGACGACCAGATCTCCTACGGTCAGCGTGCGGGTTTCCAGGTTGATGCGGGCAGCGGAAGCGCCCACGACACAAGGGATACCGAACTGGCGGGCGACCACGGCTGCGTGGGACGTGGCGCCACCCTCGGTGGTCAGAATGCCTTTGGCGGCCAACATACCGTGTACATCGTCAGGCTTGGTAAAGGGGCGCACCATGATGACATCCTGGCCATCTTCCTTGGATTTCTCTTCGGCGGTATCTGCATCGAAGTAGACCCGGCCTACGGCTGCGCCGGGGGAAGCGTTGACACCGCTGACCAAAAATGATCCTGTCTCCTGGGCTTTTTTCTTAGCTTCATCAATAAATTGGGGGTGCAGCAATGTGTCAACCTGTTCAGGTGTCACGCGCTTGACGGCATCTTCTCTGCTGATCAGGCCTTCGTTAGCCATATCCACAGCGATGGTTACGGCAGCTTTAGCCGTACGCTTGCCATCGCGCGTTTGCAGCATCCAAAGTTTTTCGTGCTCGACGGTGAACTCGACATCCTGCATTTCTTTGTAATGATCTTCGAGCTTGTCACAAACCTCGAGGAAATCAGCATAGGCCTTGGGGAAGGTGGCCTGCATGGTGGTGATATCTTCAGCATTGCGGATACCGGCAACAACATCTTCGCCTTGAGCATTCTCAAGATAATCACCATAGAGTTTTTTCTCGCCCGTGGCAGGGTTGCGGGTGAAGGCCACACCAGTACCGGACTTGTCCATATTGCCGAAAACCATGGTCTGAATGTTGACGCCCGTTCCTAGATCGTGGGCAATGCCCGCGGCGTTGCGGTAGTTGATCGCCCGGCGGCCGTTCCAGGACTTGAAAACGGCCTCGGTAGCCAATTTGAGCTGCTCGTAGGGGTCCTGAGGGAACTCGAAGCCCATTTGCTCTTTGATGACGGCCTTGTAGGTTTCGGTGAGTTTCTTCCAATCCTCGGCGGTCATCTCGGTATCGAGCTTGTAGCCTTTTTCCTTTTTGTACTCATCGAGGGGTTCTTCGAAGGCTTCGTCATCAATGTTGAGCACCACAGAGCCGAACATGTGCACCAAACGACGATAAGCATCGTATACGAAGCGGGCGTCGTCGATCATCGCGATCATGCTCTCAGCGACTTCGTCGTTGAGACCGATGTTGAGCACAGTATCCATCATACCGGGCATTGAAAACTTAGCACCGGAGCGGCAGGAAACCAACAGAGGGTTCTTGGGATCACCAAATTTCTTGTCGGTTTGCTTTTCAACTGCAGCCATGGCAGCCACTTCTTGATCCCACATGCCTTCGGGGAACTGCTCGCCAGCTTCAAGATATGCATTGCAAGCTTCAGTGGAAGCCGTAAACCCTGGGGGAACGGGGACACCGATACGGGTCATCTCGCCAAGGTTGGCACCTTTGCCACCCAGGAGTGCGCGGGTCGCTTCCCAGCTTCCAGCGTGTTTTTCAGCCTGATCTACATCTGAAAACAGGTAGATCCATTTATTGTTGGACATGTTTCTTTACCTCCAGAACTAGAGTATGAATGATTACTTTGGCTTTTTTCAAAATACTCCAATAGAGTATGAATTGACGTAGTTTTTTATCTCCAATGCAAGAGCGTTGGAGCGACGATGCGAGCTCTTTGGATTTCGCCCGCTCGTCGTGGAACCGCTTCCATGGGTGGCGCAAAAAAAGCACCATTCATTCCATGGCACCAAGGGAAAAGTTTACCACATTTAGGGGCTTTCTCAAATGACTTTCTACCTGGGAGTGCAGGGCAATCGCATTTAGAAATAGCGGCTATGGATGAGAACACGCAAAACATCCTTTTGGGTAGGGAGCCAACCGCGTTGGCGGCTGAATCAGGCAAAACACATCTTATCGAATCCGCCCAACGCGCTTGGCCTGAGCGTGTCGAAGGGGTTGGGCTACTGACCCAGAAAGAATTTTCACAGAGAGAAAATCCATATGCGATTGCCCTGACCGGTTCTATAGGATCCGCCGTGGTAAGGGGCCACATTTGGGGGTAGGGGCGTGCTCCGCACCCCCCTACCCCCAAATGTGATCTCGCTCACGGCAATTCCTATAAAACCTTTCTACCCGATCCAAACCCCACTCCAGGGCTGCAGGGTTACGACTAATTCATCTCCAGACACTATATATTCTTCAGACCCCAATAGATTGCACAAAATGCGTCCATCGGGCCAACCCAGGGAGTTCACTGGCAACCGCAAATGGCGTTTAGATGCACTGGCATTCATAGCAACTAAAACAATCTCATCTCCCAGAGTGCGCGCGAAGGCATAGGTGCAGCGCTTCTTATCAAGATGAATTTGTTGGTAATCCCCTCTTCGGAGACAAGCATTGCGTTTTCGCAGCGAGATCAACCGCTTCACCCAGGCTCGAAGGTCTTCATCTCCATTGCCACGCTGCCAAGGGAATGCCCGCCGGCAATCGGGATCCTTGCCCCCCTCCATGCCAATCTCATCGCCATAATAAATTGCCGGCGCACCGGGATAAGCAAACTGGAACAAGAAAGCCAGCTTTGCCTTTTGGTGATCTCCCTTCAACATAGTCATCATCCGCTCGGTATCGTGCGACCCCATGGGCACATACATGGCGTAGACATTCTCGCGCTGATATCGCTCAAGCAGCCCCTCGACAGAATCAGCAAAATCGCAGGCTGAATCATTGCCTCCCAAAAACTTGAGCAGCGCATCACGCACGGGGTAATTCATCAGGCCGTCAAAATGGTGCTCATCAACCCAGCGCGGATCGACTTCCCAAATCTCCCCAAGCAGATAGGCCTCGCGATTGGCACTCTTGACCACATGCCGGAACTCGGCCCAAAAAGTATCGTCATCAATTTCATTGGGAACGTCCAAGCGCCAACCATCGGCGCCCTGCTCGATCCAGTAACGTGCCACATCAAAGATATATTTACGCACAGCCGGGTTATTGGTATTGAATTTTGGCAGGCTCTTATAATTCCACCATCCTTGAAAATCCTTGGCATCCCCAGGCGAGTAAGCGTCTACTGGGAAACCGTTGATGTGGAACCAATCTTTATAGGGTGAATGTCCCTCGTTATCCAGCACATCATTAAAGGCGAAGAAACCCCGCCCACAGTGGTTGAAAACTCCGTCGATGACCACACGCACATCATTGCGATGGGCGACTTCCAACAAGGCGCGAAAATCGTCCATATCGCCCAATTTGGGATCGATGCGGTAGTAGTCACTGATGTTATAGCGATGATTGGAAGTGGCCTGGAAAATGGGGTTGAAATAAAGGGCGTTGATACCAAGATCCAACAGATAATCGAAGCGCTGGATCACGCCGCGCAGATCACCGCCCATGAAATTCCAAATGGTCGGTTCTGATCCCCAAGGGTCAACATTAGGCGGATCGTTACGCACATCGCCATTAGCAAAACGATCTGGAAAAATTTGATAAAAAACTGCATCTTGAACCCAATAAGGTACCGTCATTATAACTCCTCTAGATTTTTGGAGATTTTACCCCCAAACGGGATGTTCGGGAACCAGCTCTGTGTGGATTGTAGGGCAAGCGCATATAGCAAGAATTAGCGGATTGTAAGCCGTGTCCGCCCGGAAATGAAGTTTCCGGGCTATGAAACAGCACCCGATAAATCGGGATTCTAGCCGGATTCATCCGGCACAGTTTTGTAGTCGGGCGATTCAGCGTCTGATGAGCAGACGGCCTGACGGACAGCACAAGCGATGAACATGCGATTGCCCTAATATAGATTGCCACATTTGACCAAATACTGCACCCGGGCTTAATCATCTCCAGCTGATGTAAACATCAAGCGATCCAAAAGATAACGCTGCAACAATAAGAACAGCAATACCACCGGCAAACTCATTAAAATAGCCAAGGCTGAAAGCAAACTTCCTGAGAAAGTTGAGATGCCTAAAGCGCCAGAAATGGCCATGGCCAAGGTGACATTGGTGCTCTTATCCACGAATAACCAGCCCATGGCAAATTCTGAATATGCGATCAGGAAGGCGATCAGCGCTGCCACTGATATCGACGGCAAGGCAATGGGCAATGAAATCCGCCAAAATGTTCCCAATGCAGAAGCACCATCCAGGAAAGCGGCTTCTTCTAAATCTTTAGGGACGGCCTGAAATGCTGAGCGCATATTCCAAACACAGAAGGGCATGGCGAAGGCAGTATAGACAATCGTCAGGCCAAGCAAGGTCGTGCGCAGCTTGAGGATGGTCAATAAGACATAGAGCGGTGTCATCAAAGCTACAGGGGGCAACAACGCTCCAACCAACAAAGCGAACAGACCTGGCGCACGTCCTGGAAAACGGTAGCGCGCGAAGGCATAAGCCATGCTCGTTCCTAGTCCCACAGAAATCAGCGCAGCTCCACCGGAGACGAGCAAACTATTCTTGAGCAATGCTACAAAGGGCAGGGATTGCGAGGCGCTTTCCCAAACTTGTTTGAATACTGCCAGGGTGGGCTCTTCAGGCCACAGCCGAAATGTAGTTGGCCAACCCATGGTGCCGCCCTCGAAAGCCAGATAAACCAACCCCCAGACCGGTAAGTGCACAAACAAGCCGACCACCACCAAACCAAATTGATTCAGCACCTGACCCCAAAATGTGATCCGTCTATGCATAGGTCACCCCCTCCGTGGCGCGGCTGATGCGATTGAACCACAGGATCAACACCACCAAGACAATTACTGTGAACATGTTGATCGCGGCTGAGATGGCAAATTGTCCGCCATAGGTAGGAGAAAATGCGAAATAGGACAAGGTTGCGAAAGTCATCAAGGGGAAAGATTGAATCGTGTAAAAGAGATAGAACTGGTTGAAAGCGAAGATCGACCGGATCAGGATCGCCGGCATCACCAGCGGCCACAACAAAGGCCAGGTGATGTAGCGAAATTGACTCAATCGACCAGCCCCATCTATAGCAGCGGCTTCATAAACTTCTTTGGGTACCATCTTCAGACCTGCTGTAGCAGCCAGCATCACAAAGGGAAAGCCGTACCAGGTTGCCGCCACAAGCAGCAAGATCAAGGTTGTGTTGGGGTTATCCAAGAAAGTGGCCAGGAACGATTCAAAGGGAGAATTTTCCATCACTGCCAGCCAGCCCTTGCCTGGCTCTAAAAGACGCAGCCAGATTAGTGCGCCAACAAATTCTGGGATCGCCCAAGGCAAAATGAAGAGCGTGCGCCAGAAGCGGCGTAATCGCAAGCCATCGCGACTGAGCATCACCGCTACGGTAATCCCCAACGCGGCTTGCAGCCCCACGGATAATACTGTCCACATAATGTTGAAGACCAACAAATCGGGCAGGATACCTAACAACAAAGATCCCAGCAGCTTAAAGCCAGCAAAATGGACTTCCGTTGATGTCGGCCTGCGGAAGCGATTAAAGAACTCCCATAAATTGACATCCACTGCTTCAGTCTGACCCGTGATCCCGCGCCAAAACTCGCGCCAGACTCCGCCATTGATGCCGTCGAGAATGGACATGGTATTGAAGTCTGTCAGCGCCATGGCAGCCTGGTAAATCAATGGGTAAAAGGCGATCAAGATGAGGGCAACAGTTCCTGGAAGCAACCACAACCAGGCTCGCCGCAGCTCCCGCCAGGAATTACCTGACAATGATTCACCGCGAAGACGCCAAGATCGCAAAGTTTTTCCCCGAGTTTGTATTTGAGATCGTTTTAGCTTTTCTTGGCGTACTTTGCGTTTCAGCGGTTCCCAAATCGTTTTTCTGATACCTATGGCTGAACTCAGGCATAATGGAGCGGAGATCGTTAGCAGATACTGCGGCCATTTAGTCGGCCATGCCAACAAGAAAATTCCAGCAATTAACAACCATAAGGCAAATACGCGATATTGACGCCAGAAATGTTTAAAACCGACGATGGCGAAAATGAGAATATATAAATCTAGAGTCACTAAGAAGACTCCCGGATGCCATCGCACAGGACCGGCGAGCCAGACCAATTGCTGCCAGGCTGGGAATCCTGCGTTTTCGACATGCTCACTTTGCGCGTAATCGCTGTGATAAAAAACGGATGCTTGTATTCTGGCAATTGGATCCGTCCACAATCGAGGATTTAAAGCCCAAAATACCAGAATCGCTAACAAACCCCAGGCGAGAACCACGCCCACGGCTCTTCCCCATTTTGTCGGCAGATCGCTTCGAGAGCGACGCACATCCAAGAAGATGTCGACGATGATGACCAGGCCAACAATGGCATAGGTATATTTTGATGCCGCTGTTATTCCCAAAGCAACAGCCGAAAGAGCCAACCAAAATATTGGACGCTTCAGACTTCTGAAGTCTGAAAAAAGCCGAACGGAGTTCGTTCTCGCCCCCAAGACTTGGGAATTTTCACTGTGTATCTGAAATAATCCATTTTTACAAGCCTGCCAATAAAACAAAACTACTAACAAGCTGGTCAGCGCGGGCAGCGGCTCTAACATAATTTGGCTGGTGTATTTTATCTGCCAGGTATGGATCCCCAAAAGAAGTGCAGATGGGGGATTTAACAGAGCTAATGCAAAAACTTCCAGAGTACCAAAAACTGCCGATGTCAAACGCGCGTTTTGAAAATGGGGTTCTGGCAAACTGGAAGCCGGCGAAGCCGTTGGTGGGCGCTCGGGGATCAAATCTTCTTCAGGCAGATGTAATATCGATAAGCCATACACAATTTTGGTCAGCGGCGGATGTTCATAATTGAACTCATAATCCATGATCTCCCGAACATCCCCCGCTTTGATCGCCTGCGCGTAACGTTGTGCAGCTCCTAAATAATCATCCTCATCGTAATCAATCGGCAATTGATCAACGGCCCTGAGGCGCAGCCCCAGCGCGAGGGCAGTAATTGCCAAAATCGAAACAATGAAAAATACGCTGCGAAATTGTTTCATGATCATTCGTGCTCTAAGGCTAGAATCAAGGTTTGATAAGCCTGGATTTCATCCCTTAAGGTAAGTGTGAACCCACCTTCTTGATCAACTTCTAATACTTGCTCTAGGTCGCCCAGCAATCCCTGCGGGGAATAATTCCCAGCAGATAAGGGGCTGCTGTTTGTAGATATATTTACTGCCTGTAACGGCTCTTCTGATAGATTAACCAGGATCAAAATATTCTCGTTTGCAGCTGACCGCAACAAACCAAATAGCGCCGTGGTATCAGATTCGACCAAAGTGGTGGCACCCGTTTTTAGGGCTGAGTGCTGTTTCCGAAGATCGATCAGTTCCCGATAATGACTGAGCAGAGAATCGGCATCCTCTAGCTGATCTGCCACATTGACATTTGCATAACCTTCAAAGGGTTCCCGCCATGGTTCAGCGCTCTCACAGGAAAATCCTGCGTTAGGGGCAGCGCTCCACTGCATCGGCAAACGGATATCTTCATCAGGCTTTTTACCCTGCATGCCAATCTCTTCTCCATAATATATGTATGGAGTTCCTGGGGCAGTTAGCAGCATCGAGGCGGCGACTTTGGCTTTTGCAACATCCCCATAGATCACACTCATGACGCGGTTTTGATCGTGGTTGGTCAGGAAAGTGCCATAGCCGCCCATGGGCATATCCTTGAGCGTGAATTTGTAAGCGCTGGTGATCCCCGTATTCGAACCACCATTGGCGCTGTTGACGAAACCGCTGGCTAATTCGAAATTGAAGAGCTGGTCGAATTCATCTTGGTAGGTTGTAGCAATGAAACCGCCAGCCCCAAAGACTTCGCCAATCGTGTAGGCCTGTGGGAAATCAGCTTTATATCTAGCGTAAAAATCCTTGTACCATGCATGTGTCGCCGGGGTGTTTTCACGCCGATCTCCTTCTTCGATCAGGTGCTTGGCGGCATCGACGCGGAAACCATCTACACCTATTTCGTTCAACCAAAAACTGACGACATTGTCAAACTGAGCCGTTACTTCGGGATTCTCATAATTCAGATCAGGCATCCCGCCCCAGAAATAGCCATAGTAGTAACCCTGGTTACCCTGATGCCAACCATTGCCAGGGTCTTCGTCCGACCAGACATACCAATCCCGATACTCTGAATCTGGTGAGCTGTTCGCAGCCACAAAGAACGGGTGCTGGCTGGATGTATGGTTCAAGACCAAATCGATGATGATGCGCATATCACGCCGATGAGCTTCCTCAAGCAGATTCTTGAAGTCATCCCTGCTGCCGTATTGATGATTGACCGCATAATAATTAAGTACATCATAGCCGTGATACGAAGGCGACGGATGGATCGGCATCAGCCACAAGGCGTTGACTCCCAAATCTTGAAGATAATCCAGTTTTTGGGTAATACCATTGAAATCGCCAATGCCATCACAATCTGTATCGTAAAAGGAACGCACGAAGATTTCGTAGAATATGGCCGTTTCCCACCAATCGGCAGGTTCACCTTCAGCGGCAATCCCAGAATCAACATTTACAAACACAACAATAAAAACAATCAGAATGAGTAAGAGTATATGGATTTTATTCATGCTGCAAAATGAACCCCCAGCGCATTTACGCATGCACCGAGGGGATTGTTCACAAATCACGACACCCTGTAATTTATCCTTTGACGCCACCCAACGTCAGCCCGCTGACAATTTGCTTCTGCAGCGCGATATAGATCACGGCCACGGGCGCGGCAACAATGATAGCCATGGCCGCAAAACGATTCCAGGGGATGGCATTGGCGTATTGGCCAGTCATGTTGTATAAGGTCATGGCCAAGGTGTAGCTTTGGGGCTTGGTCAAGAACAGCCAGGGCAGCGCAAATTCTTGCCAGTGGCCGATGAAGCCTAAGAAGAAGGTCACTGCCAGTTGCGGAGCGGCCAACGGCAGCACAATGCGGAAGAAAACCTGATTGGGACCCGCGCCGTCGATAGCAGCAGCTTCCTCAAGTTCCTCGGGAATAGTATCAAGATAACCCTTGAGATTCCACACCGCGAACGGCAGGGCGCCTGAAATCATAGCAATGCCCACTCCCAACAAAGAATCCCGCATATTGAACAGCAGTTTCCCGGTCGATGCACAGCTCAAGAATGGTTGGATTGCTATGATGCCATCTCCACAGTCAAACACCCGAAAACTGTTCATCAACAAGAACAGCGGGGTAGCCAGCCCGATGGCTGGCATCAACAGCGGGATAAACACCAGGATCATCAACACCTGCCGCATTTTGAACTTGAACCGTGAAAAGGCATAAGCTGCTGTAACTGCCACAACCAAGGCCACTATACCAACGCCCACTGAGAGAGTAAAACTGTTTCGCAGAAGCTCCATAAAGGTCACGGGATTCGCAGTCGGCCGATCAAGCACTTGCTTATATGCGACGAGTGAGATTTCCTTGGGAAAAATCTCCAGGCTTGATGGTCTGCGACTTTCCGAACTAAAGGAGAGTGTGACCACATACATGATGGGGAACATCACTTGGGCAACGATGATCAGGGTCAGCACTTGAAGCAGTATTTGCCGCCATAATGGCAGCTCGCGCCCGCTGGCTTCCCCCGAGGTATTCATGGTAAAGAAGCGAACGAAAATATTTTTCTTTTTGGGAGTTATGGATGTTGATGTCATCTTATATCTCCGAGTAGGATTCTGTTGCTCGGGTCATGCGGTTGGTGATCAAGAAAACAACTAAAGCTACAAAGAAAACGATCACCGCGAAAGCTGCCGCCACACCATAAAGTCGTAGGTTTCGCACCAGGTCGTACGCAAATGTGACCAGGATCTCAGTTGAGCGTGCGGGGCCGCCGCCCGTCATGAAGTAGACGAAATTAAATAAGTTAAACGATAATGTAAACCCATATATAGCAGCAGGAACCATCGCCGGCCTTAATAATGGCACGGTAATTCTCCAAAACTGTTGAGAATTGGAGGCACCGTCGATGGCAGCAGCTTCGTATAAATCACCGGGAATACTTTGCAAAGCACCAGTGGCGACCAGGGTCATGAAAGGCCAGCCCAACCAGAAATTGGCGATCATCATGGCGTAATAAGCCAACGGCAGCGCGCCCGTGGGCAGCAGCCAAGATATGGGCGGTGAATACTCGAATAACCAACGAATGCGCACTGGATCTCCGTCGCCGAATAAGGTGGCGAGCATGGTCAAAAATTGGTTCATGGCGCCATATTGTTCATCGAAAATATTGCGCCAAACTGTAGCGACCACGATGGGAGGAATAACGACAGGCAAAATATAAATGGCACGGTAAATGCGCTTGAACCAAAGTCCCTTCACATTCAACAATACTGCGATAAATACGCCTGCGGGCACGTGCACGGCAACATTGCTAACCGCCCACCAAATGTTATAAACCAGAACCCGGAAGAATTCAAAATTCTGGACTGGCAACCCGCCAGTGACAATATCTTTATAATTCTGGATACCGACATTTTCTAAATCGGGGGAGGCCATACCCAACATGAGATGTTTGGTTTCAAAATTAGTGAATGAGAGGATTACCTGGTAGATCAGGGGATAAAATGTGATCACAGACATCACAATGAAGGCTGGAAGCAAGTAAAGATACGGGAAGATCGCCCGTTTTAAGTTTGATCTTTTTTTTATCTTCATTTGAGCAGTTGCTGAAACCATCTGCTGCCTCCTATGTTTTCAGATAATTGCGGGGAAATAGAAGAAGAGCGAACAGGGAAATCCCTGTTCGCTCAATTGTAACAAAAGATTTATTTGCCAGCGTTCTCGGTAGCTGTCGCAACCCAGTCAGCAGCAGCTGTGCCGACTTCGAACACCTCGTCGGTGCCACAGAAGTTGGACCAGTACAGACCCAGTTCAGGAACCTGAGGGCGGACGTAGCCTGTGGAGAAAGCTTCCAACAGACTAATCATGAGTGGATCGGTCACTTCCACGCCAGTGTTGGCGGGAACGTGGCCGGCCTCGTTCATCATGATGGCCTGGGCAGCCTCACCAGTCAGGTACAGAGCGACCTCAAGTGCAGCTTCAGGGTTCAGGCTGTTGGGGCTTAGGTAGAAGCCATCAACACCAAGCAGCGGGTTAGCAACGCCAGCGGGGCCAGCAGGCAACGGAGCAACAGCAAGGTTGTCACCGAGTGCGGCTAAATAGTCACCCATAGCCCAGTTACCATTGGTGATTGCCACAACGGTACCTTCACTGAAAGGTGCCAGGCCGTCGCTATCGTTCTTGGGCCAGCCATTTTCCTTGGAGATCTGGTACAGATCGTTCAGGTAACCCATGGCATCTGCGATACCATCACCGGCAACGACGTTCCAATCCGCATCGAAGACCTCACCACCATAGGCGCCAAAGAAGCCCCAGTGATGGTAGCAGCCATAGCTGATTGAGACGGGGGTGCCGCCTTGCATCAGTGCCAAAAGATCATCCGTGGTTGCGGGCGGTTCGGGTAGTAATTCTTTGTTGTACCATAAGGCCACAGCCTTGAGGGACTCAGGAATACCATAGAGTGCGCCTTCCACGCTCATGCCATCAACAGACAACGGAGCGTAAGCATCCAATTTGCCAGCAGCCAGATCGGTGATATCAGCGATCAAGCCAGCGCGGGCATCGTCACCCAGGGAGTCATTAGGAGCAATGAACATGTCTGGGCCGCCACCAGCAGCAACGTCGGTGCGGTATTTGTTGTAGATATCATTGAAGGGAACCTGCAGGACGTTGATCTTGTACTGAGGCAGATCAACAGCGGCCTGCTCGAGGACCTTGCCCAGAGCAACCTCTTCGGCTGAACCGGTGCCGTAGGCGTGCCAGAAAGTCACTTCAGTGACTTCCATTTCTTCCATGGCTTCTTCTTCCATCATCTCGCCAGAAGGCCAGGAGGCATCGATCTCGTCCATCACGGTGTCCATATCAGCAACACCTGCGAAGAAGTCGGTCATGCCCTTCCAGAAGGAACCTGCGCCAACCTCACCAGG
>JADHTJ010000124.1 GCA_016785015.1 Anaerolineales bacterium
CATACATGACCAACAAAAGCTCAGCTATTGATATACTTTGCATGGGAATATTCTCCTAAGATTGGTTTTGTCGCCTTAATCTTGGCGAATATTCCCTTTTTGTCAACCTTTCGATTTTTCGATTTCACATAAGCCGTACTCAATAAACCTTTGAAAATTTACAATGGTCAGTAGAATGTTGGACACCGCAGAGTCGCAGAGAGCGCAGAGAATTGCTTTTTCAAGAGAAAAACTCAGCGAACTCTGCGTCTCTGCGGTAAAAATCGTGTTCAAGCTATTGTTGACCAATACAAAACCTTTTAAAATTCGACACTTCCTAGCTCTCTTCTTTTACCCGAATCCCTATGCCGCCTGAGAATACTTCAGCCCTGACTCGCAGATTGATATTCGGATTGCTGTTTGGTTTCATCGTGATGATCGCGCTGGCTCTCGCCGCCGATTTGCGTCAGGTCAGTGAGCGGATGCTGACCTTCAGGTGGTCGCTGTATCCTTGGGTCATGCTGCTGACACTGTTCAACTATTTACTGCGCGGCTACAAATTTCATTTCTATCTTCGACAGGTCGGTGCCAGCGAGATTTCCCTAAAAGAAAGCTATCACATCTTTGTGGCCGGATTCCCCCTTGCCGTGACTCCTGGTAAGGTTGGCGAGGTACTCAAAGGAGTCTGGATCCATCATCGCACAGGAGTCCCTACCGCAAAAGGATTGGCCGTCGTAGTCGCTGAACGGATCAGCGATGGGCTGGCAGTTTTATTACTCTCTACACTGGGCGTGATAGCTTATCCTCAGTATTGGCCAGGATTTGTGGCCGTCTTGATCATCTTATTGGGGGTGATTGTGATCTCGCAAATTCGCCCCGTCGCGCTGGCCTTGTTGCAATTTTCCAAGAAGTTACCCTTCATCAAGCGATTTTCACCTTCCTTGATTGATTTCTATGAAGGCAGTTTCGCACTCTTCAAACCGAGTGCTACCATCATAGCAACTGGCTTGGGGATGTTCTCTTGGCTGGGCGAAGGGATTGGCTTCTACCTGATCCTGTTGGGCTTAGGTATTCCTCCTTCGTGGGAAACGCTTTCTATTGCAGTTTTCGTCTTGGCTTTTTCGACTGTGATTGGCGCGGTTTCAGCTTTGCCCGGCGGCCTGGGCGCGGCCGAAGCCTCGATTGCCGGGATGCTCACTCTGATCCTCGGCTTAGGAACTGATACTGCCGCGGCAGCAACACTATTGATACGCTTTGCAACCTTGTGGTTTAGCGTTCTCTTAGGCTTAATTGCCTGGATTTTTTCACGGGAATTGTTGGGCCTTAAACCGCAGATCGCCACTGGCATGCTGGAAGTCAACAATGATAAACGGGGGTGAAGCGAGTGATTGTAGTAGCATCGTCCGCAAAATATCATGGTGTATAATCTCTCCTAACAACAGTAAATTACGTTGTACCCGAGGCACTATGAAGCAAAAATCGATGCTCCCCTTAGGACTTTTGTATTTAGGATTGCTATTTCTCGTTGGTTGCAAACCTTTGAATAATTTCAATTCCACCTTGACCGCAATGGCTTGGACATGGACTCCAGTTCCAACAAATACACCCAGACCCACAGCTACATCGACGGTAACACCAACGCCCACCCCCATTCCCTATAACCTGACGATAAAAGTTGAAGATTCTGAAGGAATCCCGGTCTTTGGAGCCATGGTATCAATAGACGAGTTAGGGGAGTTAGAAACTGCCCAAGGGACAACTTCTTCCGAAGGATCAATTTCCTGGGAGAACCTTCCCAATGATTCGATCAGAATATCTGTGGCGGCACAAGGATTCCTGCCAACTGAAAATACACAATCAATCGAGCGCGGATCCAACGAAATTCTCATTTCACTCGAAAGGGATCCCGATGGACTTCTTCCATCTGAAGCTTGTCGAGAGGCTGAAACCTTGCTATATGTAGAAGATTTTCAAGATGGCCAAGCAGAAGATTGGCCAGAAATCCAAAACATTGATCCAGGATGGAGCACTGGGGCGCTGACTGAAGAGCCTGGCAACCAGGTTCTTTCCGCACAATTTTCCGCGTTCTTGGGAAATGAACCTGTATTCGCACACCTAGGCGAACACTCCTTTGATAACGCTGTTTGGCGTATAAAATTTTTGATTACGGGAAAAGGGGAGATATCTTTCAAATGGCTACACACAACGGAACCCTTGGAAATTGGCGGAGGCACTGTTACCGATTCTCACTATGAGATTATGATTGGAACAAATGTAATCAACCTGCGCAGGCTGCAAGCACCTCTCACAGTGAAAGATGTCGCTCGAAGCTCCCGATTTCCAAGGGCAGGGGAATGGCATCAACTTGAGATCAGTACATTCCAGGGAGCAGCTGAAGTGTGGCTTGATGGAACTCAAATTATGGCATACATTGATCCGCAACCAATGCCTGCTGGATCAATCAGTCTGACGTTCTCCCCTCCGGACGAAACAACCCTCGTATATTTCGATAATATTTCCATCTGCGAACTAGTACAACCTTTCGGTTCAGGCGACAATCCATGAAATAACATGTAACGCCAGCCCACAGCCTCCCACAGTTACAAAGCAATTCAAGGGAGGCTGTATTTTTTTCTCAAGGGAATATTCTCCGATGGACAACAATCCATTTATTCAAGTTGATTTCCATTGCCACACAATCTTCTCCCCCGACAGCCTGACCGCGCCCGAAAAGCTAATCGCTGCCTGCCGCCGCAAAGGCATCGATCGCATTGTTGTTACCGACCACAATACCATTGAAGGGGCCTTGCGAGCCAAAGAAATTGATCCTGAGATAGTCATTATGGGGGAAGAGATTCTCACCACCGAGGGCGAGCTTTTAGCAATATTTGTACAAGAAGAAATTCCCGCTGGGCTGAGCCCCCAAGCCACAATAGCCAGATTACGAGAACAGGGCGCTTTCATCAGTGTTTCGCACCCGTTCGATATCCTACGCAAAGGCCATTGGAGTTCAGCAGCGCTGCAAAAGATTTTGCCCAATATCGACGCGGTGGAAACTTTCAATGCCCGCTGCTTATGGCCAGGTTTCAACTGGCAGGCGAGTAAATTCGCCCGCCAATACGATCTCCCTGGCACGCATGGATCGGATGCCCATGCCCCATTCGAGTTAGGGCGCGGTTCACTGCTGCTGCCCCCCTTCAATGATGCCGATTCATTGAGAGAATCACTTAAACGCGCTGTCAGCCCTCAACTAACATTATCGGGAATTGGTGTGCGTTTTTTCTCTCGATACGCAGTCTGGAAAAAGCGTAATACCTGACCTGAATTGCGGACAAGAAACCTGATTGTTTAAATTAGGCCCTGATAAAACTCCTCTGCATCCCCCATAACTTTCGAATATTCCGCTCGCTCAGCAATCAACTTCAAGTTTTGCTCACGCGCTCGCACGCGGAGTGCATCATCTTGTAGTGCTCTGAGTATAGCATCCGCCAAACCTTTTGGGTCCTTGGGGTCAACCAGCAAACCATTCTCACCATGCGTGATCCATTCTCGCAGGGATTCTATATTTCCCACAATCGGGAAGCACCCACACGCCAGCGCCTCCAACAACGTATTCGGCGTGCCATCATGTGTGGTGATCGATAAAACAATTTGTGATCGGCGGAACGCTTCTGCCATTTGAATTCGCGTGAGGTGAGGTAACAACTGCAATGATTTGCCTGCACCCAAACGGGAGACCCAAACTACGGCTTCGGGTTGGTTCTGCATGGCCGGGCAAATGAATTGCACATTGGGTTGACTCTCCAAAATGAGCGGAATCGCTTTGAAGAATGTCTCGTTTTGAACATAAGCACGCATCCCTCGAGGGTTGATCACGATTTTTTCAATGGCTTCTTCGTTCGGAAAAAAAATCTCTTTTTGGATCCCCCCGGCGCCAGGTAAAACAACCCCAGGCTTTTCATTCGAAAATCCCCATTCGCCTGCCAGCCCAAGATCTCTGACACAATCGGTATGCAGTGCATCGGCAAACTTCATGGTCTGGCGTGTTAGTTTTGTCAATCGACGAGTAGCAGGCGCATGAAGTGTGAAATCATTGCCCCATACGGAGATGAGCAAAGGGGGTGAAGGGGCATCGGGAGTAAGGGAGAGCGCAACGGCGGCCAACATGCCTTCATAGGGAATACGCATGGCATGGATTAGATCGGGTTGAAGGTTGGAGATTAGAGATTGGAGTTGCGAGGCTGCGGCGGGCAAGCTCCGAGGGATGAAGTGATGTCGCAGCCAGGTTCTAACCTGTGGCGTTGCAAGCTTTTTCAATAAGCTTCCACTCCCCCCAGCACCTTTACTCCCTTGCTCAACCGCTCCGCTAAAAGCCACCGGAATGTATGTGAAAGAATCAAACTCAAGATCAGGTTCTCCTGGATAAAGCGAAACCAGATGTACTTCATGTTCACTCTCGACAAAATATCGCATCCAATTCAGGGCAATTTGCGAGCGGCCATCTGCGATAAACAATATTCTCATTTTACAGACCCGCCTTCCACACTGATCATAGCCTGAACGAATGCATCCACCATGGCTTCGAGATTGATCTCCTCAGTGACAATACGATAAGACTCTAAGCCCATTTCTCGCAAGCGTGGGATATCTGAGAGCGCTTTGGCTAAAGTTTCGTTGAAGTCAGGCTGATTTCCAGGCACAACTTGCCAGCCATTCCCAGGGCGCACAAGATCGTCTTGTGTGCCATCTCCTTTGGCCACGATGACTGGCAAAGCATAACTCATGGCTTGCTGTACGGCTAAGCCCCCCGTCCCGGGAAGCGCGAATATATCCGCCATCTCAAAATAAGGCTTGGCTTCGGCCCCAAACTTCGCTCCAACGAATTCTTTTCGCGGGTAAATTTTAGCTGCCAGGGATTCGAATTCTTTGCGAGCGGGTCCATCCCCCACAACAACGACTTCGGGTTGAATTTGCTTGGGCAATTCCGCACATGACTTTAGAAGAATATCCAATCGCTTGCGTTTCTGCAAGCGACCTACAAAAAGAACAACTGCTGAATTATCGATTTGCGATGGCCGATCTGGCGCTGACTCAACTGGTCGTCTCATCACCGAATTGGTGGCAACAAAAACTTTCTCCGCAGGAATCCCTGAGTTCCGATACTCCTTAGCTCCTCTTTGGCTATACGCAATCAGTCCGTCTAAAGATAACAAATATGATCTTCGGTTCCAACCGTGTATGGGCGCTAAGATACCCCCCAAGGTCGGCGCGCCCAACCCCCACCCCAGCACAGGGCGTCCGCGCTCTTTCATCCATTGGATCACCTTCCAATTACTGATATTTCGGGGGTTGGCTTCTAAGATCAAAACATCTGGGTCAGTTGTCTCCAGCCAATCAACGATATCTTTCTGCCAACACAGATAAAACTTTGAAGATGGATCGCTAAAATGGAGATTTTCTGCCGGATATAGTTTGGCATTTTCCAGCGCTATGGCAGGTGGAATGTTCTCAATTTCCAACGCCTGGCCGGCAAATACGCTCAATCCGCCGGTGCAAGATTGGGCCAGAAGATCAAAGAATGGGGCGCGGTAGGATGGCAGCACGCGCTGTTGGAGTGCTACTCGGCCAGGAAAATGTTGATTGGATTTTAGATTCATGGGAATGCGATGATATACGATTTCCAATCCAGGTCGTCTACCGATGGAACTTCAGGGTAATTCGATTTCATAAGAGCTATCCGGTATCCTGCGTTCACGAACGTCTCCCAGGCAACTTGAGCTGATTCTGGTCCGTGGAGTTCGAGAAAGATCAATGGGCGCGCTTCACTGAGTAAGCGTTTCATTCCAGGGAGAGCCAGTACTTCGCCACCCTCGATATCCATTTTGACGATTTGCGGTGAGGGATTACCATCTCGATAAACAAATTCATCCAGTGAATAGCCTGGGACATCGATAGAATCTACATGCCCATTCGTGCGCCCAGCAGACCCTTTCACTTTGCCCATTGCACCTGAGGGGCCGATCAGGAATTTGACGGGGGCAGAGGCCGCTCCGACTGCCCCATGGATCACCTGTACACTGGAATCTAAACCATTCAAAGTTACGTTCGCCTGAAGCCGCTCAATATTGGATGGTAAGGCTTCAAAGGAAAAAACGGTTCCTTTTTTGCCTATGGCCTGAGCCAACAACAACGATATGTAACCGATGTTAGCCCCTACATCACAGGCTGTCCAAGAAGGTTTGACAAATTTTCGAATTGCAGCTTGCAATTCCGTTTCATACGTTCCCAGCCAATAATCTTTCTCAGAATGCAGGTCGAGAAACAATTTCATGCCGGCAAGACCCCCAGCGGATATTTCAATCTCAGTCAGGTCAGTCGGCGCAGCGAGATTGAGGGTGTACCGAATTGCTCGAGCAAGGGGCCCTAATTTGTACAATTTGCCCTTGATACCAGTAGGTAAGATTCGAGCAAAAAATGAAGCAATTGATAGAAGTATTTTTCTCACAACAGTCTCTCACCGCAGAAACGCAGAGAACACGGACAAATCAAATGGATTTCCCTGTGATCTCAATGGTTCAATGGTTTAGTAAATTTTCCAAATAGGAATTCGTCATCTGGTCTAAAGCGAATATATCTTCAGCACACACACGCGCATCAAGCTTGAAATGGTTTTGATTCATCAGGATTTCAACAGCAGCTTGAGCCAAGGCTGGGATGTCAGGTTGCTCCAATTTCCAGGGATCTCCGCCATATGGTACCACTCGCCCTGCGTTTCCTTTAACCAATTCTGGCAATGCGCCCGTATCAAATGATAGAACAGGTAAGCCGCATGCTAATGCTTCGATTACGGAATTTGGACATGCGGCGTTAATATCCGAAGCAAACAGCAGGTGCGCCGAGCGATCAATCTCAGGGATCTCATCGATATCAACCAAACCTCGCCACAAAATAGGCGGATTCAATCGATCAGCATATTGCTCTCTGATACTCTCCGCCACCCGCCCAACAACCATCAATTCAACTTTTTTACCTAAATCTTGGCTATGCGCAGCATTGAGTTGTTCAACCAATTGCACCGCAGTTTCCAAACCAAGTTCGTAGCCTCCCATCAAGCTTCCCTCCACCATCAGGAGTCGAAAGCGATCATATGGAAGTCCTGAGTTTCCATCCGGGGAGTATGTTTCCAGATCGATTCCATTGTAAACAACACTGCTTGACACTGGTGTCGGGCCATAGACTCGCTGCCACCAATCGCGAGAAAACTCACTTTGGTAAATGATGTGGTCAGCCAATCGAGAGCGAATGGTTTTTAATATCCAATTGCCATATTCAGCTCGCAGATAATGACGCAAACCAGTGTTCAACTGGCGATGCAGCCAGTTCATACCATTCAGCCGCTGGACTATTCGCACACCGCGACGTTTGGCGCGCCATAAACCCAGAAGATCGCGCGTACCACCGATAACCAAGACTGCATCGCACGCCGCATGTCCCAAATCGGCGACAACTTCAATACCGCGAGCCTGCAGACCAGCTTTGAATTTGTCCCGGAAGGATACCATTCCCCCGACACCGGACACATTGGGAACAACACAAATTCGCTTCACGTTCAACGATTTCCAATACAACGCGCCGGAATGCCGGCCCAGATTTCATTCTCCCCTGTTGACTCTAACAAAACCGCGTTAGCCCCGAGCACTGTCCCACGGCCAACATGCAAGATCCCGCTTTTGCACAACACTTTTGACCCTGGTGAAAGGATGACATCGTCTTCGATGACAATGCCCTCGAATTTTGATTCTGACATTAGTTTGTGGATATCTGCCCGTCCCAAGCTGACTCCTGGATAAATCTTGACCCGATTGCCAATCGCTGCTTTGGAGTGGACAACGATCCCAAAACCCCCATGCGCAATCTCCAGGTCGCTACCGACGGTCACAGAGCGCGGCAATTCAATACCAAATATCTTCAACAAATAATATGCAAACTGACCCAAGATGGGCCAGTTGCGAGCATATGCCAGGGAAGTGACGAAATCGCGGGACATTTTTTAGTGGGGAGTGGTCAGTGGTCTTCGGTCTTCGGTCTTCGGTCTTCGGTCTTCGGTCTTCGGTCTACTAACATTCTACTATCATTCAGGTTTTTCGTATTTCAAAATTGCTTCAATGATGCGTTTCGCAGCCTGACCATCTCCGTAGGGATTAACGGCTTGGGCCATTTCTGCGTGAGCATCGGCATCATCCAAAAGTCGACGGGTTTCCGCAATCATTTTTTCCACATCGGTACCCACGAGTTTTACAGTGCCGGCTTCCAAACCTTCAGGTCGCTCAGTGACTTCGCGCATTACCAACACTGGCACACCCAAACCAGGCGCTTCTTCTTGCAGGCCGCCAGAATCAGTCAACACCAAGGTAGAATGTTTCATTAGATGTACCATCGGCAGGTAATCCAGTGGGTCAATTAGTTTGATATTAGGGATATCACCCAGCAATCGATATACTGGTTCTTGCACATTCGGATTTAGGTGGACAGGGTATACAAACTGAATTTTCTCTCCATAGATCTCGGCAAGTTGGCGGATAGCATAGCATATATTCCCAAGCGGCTCACCAAAGTTTTCACGGCGATGTGCGGTTACTGTAATATACCGAGCACCTGACATCGATATGCCCAAGGCTGACAAATCGTAGGGTTTCTGAGAAACCCAATGAAGGGCGTCAATGACGGGGTTTCCAGTAACAATGATCTGCTCATCGGGGATATTCTCGCGCAGCAAATTTTGTCGTGACCACTCCGTAGGCGCAAAATGCAGATCGGCGGTCACACCTGCGACCCGACGGTTGATTTCTTCGGGGAAGGGCTGCCATTTATCACCGGTGCGCAAACCCGCTTCGACATGACCAACTTTGATACGATGATAATAGGCCAACATTGCAGCAGACATCACCGTGGTGGTATCACCCTGAACTAGAACCCAATCAGGTTTCAGGTCAGCCAAGACAGGATCAAGTTTCTCAAAAACGCGGGCGGTCATTTGTGCCAATGATTGATCTGGGCGCATAAGATCGAGATCGACGTGCGGTACGATCTCGAATAAATTTAATACCTGGTCAAGCATCTGGCGATGTTGGGCAGTCACACAAACCAGGGCTTCGACCCCAGGGGTTCGCTCCAGTTCGCGGACCACAGGCGCCATTTTGACCGCCTCGGGGCGGGTGCCAAAAATCGAGAGAATGCGCATATTTAGTGGGTAGTGGACAGTGGGTTGTGGTCAGTGCCGACACCCAGGCGTGAGAGTGAAAACCCCGCCGCTTGCCAAGCAGCAGCGTCCCAGCCGTTGACGGCATCAATAGCGATGCGGGCTTTAGTTTTGGCAGCCACATCCTCGGGAGCGATATTTTTCAAAGGGGCATGCGCCACCAACAATACCAGCGCGTCTGCTCCGCTCAAAGCTTCCTCTAGTGTTTGGGCCATGGAAAACTTGGGGAACTGGGCATCCAACTTATATGGCTCATAGGCCACAACGATCGCTCCCTTCTCAGCTAATTGGCTGGCAATTTCCACCGCCGGACTCTCACGCAGGTCATCCACATCGGGTTTATAAGCCAGGCCCAAAACGGCGATCCGCTTGCCGGACAAATCTGTCAAAGCAGATTGCAGCATATCAACAACAACCTGAGGCTGTGCATCATTGACATTGCGGGCTGTTGCAATCAAGGGCGTGAGATCGGGCGCGGCTTCAACAAAAAACCAGGGGTCGACGCTAATACAGTGGCCACCAACCCCGGGTCCAGGATTTAGAATTTCCACACGTGGATGGCGGTTGGCTAACTCAATAGCCTCCCAAACATCAACGCCAAAACGAGCCGCCAGTCGAGAGAATTCGTTGGCGATGGCGATATTGACATCCCGATAGGTATTCTCCATCAGCTTGACCATTTCGGCGGTCGTGGCCGTGGTGCAGATGATCTCGCCGCGCACGAAAGTGGCATAGAGGTCACGGCCCGCATCTGACGAAGCCTTGTCGATGCCGCCGATCACACGGGCGTTGTCGATCAACTCACGCAGGATTTGCCCGGGCAGCACACGTTCGGGGGAGTATGCCAGATGAAAATCCTCGCCAGCCTTGAGACCGGATTTTTCTAAAATTGGAGCGACCACATCGATGGTCGTACGCGGCGGTGAGGTTGATTCTAAGACGACAAGATTGCCCTGCTTCAGATAAGGAACAATGGCCTCACTAGCAGAAACAACAAATTCTAAATCGGCTTTTTTACCCTCTTTGAATGGTGTAGGGACAGCGATAATGAAAGCATCTGATTCTTCGGGCTGCGGTGATATTGTGAGGTTGCCCGATTTGTACGCCGCCTGAAAAAGAGTGCGCAAGCCCGGCTCATGAATGTGCACGCCGCCATTTTGCAGCGTTTCTACAACTTGCCGATTGACATCCACCCCAACGACTCGCACACCATGGGTAGCAAAGGTACTCGCAGTAGGCAGGCCAATATAACCCATGCCCAGAACGCAAATTTTATCGAAATTCATATTTCATTATTTGGTGCATAGTGTTTCGCGGCAAATTGATATCCACCACCACCGTACACGGTTCACTTTTTCTGTTTACTGATCTTGGCCCAGGTATCCCGCAGCGCGATGGTGCGGTTGAAGATCAAATTATCTTTCTTCGAATCCACATCCACACAGAAGTATCCCCGGCGTTCAAACTGATAACGATCACCCGGTTCGACTTCTGCGAGGCCGGGCTCCAGCTTGCATTGCGGTAGTACTGTCAACGAATCAGAGTTCAAGAAATCAGTGAAGTCTTCCCCGGCATCAGCGTCAAAATCCATAGGGTCCTCTTTGGTAAAGAGCCGGTCGTAAAGACGAATCTCCGCGTCGACGGCATGGGGTGCCGAAACCCAGTGAAGCGTACCGCGTATCTTGCGACCGTCTGGAGAATAGCCGCCTTTGGTCTCGGGATCATAGGTGCAGTGCACCTCAACGATTTCACCATTTTCATCTTTGACGAAATTTTGATATTTGATGAAATAACCGTAACGCAAGCGCACTTCACGATCGGGTCCCAGGCGGAAATATTTCCTGGGGGGATCTTCGCGAAAATCTTCGCGCTCGATGTAAATCTCGCGCGAGAAGGGCACTTTGCGCGTCCCGGCGCTTTCGTCCTCAGGGTTGTTGACTGCATCCAATTCTTCTACTTGCCCCTCAGGATAATTTGTGATCACCACTTTCAAGGGGTTGAGCACGGCCATACGGCGCTCGGCGCGAATATTCAAATCGGCACGGATGCCCGCTTCCAACAGGGCAACATCCACCAGATTGTAGTTTTTGGCGATACCGACTTTTTGAATGAATTCCACAACTGCCTCGGGGGTGTACCCGCGTCGACGCATACCGCGTAATGTAGGCATGCGTGGATCATCCCAGCCGCTTACCAAACCTTCGTCGACCAAACGGCGCAAATATCGCTTGCTCAAGACTGTGTAAGAAAGGTTCAATCGGGCGAACTCGATCTGACGAGGCACAAATTCACCTAATTCTTCCAGGAACCACTCATACAGCGGGCGGTGGGCTTCATAACCGATATCGCACAACGAATGCGTGATCTTCTCCATGGAATCATTCTGCCCATGAGACCAATCGTACATTGGGTAGATGCACCAATCTTTTCCTGTGCGGTGATGCGGCGGTTCATGGATGATGCGGTACATGGCTGGATCGCGCAGATTGATATTGCCCGAAGCCATGTCGATTTTGGCCCGCAGGATACGGCTGCCATCTGGGAACTCGCCTTTCTTCATGCGCTCAAGTAAATCAAGATTATCTTCGACAGAACGGTCACGGAAGGGGCTGTTGACTCCAGGCTTTGTCAACGTACCCCGGTTGCGGCTGACCTCCTCGGGAGTCTGATCATCGACATAGGCTTTGCCCATTTTTACCAGGCGCACAGCCCATTCGTATAGCTCATCAAAATAATCTGAAGCATATAACTCTCGATCCCCCCAATCGATGCCCAGCCATTTGGCATCTTCTTTGATCGCCTCGACAAACTCCGTTTCTTCTTTGGCAGGGTTAGTATCGTCAAATCGCAGATTCAGCTCGCCGCCAAAATCTACTGCAACCAAATAGTCGATCAGAAAAGCTTTGGCGTGGCCAATGTGTAAATAACCATTGGGTTCAGGTGGCAGTCGAGTGCGCACATAATCAAATCGCCCATTAGCTAAATCATGCTTTACCGCTTCACGGATGAAATCCGTTGAAATTGTTGATTCACTTGAAGTCATAGGTATTTTTGCCTCTCAAGCTATGTATTTTGCCAAATTTTAACACAACATCACCTTTGCGCGGGGGCCAAGGTACATTCATAGGGCAATCGCATGTAGCCCAGAATGGCAGTTGAAACTGCAGCAACAGTTGCGAAGTCGCCCTACGGCGACTAAGTATCAACCTGCGTAGGCAGGTTTCGCAGTGGTTGCTGCGCCTTTAGTCGCCGATTTTCATGAACATGCGATTACCCTAACATTCACATCATTTTAATTATTCGCATTCTACCCAAAGGGTAATAATGTGAACAAAACCTAGATTTATCAAATAGCTGAATGTATAAAAATTCCATAAAATCATTCAACTCTCCTTGACGAAGGAGAGAGTGCCATGATAAAAAAGTACATTATGTGTATGAAGCGAGCCCACCGACGCCAGAAACATCAGAACTCCCTATGATCGGAGGCATCACCACGCGCAGCAGCATTCATTGAGTATTTCAATATTTTGCCCCCGGTGCCTCACCGGGGGTTTTGTTTTTCTCAGCTAATCCCAAAGGAGCAGCGTAATGAACAAAAATAATAACCGCAGTCCACCCTGATGCATATGTCTGTGAAATATGGCACTACTCTCGAGATAGACCACGCGAATTGATCAAAATATGGCGATTCTACCCTTGCATTTTTTATCAAGTTAGTCTATCCTCTAGTGTGCTGTTTTTGGGGAGATTCCCCAAATCTATCCGTTCATTTTTAGTAAAGGAGAGTTGTATGAAGAAGATCCTTTGGATCCTGACGCTGCTTCTGGCAGCATCACTCGTCTTGGCGGCATGTGCCCCCGACGAGCCTGAAGTTGTTGTAGAACCAGAAGCAGAAGGCTTCGGCGAAGTCACAATTGCCGTTGAGAACGCCTACCTGCCCTTCAACTACATCGATCCCGATACCGGCGAAGGCACCGGTTGGGATTATGAGATATGGGACGAAATCTGCAGTATGATTGGCTGTACCCCAGTCTTTGTTGAAGCAGCCTGGGAAGGCATGATTCAGGCCGTGGCCGATGGTCAATATGACGTCGCTGGTGATGGTATCACCATCACCGAAGAACGCGCCGAAATCGTGGACTTCTCCGATGGTTATGTTTCCATTGAGCAGCGCCTCCTGGTGCGCATCGATGAAGATCGCATTGAGAGCATTGATGACATCGTCGCCAACGAAGAACTCAAGCTGGGTACCCAGACCGGTACAACCAACTACGCGACCGCATCTCAATACCTTGCCGAGGACCGCATCGAAGCTTTCGAGCAGTTCCCCTTCGCCGTTCAGGCGCTGATCGCAGGTGATATTGATGCCGTGATCATTGATGAGGTTGCTGGTCAAGGTTACCTCGGTGAAAACGCTGACGCTCTAAAACTGGTTGGCCCTTCACTTTCTAGCGACGAACTGGGCTTCATTTACCCCAAGGGCAGTGAACTTGTTGATCCCGTTAACGAGGCACTTTTAACCCTTAAGGGAAATGGCTTCATGGCCGAACTCAACAAGAAATACTTCGGACCCGATTTCGATGTTTCTTATGATGATCTCTTCCCGCCAGAAGAGCCCTCATTCCTAGCCTGCCAGGTGACGGATGTTGGTGGTATCGACGACAAGTCGTTCAACGCCACCGCCTGGAAAGGTATGGAAGATGCAGTTGCTGATTTGGGCATCGGGGCCAAGTACCTCGAGTCTCAGCAGCAGACTGACTACGAAGTCAACATCAACGCCTTTGTTGAAGAAGGCTGTGACTTGATCATGTCCGTCGGCTTCTTGCTCGGTGACGCCACCGCAGCCGCCGCTGGCGCCAATCCTGATCAGCTGTTCGGCATCGTAGATGTCAACTGGCTGGCCGCCGACAACCTGTACGGCTCCGGCTTCGCCATCAATGAGGCCACCTTCTTGGCTGGCTACCTGGCCGCTGGCATGACCCAGACAGGCGTGGTCGCCACTTACGGTGGCATCCAGATTCCCCCCGTGGAAATCTTCATGGATGGCTTCGTGCTGGGCGTGGAAGCATACAATGCTGCCCACGGCACCGAGGTTCAGACCCTGGGTTGGGATCCTGCTGCACGCAACGGTCTCTTCGTGGGTAACTTCGAGAGCACAGATGACGGCCGCAC
>JADHTJ010000011.1 GCA_016785015.1 Anaerolineales bacterium
TTCCCCGTTTCCTAAGTCTGAGATAGCTCTTAGCTGATCTCGTTACTGACTTGTGTAGGGTGCTTTTTGACCCGTCTTATTGAGCGACTTTCTCTCTTTCCTTTTCTCCTTTTTGGTTCCGGCTCGTCCGGGTTAGGATTAGGAGCAGGCATTCATTCTGAAGACGCCATTGTGGGAAATATTGGCTCTGAGCGTTTGATGGATTACACAGTGATCGGTGATACCGTCAATGTGGCACGTCGTTTGCAGGAATCAGCCAAAGCGGGAGAAATCTTGATCAGTGATACCACTTATAAACTAGTGCCCGATGCCGAAGTGGAATTCCTCGGTCCGCAATATTTGCACGGCCGTGATTCTCTGGTGGATGTTTATTCTCTGCTCGGTTTGCCAGACTAAGATCCGAATGCTATAATTTTTCCCTATGCCCCAGTAGCTCAATGGATAGAGCGAAGCTCTCCTAAAGCTTAGGTTGCAGGTTCGATTCCTGCCTGGGGCATTGTCGCCAAAAGACCAGCAGAAATTTCTGCTGGTCTTTTGCTACGTCAAATAGTGATGTTGCTATTTGACCATGTGTTGTGTTCAGCGGGGGAAATTGGAAGGGCTCCCATTTGAGAATACAAAGGAGATATAGGGTCGAGTCGTGACTCCAGAAGTACTCGAACCACTTGCTATACTGGTAGCGTAGTAATCTGGAATTAGGTGTCTCACTTATATTATGGAACTTGCCAATACGCAATACGTGTATAATCTAGATTGAGAGCTTGTATTATCTCTTCTAAATAGAGAAAGAAATCTTGTTTTTCCCCGTTTTAAGATTTGGCTGGGTAGTGTTGACGTTTCAGGCTTTGTCAGGAGTAAATGACAATTTTATGAAGCAACGTTTCCAGAAAGAAATCTCCAAATGTCAACACGGCCTAGTCTAATCCATGCGAGAACGCCCGATATTTGCCTAGTTTATTGATAGGATGAGAACCATATCTAAATGTCACCCATGATAGATTACTCTAGTAAGCAATGGGAGATTCCTATGGTAGGTCGAAAATTATTTGTTGCTACAATTGTTGGTACATTATCAATTCTGCTCACGGCCTGCACACCCTCTGAAGAACAAACATCCCAAGTGACTGCCGAAACGATGGCACCAATACGAGATCAAATCATTATCCTCGGGGATATTTCCGATGATCCTTCTGAGGTCATTGATGGTTCCCAACCCCTGGCAGATTATCTGGCAAGTAATCTAAGGGATTATGGCATCACAGAGGGGCAAGTAAAAATTGCTGCCACGATGGATGAAATGACGCAATTGCTAAAGAATAGAGAAGTCGATCTATATTTTGATAGTGTTTACCCTGCGACTATAATATCTGATGCATCAGGGGCACTACCCATTTTGAGACGTTGGCGGTTTGGCGTTGAAGAATATTATACGGTCATTTTTGCTAGTGAAGAAAGCGGGATCACTTCGATCGAAGATTTACTTGGGCATATGATCGCCATGGATGCACCATATTCAACCTCTGGGTATTTGCTCCCTGCCGCTCATTTAGTTGAAGGTAGTATAAACCTTGTTGGGAAGCACTCTTACAATGATTCTGTAGCTGATAATGAAGTGGGCTTTGTATTCAGTTACGATGATGAAAACACCGTTCAATGGGTTTTACGCGGGTTGACTGCAGCTGGAGCTACCGATGATTATCATTATTATGTGGCCTTTCCTGAAGAGACGACTGATAAGCTTGTTGTACTGGCAAAGACCGATTCTATTCCCCGGCAGATTGTTATAGTCAGATCAGGTGTTAATCCTAAATTATTGGAAGCTATAACGAGAATACTCACTACTGCGCATGAGACCGAAGAAGGACAGATTGCCCTTGAAGCCTTCCAAACATCCCGCTTTGATGAATTTCCTGAGGGTATCGAGACTGCGGCAGAGCAAATGCGTCAAATGATAGAGATTGTCCAGGGGTTGTCATTGCCTTAGACTGTTTGTAAAGGATATGAAGTTTTATAGTTACTGGTCGAAGTTAACTTTAGGTAGCAAAATAGCTGGTCTGACTAGTCTGCTGGTCATGCTTGTCGTCTTTACGCTAACTGCTCTTTCTATTCAACGCGAACAGGCTAACTTTCAAAGTGAACTGACAACACAGGCTGCTTTGTTATTGGAAACCATACCACTGACCATGCGCGATCAAATCTACCGCATGGAGCTTGATGAAATAACCGATATGGCCAAAGTGGTGAGCAATAATGAAGAAGTCAAAATGTTCATTGTCTATGATCAGTTTGGTGTGATCCTGGTAGACTCATCTCATTCTGGGTTGTCATTCTCCCAGGAAGCAGACCCTTTGGGGGAGAAACTGATTGCACTAAATGGGGATCAACTATATTTAGAATGGCAAGAGGATCAACTTGTTGTTGGGGATGTCATCATGCTTGGCAATCAACCCATCGGCGCGGTTGCTACTGGCCTCTCCACGGCTCCGTTGGAGCAAAAAATATCTGATCTGACTCGTCAGGGTATCTTGTTGGCGGTAATAACATTGGTTTTTGGGGCTGGTTTATCTTTTCTCCTCGCCCGTCAAATGACCAACCCTCTGGGTGAATTGACAAACGTGGCTACGGAAATGGCTGATGGGAATCTATCTATCCGGGCTAAGCTTCATTCTGAGGATGAGATTGGCCGCCTTGGGGAGACCTTCAACAAAATGGCAAGCGCTATCCAAAAGCGTGAAACCGAGTTGCGAAATCTCGCTGCTGGGCTTGAACAGGCTGTCACTGAGAGGACTGCTGAACTACGCCAGCAAAACAAGGCACTGGAAAAGATGGCCATTTCGGATCCTCTCACAGGGATATTTAACCGCCGCTATTTCTTCGAATTGGCTGAAATTGAAATCGAACGTTCTCAACGTTATGGACATTCGTTGTCAGTAGCTATCATCGATTTGGATAACTTCAAGAAGATGAATGATACCTTTGGGCACATGGTTGGAGACAAAATTCTGGTCGATTTTACTGATTTGTGCCTGGAGAGTTTGCGGAGTGCGGACATATTCGCCCGTTATGGTGGTGATGAATTTGTTGTTTTGATGCCCGAGGCAGATTGCTCTGCCGCTAGAATGACTGCCGAAAGATTAAGGAAACTTGTATCTGAAAAAACCTGGGTCTACGATAAGGGCGATGATGGGTTTATGACGATTAGTTTGGGAATTACATGTATGAAGGGAAACCAGGATTTATCCTTTGATGTCCTGATTTCCCAAGCTGATCAGGCTATGTACACATCCAAGCAAGCTGGGCGGAATAGCGTATCTGTTTGGGAAGAACGTTAGAATAAAACTGCCAATTTTCCTTGCTGTGTCAAGGGGCGGTTATTAATCTAATTTGAAATACCTAGATTTCTTTTCCCCATAAAAGTGGTTCGGAACAGATCCTATTTTTGGTTCAAAACGTTTAAGCCAAAATGTCGTAACGAAACTGTCATGAAACTGTTTTTTTCGATTGTCAGGGGTTTAGTATTATCTGAGTGACGAATGCCCGGGTGCCCCCCTCACTTGGGCATTTGTCGCGTTAAAAGCAAAAACTCAGTTTCTTGCTAAGCACTCCAGAAGGGAGAAATAAAACCGAGTTTATTGTTGTTGAGCCAACTTTTCAGCTTTCTTAAATTCCTCAGGGGTGTTGAGATTCATGAAAGTGTAATCCCTAAAATCAAGCCGTGCCATTTTTTCTGGGGGAAGATAGCAAACTTCCGCATCCTGGTGCCAGGAGATCATGCGCCATTTGTCAGCATCGACGGCGGCTTTGACTGCTGATAGGCAGGTATCTCGTCGATAGACTGCGTGGAGAGGTTCGAAGCCGTGTTCGGTTTTGGGGATGACGGCGTCACAATTCTCTTGCTTTAGGATTTCACGCGCCGCAGAGAGGATTTCTACCGAGGCAAAGGGCATATCGCAGGCTACCAGGGCGACCTCGGGGTGGGTTGCTACTTTTAGGGCTGTGTACAAACCCCCAAGGGCGCCGCGTTCAGGGATCACGTCTGGGAACAGGGGGATGTTCAAATAGCGGTATCCCTCTGGGCGGTTGGTAACAATCACCACTTCATCGGCGATGGAAGATACCCTCTCCAAGACGCGCTCAATCAAGGGTCGTCCCAAAAAATCCATCAAAGCTTTGTCTTGGCCCATGCGGCTGGATTGGCCACCGGCCTGGATTACTAGAGTTAACATAATTGCGATTATAATGGATGCATGGTAACGGTAGAAGAGAAGTTGGATGAACTGACCCGTCAGGGGGAACTCTTTGAACAGGTAGAGGATCATGCGGTGCGCTGTTATGCCTGCGGGCACCGTTGTTTGATTCGCGAGGGGCGGCGCGGGGTTTGCAAAGTGCGCTTCAATCTGGGGGGCGTGCTGAGGGTGCCTTGGGGTTATGTAGCTGGTCTGCAAGTTGATCCCATCGAAAAGAAGCCGTTCTACCATATGCTTTCTGGCGGAGATGCGCTGAGCTTTGGTATGCTGGGATGCGATTTCCATTGCGGGTATTGCCAGAACTGGCTCAGCTCTCAAACGCTGCGCGATCCGGAGTCGGGTTCTTCGAGCCGTCATATTCGGCGTATCACTCCAAAAGAGCTTGTGGATTACGGCGTTCGTGGTGGTGCTGAGGTAGTCGCATCTACTTATAACGAGCCGCTGATCACTTCGGAATGGGCGGTTGCGATTTTTAAAGTAGCGAAAGCTGCGGGGATGAAGTGTGTGTACATCTCGAATGGCAATGCTACCCCAGAGGTATTAGATTTTTTGCAGCCCTTTTTGACGGCTTACAAGATCGACTTGAAAACCATGCAGGATAAGCAATATCGCCAATTGGGCGGCGTGCTGGAGCATGTTTTGGACAGCATTCAACGCGCTCACGACCTGGGTTTGTGGGTTGAAGTTGTGACCTTAGTGGTACCGGGTTTTAATGATAGCACTGAAGAGCTAATGGACGCTGCCCGCTTCATCCGCTCGGTTTCACAAAATATCCCCTGGCATGTCTCTGCCTTCCATCCCGATTACAAAATGACCGACCCGCCGCGCACCTCGGTGGAGACTCTGCAACGTGCCGCAGAGATCGGCCAGGAAGCTGGCTTGCGCTATGTTTATGCAGGTAATATCGCAGGGCGGCTCTCTGAGTATGAACATACATATTGTCACAAGTGTAGAAAATTACTGGTAGAACGTTATGGATATGTTATCCTTAGTTATCATTTGACCGCCAAGGGCAACTGCCCTCAGTGTAATACGAAAATCCCCGGCATTTGGACAGATCGTCCAGACCAGGTGCGCTTGGGTGGACCTGGTTTCCCTAGATTAGTGAGGTGAAATGTGAGCGACAATCCCTATCAACTTTTAGCAAAACGATTAGATGCACTACCCAATGGGTTCCCTCCCACGGAAGATGGCGCGGAGCTTCGTCTGCTCGAAAAAATCTTTACCCCAGAGCAGGCCGCTTTGGCTGCTCAATTGCGCTTGACCGTGGAGACTCCTGATGAACTTGCAGATCGTATTGCTGGTGATCCGAGTGAATTGAAGAAACAACTCAAAGTGATGGCTCGCAAAGGATTGATTACTGTTGGTCGAGCCGAAGGTGGCATAGGCTATGGGTTGCTGCCCTTCGTGGTGGGAATTTACGAGTACCAACTTAGCCGTATTGATAGTGAAATGGCGCAGCTATTCGAAGATTATTATCAGCAGGCTTTTACACATATGTTGTCTATTGAACCCTCAGTTCATCGCGTGATCCCGGTTGATGAGACGGTGAAGACGGGCATGGAAGTGCGTCCCTTCGAAAGCGCTACGGAGATACTCAGTAATGCCAACTCTTGGGGATTCCAAGACTGTATCTGCCGAAAGCAGAAAGAACTGATCAATGACCCTTGTGATCACCCCATAGATAACTGCATGGTTTTTCATAAACGTCCGGATGCTTTTGCGAATATTCCCTTCATCACAACGATAACAAAAGATGAAGCCATGGTAAAGATGAAGGAGGCTGCCAACGCAGGATTGGTGCATTCTGTGAGCAATACGCAGGAAGGTGCCTTTTATGTTTGTAATTGCTGTACCTGCTCATGTGGTATCTTGCGCGGAATGTCTGAGATGGGCATTGCCAATGTAGTGGCGCGCTCTGCCTTTGTCAACACTGTGGATGAAGATCTCTGTCAGGGATGTGAGGATTGTATTGAGTATTGCCAATTCAATGCGCTGGCTCTGCACGATGATGCCATGCTCATTAATATCAATACTACCTCTTGCGTGGGCTGTGGGGTTTGTGTTCCTGTTTGCCCCGAAGTGGCTTTGGTGTTGGTCCGCAGACCCGAGGAGGAAGTGCTTTCCATCCCAGTCACAGAAGAAGAATGGCTTGCGGACCGCGCCGCGGCCAGGGGTGTGGATATAAATGCGGTTTTGTAGACAATTTGCACTGCTCGGGCTAAAGCCCTCGCAGTAAACATTCCAAAAAATAGGCTGGGTTGCATTCGCAACCCAGCCTATTTTTTGGTTAATTGTGTATTGGTCAACAGGATGAGAAACACAACCCCTGAAAATTGTCATTGCGAAGCAGCTTCACCGCTGAAGCAATCCCCTCCTTAGTAAGCAGGAGATTGCTTTGCTCCGTGCACTCCGTTCGCAATGACAGGTGTATCATATCTTCCTGACAAATACAATTTTTTGGTTAATTGATTTAGAAACTTAGCGCCTGATTTGAGCGCGCATGACGAAGCGGTCGACGCCGCCGAAGCGGTATTTGTAGATTTCATCGCCGCGCATCATGTCGAAATATTCGCGCCCGTTGTCGATAGCCCATTCGATCAGATAAGCCAGCAAAACCCATCCTGGGGAGAGTTCATTGAATTTGAAATTGATCCCTGAGTTGTACACCCATATTTGATTGGCGTAATCGAAGTTGAGATAGGCGGCGGCCTTTTCATCTCCCACGGTCAAGAAGGATAACTGCAGCCAACCCTCGCGGAAGGCAGTATGCACCGAAGTGCGCATTTGGGAGCGCATCACCTCGGTGAGGAATGCGTCTTTTTCAGAGTCGTGAGCCATCAAGTCAAGGAAAGCATCGATCTCGTCATCGAGCTTGTCCTCGTCTTCAACGGTATACCATTCCACCGGGACATAGAAACCTTCAGCGCGGCGCACCTTACGGCGTATCTCGCGTCGCTGCTTGCCTTGGATGCCCAGTAAATATTCTTCCCAGTCACTAGCCAGGCTGATGCGCGGGGAAGGTTGCAGTTTCTCCAGGGAATAGTTCAAACCCAGTTTTTTGGCACCAGCTTCCAAAGTTGGCAGGGTGGGGGAATCATCCAAAAGGTTATACCAGTCCAGAACTTCCCATGGAGGCGCATCTGGGCTGGTTAAGTGTTCCAACAATCCCTCGACAAATTCTAGTAAGACTTCCTCAGCGACAATCAAATCCAAATAGTCGGAAATCTCGATGCTTCCCAAAAACATCAAGGCATCTTGACCTGCCAGGTTTTTGGTCAAGAACAAGGGGGCAATGCCGATCAGTTCGCCAGTTTCATTGCGGGCGAGCACAATGTACAGTTCTCCACTTTGCCATTCTCCCCCGCCTAATGTTCCCCACCAGGTGGTCAAATATTCGTGACGTAAAAATGGCACGTTGTTTGCACTTTTTTCCAGGAGTTGATTCCACTCGTCGGCGATATTTTCTAGTTCAGATAGTGTGCGTAGTATCTCAATTTGCATAATCTCTCATAGGGTTTTTGATTGGGTCTCTAGGAATCGCTGTGGTAAGGGCCCTTGGTGAGGGGTCACATTTGGGGGTAGGGAGCACGCCCCCTACCCCCAAATGTCAGGTCTCTCACGGCAATTCCCAAAGAACCTTTTGATTGAATTGTAGTCTTTTTGATTTTACCAGTATAATGGTGTAGGTGATGATTGCATCATCGAATTAGGGCATCTCACAAATGACAACTTCCCTTGAATTAGTATTACTTCCATTGCTTCGGTTGGCTGGCAAAGATCGGCCAAAGATGCCAGGTTTATACGCGGCTAATCCCCCCCGACGCGCGGCGCGCGGACGTTCTGCAGACCGTTTTTTCATCTATTTGTCTCTTGAGGGGAATTTGCCCTTATCTCCTAAGGAATTAGATAAGCTCCTGGCCCAAATGGCAGATGATTATTACAAGGCATCAGGTTCTTCAACGGCTGCCATGCGGGCTGTGGCCGAGGAATTAAATGAGCTGCTGCTCAAGCGCAATCTAAATTCTGTCAACCGCGGACGCCAGGCTATCGGCATTTTGGCCTTGGGTGTGGTGCGTTCTGATCGTCTCTATTTGCTGCAAAGCGGATCGTCTCACACGTATTTGATTAAGTCCGAAGGGACGCAACAATTCTACGACCCATCGGATGCCGGACGCGGGTTGGGGCTTAGCCGGGCGACAAATTTGCGTTTCTATCAGGCTGAGCTTCGTCCTGGCGATGTGCTTCTGGTATCGTCGAATCCGCCAATGACCTGGAATACGACCACATTGCGGAATATGCATGGCCTCTCTATGGGAGATTTGTATCGGCGCTTGATCCGCCGCGCTTCGGGAGATATTGAAGCCGTAGTGATGCTCGCAAAAGCGGGCAAAGGCGAACTGCGACTCTTATCCCCTAAGGTTCCCCAGAGTCAGCGCGATACTGAAACCGAAATCCGAAAACCTATTGACGATGATTCAGTACCTCTAGATCTAATACCTGAACCGAAATCTGCTCTGCCACCTCCACCAATCTCGAGTGTGGCTAAAGTTTCTGGGGTGGAAGTTTCTCCTGTGAGAGGAACTGTCGCCAAGCCTATCGAATCTCCAAGGCGCGATAAACCGCAGGAAGATAAAAAACCGAAACCCGCTTCGAAAGCAGCAGGCTCGGCATGGTCTTCGAACATTGGGCCAGGATTACGGACTATTGGAAGTGCGGTTGGAACAACTTTGCGTCAGGCTGCGCAAGCCGCTGTTACGGTATTCGAACGCATCTTGCCCGACGAAAGTATGTTGACACTTTCGGGTTCTTCGATGGCATTTATAGCGGTTGCAGTGCCCCTGGTGGTCGTTTCTATTGCCGCGGTTGTATATTTCAAAAATGGTCGCAGTAGGTATTTTGAAAACTATGTTCAACAAGCTCAAATTGCCGTGCAACAAGCAGAAAACTTCGAACATCTTGATGAGAAGCGTATTGGCTGGAAGGCGGCGCTTGAATACCTGGATCTTGCTGAAGCGTACGATGTGACAGATGAAACGCAACTGCTACGCAATACGGCGACGATGGCGTTAGATACATTGGACAATGTTGTGCGAATTAGTTATAACACCGCAGTGGTCGAAGGGCTTCCCGATTCTGCTGTGATCAAACGGATTGTGGTATCCATTGAGAATGATCTTTATCTGCTCGATGGTATTGATGGAGTCGTGTATCGGGCTGTCTTTTCTGGGAATAGTTTTGAATTGGACGATCAGTTCTACTGTGGGCCGGTGCCTCAACCGCTGATAATCGGCCCCCTGGTAGATATTGCCGCACTGCCGCCTGGTTCTCCAAACGGAGCCGTTGCCATTGGTATGGATGAGAATGGCAATTTAGTGCAGTGCATCCCTGGCAGCAATGAGCAGCTCTCCTTTACGCTGGCGCCACCTGATTCTAACTGGGGAACACCCCAAGCCTTTTCTTTGGAGGGCGGGGATCTATATATTCTAGATCCATTGACAAGCTCTGTGTGGATTTATGATGGTGCTACAGAGTTCCGTGAACGCCCTGATTTCTTCTTCGGCGATCAAGTTCCCTCGATGCAGGATCTAGTTGATTTAACCGTAAGTGATGGCAAACTGTATTTGTTATACGCCGACGGCCATCTGATGACTAGTTACTACCAGGGAGATGGATATTCTGACCCAGCCATGTTCCAAGATCCGCGCAACAATTATGCGGAATCATCCAGCATGGCGGATGCTGTTTTTAGTGAGATTCAATTTGCTCCCCCGCCTGATCCATCAATTTACATGTTGGATTCCGGTGGGCGCTCCGTTTATCATTTCACCTTGCAGTTGGTCTATCAGAAGCAGTATAAATCTCTATTCCCTTTGCCTGAGGGGCAAGCCACAGCCTTTGCTGTGGGCCAAAACCACCAGATATTTCTGGCTTTGGGGAACAAAGTATATTTTGCTTTGTTGCCATGAACTGAATTTCAAAACAAAAAATCGGAGCGAATTTCACTCGCTCCGATTTTTTTGTTTTGTTACAAATATCTAAGGGCTTTGCGTTGATGTTGGCCAGACAGTATGTGTTGCTCGTGGCGGACTGTTCGTTGGCGGGGGTTCCAAAGTTGGTTCTTCAACGATATCAGTAGTGGGAATACTTGTCTCAATAACCGCTGGCGTGGTTTCCACAGGCATTTGTGTTGGCGTTATATCTGGACGAGATAGCTGCCAGGTAAAGAATGCGATTACGGCAATGATGACCACTGCTAAGACAGCGATAATCGCTCCCACAACCCAAATTGTCCTCGATGATGAAGATGGCTCATCTTCCTCTGGTTTATTCTTTGAATTGGGAATCTGGATTGCTACAATCGTGATATTGTCGTGCCCGCCTCTTTGATTGGCAAGGTCAACTAACCGTTGCAGCCCCTTTTCAAGACCGCTTCTTTCAATTGCTGTTTTTATTTCATCATCTTCAACCAGGTCAGATAGCCCATCGCTGCAAAGGATGAGTTGATCATCAGGTAATAGAGCCATCCCCTGGTTGGATATTGCCTCTTCGTCAGTCTCATCAGGGTCGAGGCGCAATCGGAAATCTACCTCAGACGGTTTTTTAGATCCCAGATAGCGACGGATAATATGCGACTGTGGGTGTCCACGTGCTTGCTCAGGCTTGATAATGCCATATTGAATGGCTTCTTGTATCCAGGTGTGGTCGGTGGAGATTTGCCTAATACGACCCTCTCTCAGCAGGTATATTCGTGAATCTCCAACTGTGGCGGTGTATAAACGGTTACCAATGATCCATGTGCAAACGCACGTTGAACCCATGCCATGCTGTGCCGCGTCAGCGCTAGATTGCTTATGCACTGCCTGACCTGCTTGAACGACCGCATCATTTAGGGTAGCAGTGGGGTCGCTAGCGTTGCTTTCTGCAACAATGTGGCTGATTGTCTCTACGGCAATTTCAGCGGCAATTTCTCCCGCCTGATGACCACCGATCCCATCGGCAACGATCGCGAAGACTGAAGGAGTAGTCTCTGCATCATCTAATGCATAAGCGGAAACCCCGTAACGGTCTTCATTATTCTTACCACTCATGCCCTCATGGGTGATCGCACTGATATTGAGATGGGCGTGCTCTTTGGGGATCACTATGACTCCTGAAGGGTGACTTTAGGTTTAGGAATTTTGCTGAGGTTAGTATAACAAAAACGAAGACTTATGCGCCCCAAATGGATGTTATCTCCATGGGACAGCCTGGAGCCGTTTTCATCGACCGGTAGATAATTTACCCATGTGCCAGCTATGGAGCCTTCATCGAAGATAATAAACCTTCCGTTTTCTTCCTTGATGATTCGGGCGTGTAACGCTTCTAAGGAAGAGTCTCGAAATTCTATTGTAGCAAGGGTTGGGTCGGCTCCAAACGTTAGTTCACTTTGAGATATTGGGATGCGCTCAAATTGTTCGCTCCCATTTTGTTTTATTAGGATTTCTAGATAAGCATCCTCTTCAGGGATGTCTTGGTGTTTGGCTGGCCAGGATAATCGATTCATCCAATTGGAAAGGCGTTCTCTTGTGGGCCGAGTTTCTTGGGGAATGGATTGTTCCGCTGGGGCAGGTTCAACCTTTTCGGTTTGTAGTTCTTTTGGTGGTTGGTTTTTTCTTCTCCAAATTAACCTACCAGTTGTTCTGGGTTGGATTTTGCCTGCGATGACCAGCGCCAAGAAAAGAGCAACAATTGCCAACGTACCACCGATTCCAACCATAAACGGCCAATTCTGTTTGATGACGTTTATCACACTAAAGGGCGCATTTTGAACGGCGATATCCACCATATGCTCAATACTGACGCCGCTAAGCCCTAGCTCATCCTCGGCTTCGACCTGGATTAGATGGGAACCAGAATTAATAAAATCTTCCAAAAGCCAGCTGAATTGGTCAAAGGGTTCAGCAATATTCTCGGCTGCGATTTCGCCATCTACATAAAGCGTAGTGCGTTTTAAGGAGCGAGAATAATTATCTGGGAATTCAATCAGGATTTCAATGAGCTGTTTATTGGGTGCAAATTGTACAGATTCCAACGATTGGTTTTCAGCGCTGGCTTGTTCAGTGCGGATGATCTCTAAGGGTGGCGCGACGAAGATTGGGTTTGGTGGTTGAACGCCCAGGGCAAACTCAATCGCCTCACTGGTGACATACAAAGCAGGGGTGGTTATCTGCGCGGCGATAGTATTTGCATCTCCAGTCGAAATTCTGGAGTTGTAGCTCAGCGCATAAGTGTGTCGGAGTTGATCGACATAAGGGTCAACTTGAGGAAGGGCCTCATCACCTGAGTAGAAAAATATTTGGCCTCCTGTATTTCTGGAAAATTCAGCAAGCAGTTTGGCTCCCGCGCTATCGAAATATGCACGGGATGAAACTACCCAAATATTGACGCGCACATTTCCTTGGCGAGCCAAAGATTCTAAACTGGGTAAAGCTGCTAAACTATCCTGGTTTGGCAGCGGAGTAATGAGCAGAACTCCCCTGCCCATATCTGATAGCGAGACAGGATCAGTTACAGTTGTGATGGCATTTCCTAGGACATCCAGGCTGGGGATAGCGGTATCAAAGTTAGGCTCATATGATCGATATCTAGAGAGCCAGGCCACGGCGCGGTTGTAATGCAATCCTTCAAATCCATCATTTGTGACCAGGCTAAGATCATCTACAGCATCCGGAGGATATGTATCTATCCAAGAACTGAGTGCTTGTTGGACATGTTCATATCGCGTGGTTCCCGCGTTATCTTTGATTGCATAGGCTGGCCCCATGTTAATAGCAACTATAAATTGAGCCCCATTGCGCAGCTCAGTGATTTCTTCAATCGGGATGGTGCGTTGGTTCTCGATGATATTGACGTTTTCCAGCCCTAAATCATGAACGAAATTACCTTCGCTATCATAGACATTCAGGTTAGTTGATATGAGTGGAAATGCCTCTGTGTTTGGGGGGGTGAGTTTCGCCCAGGCCGCCTCTTGCGCCTTCGATGGGAACGGAGCAAGAGACAGCAACAGGCCAAGCAGGATAATCCTGCTAACATGCTTAAACATGGCGTAATTCTAGCATACAAACGATCAACATTAGCACTTACAACGTTGATCGTTATTCTTCTAGGATGGTATCTAGATTTTCCTCGATTTCTGGGTTTCCTGTAGTTAGTTGCATGTAGGTCAATGTCCACGCGGTCTGGACATATGCCCGTAGTACACCGCCCAACACAATCAAGATAGGCAGGTAACCTACGAAACATAAAGCTGCAGCAGCAATCCCGCCGCCAAGGGGAAGCGCTGATTCGGTTGCACCGCTCAAGATGCCACCAAACGCTGCCGGGATGACCAGGAAGAATATGGGCAGAGCAAAGATGAAGCCGATGATTGCGCCGCCTATTCCCAGGATCAAGGCCATAACAATCATATTGCCTAGATTATTCCTAAAAACTTCCCAACCGAGTCGAATGCCAGAAATAACGTCTGTATCTTCGATGATGATGGCGATGTTGGCTTGCTCGATGACCACACTTACCAACCACATAAGAGGGACAAGAATACAGATCAAGGGTAGTGCGCAGATGAATCCAATACCCACTGTGACAGCGCCAATTATGGCTATTGGCACAAAGATTAAGAGTGCCACGACAAATGCTGCCAATCCGATTAGCAAATTAAGGCCAATGATCCGCCAGAAAAATGGTTTGCCAGCTTCGAACAGTTCCATGAAAGAGAGCTTTTCAGCTTCTGCATCTGCATCAGCTTGTAAAGCTCCTTGGATCAGCCCCACACGTCCAATGGTGCTCAAAGCAAGCATGATGAACCAGAGCACCAGAAAAAATAAAATCAGCAGAGCAACGAAGCCAACGATTTGCCAGGCCTCGATCTGTTGGAAAAATTGCTCGATGCCAAAAAAGAATCGCTCGGCTTCGGGGGAAACATTGGGGTCGCCCTGTGAAAATTGATATCCGGAATTCCCACCCCCTCCTCCGTTGCCACCCCCCCCTTGGCCGCAGCTAGCCAGAATTCCGAATATCCAGAGCACTTTGTGCTTCCAGATAATATTCCATGCCCGGGAAAGAACATTGCCGATATCCATTGTAGCCTCCTAAATTCATTAAAGATATTTACGGTAAATTGCTTACTGCTTATTCCCATTCAATTGTTGCTGGGGGCTTACTGGTTATATCATACACCACGCGGTTGATTCCATCTACTTCATTGACGATTCGGTTAGCCATACGCGCCAAAAACTCGTGAGACAGACGAGCCCAATCGGCGGTCATAAAGTCTTCGGTCGTGACAGCGCGCAGCGCGACAGCCTCTTGATAGGTGCGTTGGTCTCCCATCACACCCACAGATTGAACAGGTAGAAGAACAGCAAAGGCTTGGGATGTCGACTTACCATCTCCCCTCGCCCGGAAAGGAAGGGGGTGTGAGGTTGTTAGCAATCCCTTTGCATCCAATTCCCCTGTAAAAATAGCATCGGCGAGGCGCAGGCGTTCCAGCCGCTCCCAGGTTTGAGCCTTCCTTTAGAATACACTCTTTGAGTGCCTGCATGTGTTCTCCTTGATGTTGGGTGAGGAAATTAGATGTAGAGATTGGAGATTGGAGATTGGATGTTGGATGTTGGATGTTGGATGTTGGATGTTGGATGTTGGATGTTGGAGTATATCCACCAACCACTGCTCACTATTCACTAATTATGATTGTACAATGAGCTTCTTAAATGGGCTAGATTTGTTGTGATAAAATCCAGCGAACCAGCCAATAGAATTGAGAATATTAGTAAGGATTGCTTTGATATTGAATCTAATTTTGGCATCAAATTCGCCGCGGCGAAAATATTTGTTAGGCCTGCTTGGGTGGAATTTTGACGTGGTGCCTGCCGATGTGGATGAAACAGTGCTCCCAGGCGAAAAACCAGCTGACTATGTGCTGCGTTTAGCAGAATCCAAAGCCCGCGCAGTGGGTGAGCTTTTGGAAGATAACGCTGTGATTATCTCAGCAGATACCACCGTAGTTGATGGGAATGAGATTTTAGGAAAACCCATTGATTCTGACGATGCGGCTCGCATGCTGCACCGATTGCGCGGACAAACCCATCAGGTTTATACTGGCCTTGCAGTCCATCACCCACCCGAAGTGATGCTGACCGATCTTGGGGCTGCTGATGTTCCCATGAGGAATTATACTGACGAAGAATTGCAGGATTATATTGCCAGCGGAGATCCACTAGATAAAGCTGGGGCTTATGCTATTCAACATGCCGGATTTCATCCTGTTGAATCACTAAAAGCATGTTATGCTAACGTGGTGGGATTGCCCTTATGTCACCTGACACGCACTCTTAAAAAAATTGACCTCGACCCCAAAGTGAATGTAGCGGAAGTGTGTCAGGCCGCACTTGGATATCAATGCCCAGTTCATAATTTAATTTTACGAGAAGAGCTATGAAAGTTCGACTGTTGATTTATGCCCTATTCATATTAGTCATAACCGGATGTAGTCCTGCTACCCCGGATGTGACCGAAGCGACACTCCCTGAGGTGGTTGCTTATACACCCTCACCTGTTGCTTTAGAGACACAGGCAGTTGATCCGCAAGAAACCCCTATACCAGATGTTGAACCTGCAGTGATGGCCTATTTGGAAGCCTGGAAGATTGATGATTATGCCAGCATGTATAACATGCTCACTTCTGTCAGCCAGGATGCCATCTCGCTGGAAGATTTTATAACTCGCTATCGTACTGTGGCTGCTGAAATTGCGCTGGTAAACCTAGACTACGAAATTTTGTCATCCTTGATTAGGAATGCTGAAGGTGCTCAAGTCAGCTACAGAGTTATTATGGACAGCGTTCTGGTTGATCAAATCCAGCGTGATACGGTCATGAACTTGAGTATGGAAAACGATACCTGGCGGGTTCAATGGGCTGATGAATTGATCTTGCCAGAACTTGCAGGCGGCAATACCCTTTGGATGGACCGCCACGTTCCATCACGCGCTAATATTTATGATCGCGATGGAGATTCCATCGTAGCCTATGCTGAAGCAGTTTCTGTGGGTATTGTCCCCGGGCTTATCGACCCTGAGCAGGAAGCTGATTTCCTCGGAGATTTGCAATGGCTTACGGGATTGCACCCCAATACGATCGCAGCTAGTTATGAAGATTTCCCTCTAGGTGTGGATTGGTACTTGCCCTTGGGTGAAGTGCTTCGTGAAAAAGTTGAACGTTTCTATAATGTCGAAAATGGATATGACGATGGCGTTTTATTCATGTATCCATTCGAGTCACGCTACTACTTCGATTTAGGTATTGCTCCACAAACAATTGGCTACGTTTCGCGCATTCAAGCCGAGGAAGAAGAAGAGTTCCTTCGCAATGGGTATGGTCGCGATGAGAAGGTCGGGCGTCAGGGCGTCGAGAAGTGGGGCGAACCTTACCTAACCGGCGGTCGTGGCGGCACATTGTATGTCTTGGGACCTGATAATCAGGTTGTTACACAAATGGCCTCGGTCGAAGCGCAGCCGGCACAGTCTATCCACACAACCATCGATGCCGAAATGCAGCAGGCCGCCCAACTAACCTTAATGAAATTCGCAGGTGCAATCGTTGTCATGGAAGTCGATACCGGCAGGCTTTTGGCCATGGCTTCATCTCCCTGGTTTGACCCAAATGCTTTCGAGCCAACCAACTATAACTACAGTTATCAATTAGAAGATATTTATTCTCAATTTAGCGGCCAACCTCTTCTCAACCGCGCTACGCAAGGACAGTATCCCCTGGGATCTGTTTTCAAGATCATCACCATGGCTGCAGGGATGGAGAGCGGTTTATTTTCAACTGAATCAACCTATGATTGTCAGTACTCTTTTACCGAGATCACCAGCATAGCACCAAGATACGATTGGACTTGGGAGCATTGCCAGGAAGAGTTGGCAACCCAAGGTGAATGTGAAACCCTGCCCAGCGGCATGTTGTCCTTGCAAGAAGGGTTGATGCGCTCCTGTAATCCTTTCTTCTGGCATATTGGGTTGGAATTATATCGCCAAGGGTTGACGGATGCTGTTTCTGGGATGGCGCGTGGATTTGGTTTAGGTTCCACGACGGGCATTGAAGGTGTTGAGGAGGAAGATGGCAATATTCCTGACCCTGGGGATGAAGTCGCTGCCCTCAACGGTGCCATCGGACAGGGTGATACACTGGTAACCCCCTTGCAGGTTGCCCAGTTCATCGCCGCGCTGGGCAATGGCGGCACCATCTATCAACCGCAAATCATCGAGAGTATCGGTGTTCAAGGTGATGAGCCAATTTTCACGCTTGAACCAATTGAAAAGGGCACTCTGCCCATTAGCACTGAAACATTGGAAGCAATCCGAGAAGCGATGAAACATGTTGTTGGTAATCGTCGTGGAACAGCGTATCATGTTCTTGGGGCATACAGTGCTAATGTTACTCCCATTTCAGGGAAGACGGGCACCGCTGAGTCAGGGCTTGCCGAATCACATGCCTGGTTTGCGGGATTCACTCGACGAAATCGTGATGACAAACCCGATATCGCCATTGTAGTAATTGCCGAACACGCAGGTGAAGGGTCGGAGGTCGCTGCCCCAATCTTTCGCGCTATCGTACAACAGTATTTCGAAGGGCGGAGAAATTATCTCCTGCCCTGGGAGTCTTCTGTGGGGGTTTTGTCTACGCCTGAGCCGGAAGAAACGTCGCAAGAGTAATAGAATAAGGAGAGCTAACTGGGAACCAAAGATGATCAAATTCGCGGCTTAGTTGTCCGCTCACAATCGGGTTTTTATGCCGTTGAAACCGATGATGGCCCTATTGTTTGCCGTCTACGAGGACGGTTGAAGCAGGGGCGCAAAACAGGGGATATCATTGCCGTTGGTGATTGGGTTTTGATCTCTCGTCTCGATGATGGTTCTGGGATGATCGAAGAGATTGAAGAGCGCCGTTCTATGTTTTCCAGAATGGCACCCACACCGAGAGGGGAATATCAACAAATTCTGATTGCTAATCCAGACCAGGCTGTTTTTGTTTTTGCCTGTACCGATCCAGATCCGCACTTGCGTATGCTGGATCGCTTTTTAATTGTCGCAGAGCAGGCTGAAATTCCCTCGCTGATTGTATTTAATAAGGTTGATTTGATCGGTTTGATGTATGCCCGCAAATGGTATGGGCATTACAAAAAAATTGGCTACCAGATGTTGTTTACATCAGCGACAACGGGGCGCGGAGTGAAGGCGTTGCGCAAGCGTTTGGAAGGTAAAGTGTCTGTGTTAGCAGGTCCCTCGGGAGCAGGAAAATCTAGTTTACTAAACGCCGTTCAACCTGAACTCGGGTTGGTTGTTCGGGATGTCAGCAAGGCCACGCGCAAGGGACGTCACACCACGGTAGTGCGCGAAATGTTCCCACTAGATAAAGGCGGCTATGTCGCTGATACTCCTGGGTTGAAGGCCATGGCTCTTTGGGATATCGAACCTGAGGAGGTTGATGGATATTTCCCAGAGTTGCGAGATCTGGTCGCTGATTGCAAATTTAGTAATTGTATGCATCTTCATGAACCGGGCTGTGCTGTCAAAGCTGCGGTTGAGGAAGGAAGTGTGCATGACGAACGTTATGAGTCCTATATTCGCCTGCGGTATGGTGAAGATGATGAGTAAAATTCCTCTTTAAGTCGATTGTAATTTGGTTTATGTGACTTAATTTCTATTTTTATCGGTGATCTTTATTCATGTTTGATAGATTTGTCCCTGTAATGCATAATTGCGTGGCTGTGACTTCATTAATCAAATCCTTTGATGAGGCGCATAGAATGTTTCTGCCTTATTATCCGAACTCCCCTTTGGCTCCATTCCTATATGCTTTAACGAATCCGGAGATTAATTTCTTTCGATTGATGAATTTGTGTCTACATTTGAACCTAAGGACGCAATAAGAGTATTAAATGCACATAATGAATAATAGAGGAAGTTTGCACGTGCTCAACGACCGCGAATTGATTTTGCAGCTTCAGGATGGAAACCTGGATGCATTAGGCGAGCTATATGACCGTTATCAACATATAGTGTACCGAACCGCGCTGGCAATTGTTGGTGACGAATTTGCAGCCGGTGACCTATTGCAAGATGTTTTTCTGAGAGTGAACCGCTTTGCGATACGTATCGACCCGGAGCGACCGATTGAACCCTGGCTGTATCGCGTTACGACGAACCTTACCTATACCTGGCTCAAGCGCCGCAAGCGCTGGATGCTACGACCCATAGAAGACATGGCAGAGTGGCTGACGAGTGGCAAGAATAACTCTCCCTCGTATCACCTTGAGAAAAGTGAGGAGTGGCAGGGCGTCTATAAAGCAGTGGCATCCTTAGCGTTGCGCCATCGTGTGGTTATTGTTCTACATTATTTTAATGACCTGTCTTTACAAGAGATTGCAGACATTTTAGAAATCCCGGTTGGTACCGTAAAATCACGTTTACATTACGGGCGTCGAACTTTGAAGATGCACTTAGAAGCCGTAGATGAAACCAAACTTGATGAATTGCAATATGAATTTACATAAGTATTCCGAAAAAGAAATCTTTGAGATCCGTCTGCGTCGTGGATTGATGAATTGGCTTGGCAAAAAATCACCTTCCGCGGATATTCGAGCCCAACTTTTATCAGCCGCAGCTGAAGAGTTAAACCCAAAAGTGTCACTTTTTGCGCGTTTTGTTGCTCTTTCTGTTGGCGGTGAATATACAAACCACCTATCTTTTGAGCGCTTTGCCAAATCCACTGCTTATTCCCTGCAAATCGGTGTTCTTATTTTATGATGCTAGCAAAGTGGCTGACTTGAGAAATAATATTGCTCAGGTTTATGCCGCTAAGCTTGTGTTGTTAATTTATTGAATTCTTAATGGCAAAATCATTACCCTTCATCATCGCAACCATGCTGATCGGAACCCTAACAGCTTGTGCTACTCAACCAGCAATTTCGATTGAAGAGAGCAATGCGCTGACAGTTGAAGTGCTTCCGACCTTTACCCAAACGCCAACGGCAATCCCAACGCCAACCCCAGAGCCTCCCAAGGTGCTGACAGTTTGTATGGGTCAGGAGCCGACCTCTTTGTTCCGATTTGCAGACGCATCTTCGGCAGCACGTGGAATACTTCAGGCAGTCTACGATGGTCCCATGGATTTCTCGCATGGCAATATTATGCCAGTTATTCTTGAGAGTGCACCCACATTAGCAAATGGTGGAGCAGCGTTACGCCCCATTGATGTAGAAACAGGATCAGTCATTGTGGATGCCCTCGGAAACTGGGTCAGCCTTCAAGATGGCGTTAGCTATCGTCCCAGTGGCTGTACCAGTACCGATTGTGTGCTGACCTATGAGAGAGATCAAATAGCAACCATGGATGAACTGGTGGTACGTTTTCAATTACTGCCCGAAATCCTTTGGGCCGATGGTACACCTTTAACTGCTCACGACTCAGTGTATTCCTTCTCAGTGGCACGTTCTCTATATGGAAACACACAGTCCGTTTTCCGTTCGACCAAATCTTACGCAGCATTGGATGAACGCACTGTGGAATGGGTGAGTATCCCCGGATATCAAGGAGAATATGCAACATTTTTCTTCTCCCCGTTGCCCAAACACCAGTTAAGCCTATTCACCCCCGAAGAGTTATTTACTTCAGAGATTTCCGCCCGTACACCGTTGGGGTGGGGCCCATATACCATTAAGGAATGGACTGCTGGTGACCATATCACCCTTGATCGCAACCCCAATTACTTCCGTAGCGCAGAAGGCCTACCAGCTTTCGATCACTTGGTGTTCCGCTTTGTGCCCGATACCAAAACTGCTGTTGATGCTTTGTTAGTTGGAGAATGTGATTATCTGGATCAATCTAGCCTGGATTTGTCTCAAATTCAGCGACTTCAGGAAGCCCAATCAGACAACCAAATTTATTTTGAAGTTCAGCAGCAAGCTACTTTTGAGCAGATTATTCTAGGAATTAATACTTTGAATGATGAACGAGTGGATTTCTTTTCCACGAAAGAAATTCGTCAAGCCATCACAATGTGTATCGACCGCAAGAAGATCGTTGATGAACTCCTTTTGGGTGGGTCAAAGGTTCCTCAAGGATACCTGTTTCCTGGGCACGTCCTGTTCAACAAGGAACTACAAGAATATGAGTTCGACCCTCAAAGAGCATTGGAATTGCTAGCATTAATGGGCTGGGTTGATTACGATCAAGATACAAGCACACCACTCGCATCCATCGGTGTATCAAATATCCCAGACTTCACGCCTTTTGAGTTTAACTATCTCATTCCAGATGACCCTGAGAGAAAGGTCGGAGCTGAAATTGTGAAAGAATCCCTTGCTCAATGTGGCATCCATGTTGATGTTCAAACGCTTCCATGGGATCAGTTCCTAGCCCCTGGCCCGGATGGCTCAGTGTTTGGCCGTACCTTTGATGCAGCTCAATTTGCTTGGGAAGAATCTCGTATCCCGCCATGCTATTTGTATCTCAGTGAAGAGATTCCTGGTCCTTATCCTGAGTATGCCAAAGGTTGGGGAGGCGGCAATCTAACAGGCTATAGCAATGCCAATTTTGATCAAGCTTGTAGAATTGGATTATCTTCTCTACCCGATGTGGTTGATTATGCAAGCGCACATCAACAAGCGCAGGCAATATATAATGATGATTTGCCTGTGATACCTCTATATTGGCATCTGGATTTTGTTGCCATGCGGCCTGATATGTGCGGACAACAATTATTCGATTTATCGAACATCGAGACTTATAATTATGGAAAGGGTTGTTTAGAATAGTGCTTATTGTGAAAGCCATAGCGAAGAGTGTCAACTGCCCTTTGCAATACATCAATTATGATATAATCGCCGGGATTGGACTACAGGTGCCAAAGCATCATTCATTGTAAAATGCGCCTGATAATAACCGTGATCTGTCTAAAAGGAGGTGGTGCCCAGCAAAAAAAGTGCCCCAAAATGATTATTCCCACAGTCAGTAAAAATCAAAATCCATTTACCCTAATCCATTGGAGGAGTAAGGAAAATGTCTAAAAAATTGTTTATTGTGGTCGGCTTGTTGGTTATCGCCAGCATGGCATTGGCCGCCTGTACACCCGAGACCATCACGGTTGTTGAAACCGTGGTTGTTGAAAAAGAAGGCGAGACAATCGTCGAGACCGTGGTTGTTGAGGTCGAGAAGGAAGTCGAGGCCGCCCCTATGGAAGAAGCTGCCGGTGCTGAGTGCTGTGATGCCTACCGTATTGCTCTCTTCGAGGAGCCCGTCTCCTTGAACTACTGGAACTATCTTGGCCCAGGCTCATCCGTCTGGACCCAATACGTGGTTTCCGGCCAACAGGCCGCTCTCTTCAACCTTTCCGATGTGCGCTTTGATTTCATCACTGAGTTAGCCTCGGCTATCCCTGAGCCCGTTGACAATGGCGATGGTACTTACACCATGACCGTTGAGATGATCGAAGGCGCCACCTGGAATGATGGCGAGCCCATCACTGCCCATGACTATGTCTTCACGTTCAATGCTTGTAAAGATCTCAAGCTGACCCAGAACTGGCCCAACCAGTGTACACCCGCCGGTCTAGAAGCTACGGTTACTGCCGTGGACGACTACACCGTTGAGTTCGTCTTCCTGAACCAGGCCCCCTCCTTGGGCAACTGGCAGGCTGGCTTGGCCCTGGCCCCCATCCTCCCCGAGCACTACTGGACGGACAAGGCTGCTGAGGCCTATGCCTTCCTGGATGGCGTTGCTGCTCCTGAGGTTGAGCGACCTGAAGATTGTGAAGCTGAAGATGCCGATGCAGACGTCTGTGGCGCCTGGGCAAGTTACGATGAAGCATTCACCAATGCCCGCACCACCCTGTACGAAGCTGATGCAGCTGATGCCCCCTCCGCTGGTGGCTACACCACCGACAAGTGGGAAGCTGGTGCTTTCGTTCAGCGTTCCGCCGTTGATACATACTTCTTCAAAGGCGCCGAGATCGTTGAATTTGAAGATGGCACTTGGCAGTTGACCATGCCCGATGGCACGGTTTACCAACTCTACGGTGCTGGCGAAGGCGAAGAAACCTTGCGCTACACCAATGGCCCATACAGCCCCAATATCATCTTCTCCCTCTACGGTTCCCAGGATGCTGCCTTCTTGGCCCTGGCCAACGGCGAGGTCGACTATGTGATGAACCCCCTGGGTCTGTCCCGTGGTCTGCGCGAGCAGGCTGAGCGCGGCGAAGGTATCACCACATACACCAATGCTGACTACGGCATGTTCTACTTGGCCTTCAATATGACCAAGTTCCCCATGTCTGAATACGCTTTCCGCCAGGCCTTTGACATCGTCATCGACAAGGAATTCGTTGTCAACAGTGTATTGGGTGGCGTTGTCTTCCCGATGTACTCCACCATGCCCCCCGGAAACGGCTTCTGGCACAATCCCGACACCCCCAAGCCCTATGTTGGTCTGACCCGCGCCGAGCGCGTGGATATGGCCGTGCAGGTGCTCAAGGACGCCGGTTGGAGCTGGACTGCTGAACCCTTCTGGGATGAAGATCTGCAAGACGTGGTGCCTGGTGAAGGCATCCTTGGCGCTGATGGCGCTGAGATCCCCGAAATGACCATCCTTGGTCCTGGCCCAGCATACGATCCCATCCGAGCCACATTCAACCAGTGGATCTCCGAGTGGGGCCGCGAGTTGGGTATGCCCATTCAGTCCGAGCTGACCGGATTCAACACTATCCTCGGCCCCGTGTTCATTGATGCAGATTACGATCTGTACATCCTTGGCTGGAGCCTTGGTAACGTTGCCTTCCCCGACTACTTCGAGTCCTTCTGGCACAGCCGCAACTGCACCGCTGACACTGGTAACTACAACACACCTTGTCTCAAGAGCGATGAGTACGATGCTCTAGTAGATGAGTTCATGGCGACTGGCGATCTGGCCCGTGCTCAGGAACTGGTTTACGAGATGCAGGTTGTGCTGGCTGATCTGCGCCCCTACGTGCCCCTGTTCTACAAGCAGGTTCATGACCTGGCGCACAGCCGCGTTGTCTTCCCCTACTCCGAGACCTTGGGCGGTATTGAAGCACAGGCTGGTATCCAGACTGATGCTCAAGTTATGCTCTCCAAGTAGTTTTTGGATGTAGATCCAGATAATAATATGTAATACCAGGGAGCGGGTGGATTTTCCACCCGCTCCCTAAAAATCGGGCTTTCTTCGCACAGTTGTAAACAAAGATTTCGATATATCCCGATTTGCGTATTCCGTACTCCGTTTCGCGAGCGTGAGGGATGCGGTATACCGAGTACGTAAATTAATTTAGGAGAGAAAATATGTGGAAATATCTTGGAAAACGTCTCTTGCAGATGTTTATCACGCTGCTGATGTTTCAGGCTGTAACCTATTTTTTGATGGATGCACAGCCTGGGGATATCGCAGACCTACTTACCCTAAATCCCGATATCCCACCGGCTGAGCGAGAACGAATTCGTCAAGATTTGGGATTAGACCGCCCACCTTTAGAGAGATTTCTCAAATATGTGGGCAATTTTTATCAAGGCGATCTGGGAGTTTCATTTTCATTTTTCCCCAGACCTGTTACTGACATCATCAAAGAGCGTTTGCCTCGTACCTTAGTGCTCTTTGTAACTGCTTCAATAATATCTTTTGTGGCGGGATACGTAACAGGCAAAGTGTTGGCATGGAAACGCGGGGGTTTTGTTGAGTATTCATCAACACTTGTGGGGGTAATCCTTTACACAGTATTCACGCCATGGTTTGCGCTGATGATGATCTGGCTCTTTGCCGTCTACTTAGATTGGCTGCCGGCGGGTAAATTCCTTGACCCCATTTTGTGGTTGGATGCTCCCGAAGGGGTTCATGCTAATGATCTCTTTATTCGTATGATCATGTCAGCACTGATCGCTTCCGTTGTTATGGTCATTGGTTTGGTGCTAACACCGCGTCTTTCTAGAAATTTGAGGAATGTTGGTCGTTGGGCAAGTTTCATTATCCCGGTTATCGGGCTCATTCTTTACTGGCAATTGGTGGTTAGCGGTTTAACAGTGTTTGCAGCGGATATCTTGCAGCACTTGATATTACCTGTATTGACAGTTACCTTGATCGCCTATGGCGGAACCATGCTTTTGATGCGTACCAGTATGCTAGAAACCTTGCGTGAAGATTACATCTTGACTGCACGCGCAAAAGGGTTGCCCGACAAAGTAGTGCGTGACAAACACGCTGCCCGAAATGCCCTATTACCGGTATGGACGGGTTTGGTCTTCAGCATCGGAAATTCTCTGAGCGGTGGCATCATTACGGAGACGATTTTCTCTTGGCCGGGGCTTGGATTAACTTTGTTGAACGCCGCCCAGGTCGAGGATATTCCCCTGGCAATGGGTGCTCTGACTGTTACGGGGTTAATGACCCTGATGAGCCACTTAGTGGCTGATGTCGGTTATGCGTTTCTCGACCCGCGCATTCGATATCATTAAAATTTGCGGAGATAAAGGAGTTTTATTCTATGAGCACAATTACATCATCTGCTGAAACGACTTATGTCCCGCTGTGGCGAGTACGCTTACGCTTATTCATGCGGTCAATGAAGACCAACTGGGCTACGTTTGCAGAAAACCCCATTGGTTTAATTGGCTTGGGCATTGTTGTTTTCTTTGGCTTGTTTGCTCTAGCTCACCCCATTTTGATGAACACCGTTTGGGAACCTAAAGTTTATCGTCCCGTGAACGGGTTTGATATCGAAATCCCTTACCACCCTTCACCGCCTTCAGCGAGACACCTGTTAGGCACTGATCCTATGGGTCGTGATGTGCTGAGTCAGCTGATGTTCAGTACACGCTATGAGTTTGCTCTTGGCATGATATCCGCCATTGTGACCGTGCTGATTGCAACGACGATTGGAGCGGTATCTGCCTATTATGGAGGGGTGATAGATGCCATCATGATGCGCATCGTGGACTTAGTGATCATGGTGCCATTTTTGCCAATTCTAATCGTGATGAGTACCTTGATGCACATTGGAATGTTAGAGCTAGCCCTTGTGATTGGTATCTTATCTGGCTTTGGGGGAACGGCAATCGTGATTAAATCTCAGGCGCTGACAGTGAAAGTGAAGCCCTATATTGAGGCAGCCCGCATCGCTGGCGGGGGTGATTTTCACATAATTTTTTCCCATATGGTGCCTAACTTGCTGCCCATCGCTTTGCTTTATATGATGTTCGTGGTGACTGGCGCAATCTTCTCCGAGGCGGTTTTATCTTTCTTTGGCCTCACTGAGATTGAAATGAGTTGGGGATTGATGATCAACACAACCCAGGTATTTGGGTATATTATGCGCTTCGATACCTGGTATCTGCTAATTCCTGCCAGCTTGGCAATCACGCTTTTATGCGCGGCATTCTACCTTGTAGGGCGCGCCCTTGACGAAGTTGTGAACCCCCGGCTGCGCGAGCGATAACCAAATCTGGCGAGTAGGAGCAAGATTGTGACAATGACTGAAAATGTTCTCGAAGTAAATGATCTGACCATGCACTACATGACTCGCAAAGGTCCAGTCTACGCCGTAGATGATGTGACCTTCCATGTAGGCCGAGGTGAAGCCATCGGTCTGGTAGGTGAGTCTGGTTGTGGAAAAACATCAGTGGCAATTTCGCTGTTGAAACTGCTGCCCAATAATGCGAAAATTCTCGAAGGCGAGATCAAAATCAACGATACTGATGTTGTTCCGCTGAATTCTAAAGAGATGAATCGGCATCGTTGGAAGAATATCTCTATGGTATTCCAGGCCGCCATGAACTCCATGAACCCGGTCTATACCGTAGAGGATCAAATTCTTGAAGCAATGCGTGAGCATATTCCGCATTTGAGCGATCAAGAAATGGATGAGAAGATTGACCATCTCTTTAGTCTCGTTGGCCTTGATCCAACCTTGAAAGATCAATATCCTCACCAATATAGTGGTGGAATGCGGCAAAGGGCTGTGATTGCTATGGCGCTTTCCTGTGACCCCGATATCATCATTGCTGATGAGCCGACAACGGCTCTCGACGTGATCGTTCAGGATGCAATTCTGAAACGTGTTCGGGAAATTCAAGAAGAGCTCAATATGGCGATGATTTACATTTCCCACGATATCGCCGTAATTGCTGAAGTCAGCGAGCGTGTTGGTGTGATGTATGCGGGCAAATTGGTTGAGATGTCTTCTACGGATGATATTTTCCATCATCCAATTCATCCCTATACAATGGCGCTGATGTCTTCCTTCCCCAGCATTGTGGGCGAGAAAACTGAATTAGTAACCTTATCGGGCGAACCGCCTGACCTGCTTAATCCACCCAAGGGCTGTCGTTTCCATCCACGTTGCCCTTACGCGACCGAAGTATGTCGTGAAGATGAGCCGGAGTTCAAGGATCATGGCGCAGGACACTTGGCAGCTTGTTGGCACCCGGGAGGTGAGGGATAATGACGCAGAACAATAATACTCTAGTTGATGTAAAGGATCTGTCTAAGCTATTCCCGATTGGTCAAGGTGTTTTTAAACGGGCAGAATCTTATGTCCACGCGGTGAGCCATTTGAATCTCAAAATCAAACGAGGCGAAAGCGTTGGGTTGGTTGGTGAATCTGGTTGTGGCAAAACAACAACTGGCAAATTGCTCACCCGCTTGTTGGATCCTACTGAAGGAAATATTCTTCTGGATACCGATGAAGGTCAGGTAGATATCGCTCATATGCGTGGGAGCGAAATGAAGATCTTCCGTCGCCGTGTCCAAATGATCTTCCAGGATCCATATGAGTCCATGAATCCTCGTTTAACGATCTATGATACCGTTGCTGAACCCCTGAACGTGCAAGGTGTCGGCTCGGTTGCGGAGCGCGAAGCCCGCGTTGCAGATCTCCTCGAAACCGTGGGTTTAACCCCAGCTTCAAGTTTCCTGTTCCGCTACCCCCATGAACTTTCTGGTGGTCAGCGCCAGCGTGTGGCAATTGCCCGGGCATTGGTGATCAATCCCGACTTTGTGGTTGCTGACGAGCCAACCTCGATGTTGGATGTTTCTGTGCGAACAGGTGTGATGCACCTGATGCAGAATCTTGCCGAACGTTTTGGGGTTACCTATCTTTATATTACCCACGACTTGGCAGTTGCCCGTTATATGTGTGATCGCATCGCAGTCATGTACCTGGGCAAAATTGTCGAGATTGGGGACACAGAAGATGTTCTGCAGAGACCGCAGCACCCTTATACTAAGGCTTTGCTCTCTGCAGTTCCTGTTCCCGATCCAACGTATAATCGCGACCCAATCAAGATTAAAGGCGGTATTACCCGCCCCGTTGATCCTGAGCCCCGTTGCCGTTTCTACGACCGTTGCCCCATCGCAGACAAAGTTTGCGAAAGCAACGACCATCCACCGCTCGAAGATAAAGGAACAGAGCATTACGCGGCTTGCTACCACGTGTAGGTGTGAGTTCTATAGAAATAACGAACCGGGTTCCGCAAGGAACCCGGTTTTGCATTATTGCTCAATAATTCGCCTGATCTGGCGATGCGAAATCAATCTTATTCCGTGATAAAATTATTGTCACTATGGCAAAATATCGTGTGTTGCTGGTTGATGATCAGCGTGAAGTTAGGCTCGCGTTGCGCGATGCAATTGAAACCTTAGGATCAGAATTTGAAGTGTCTGACGTTCCTTCAGGGGAAGAAGCCATATTGGAACTTTCATCTGGCTCTTTTGATCTATTAATTTCCGATGTGCGCTTGCCAGGAATTACAGGGCTGGAACTTTTAAATAAAGTAAAAAAACTTGAATCGAATATAAAAATTATTCTTATGACTGGCCTGATGGACTCTCAAGTCAGACAAGATGTGGCTGATGCTGGCGCTTCTGCATTTTTCTTGAAGCCCATTGATATTGCAGACTTCTTAGATGCGGTAGAACGGAGCCTCGGGTTAGTTGCAGAACAGATCTTTGGGGATGATCACTTCGTAAATGTAGAAAAACCAGTCGAAAGCGTATCAGAACGTCTTGCGAGTCTACGTAATGAAATGGATGCGATTTCAGCTGTGCTTCTTGATGGGCGAGGCCGCGTTCTCGCACGAGCGGGAGATTTACCGGATGCATCGATTGAGACGGCATTATTTCCTGCCTTGATGGCTGCCTATAGCGCCAGCGAAAAAGTCGCTAAGCTACTTCATTCGACTCCACCTAATGATTTGATGTATTTTGCGGGCTCGAAATATGATGTCTTTCTCGCACATGTTGGCGAATCATATGCGTTACTTGTAGCTGGCAATCCCAACGAATCGAGCGATCAAGTTCTTGAATCGATAAAATCTGTCCATGATGGATTGCGAGATTTAGTAAATACGCTGGCGAAGATGGGTGTGCGACTCAAGTCGGATGAGAAGTCGCCAGAGGTTGAACCCGAAATTGAGGAAGAGATACCCGATGCTGAACCGGAAATTGAGGCGCTTTTCCAAGGTGCGGAGGCAGATATTAACCTTCAAGAAGTGGATGCATTTTGGGATACAGCCTCGCTACGCCTTGAAGATGAAGAAATCACCAACGCGGATGCGCTGACATATGAACAAGCCCGTCGGTTGGGCCTAACTCCGGATGATGAGGGCGAAAAGGATTAGCCCATTGTCATGCCCAAGTGCTTATGTTACAATTTCGCTCGCCCTTTGGGCGGCATCTCTTGTAGGGGAGTGGTGCAACGGCAGCACAGCAGTCTTTGGAACTGTTGATCCTGGTTCGAATCCGGGCTCCCCTGCCTTAGTTTTATCCTGATGAAATCCATCGTTGACGAAGATCCTCACTTAGATCAACATCTGAAAAGAATTACCAAAAACAAGCTTCGCGTCCGTTTTCGTTATGCGCGATGCTTGTTGTATTTAATGGAGAAACTATGAAAACAATCTCGGTCATACTTGCAGCCGGACAAGGTACCCGGATGCGTTCATCCCTTCCCAAGGTTCTAAATCCAATTTTGGGACAACCGATGTTATGGTATGCAGTAGAGGCATCTCGTGCTGTCACTCAAGATTCCCCCGTGGTCGTTGTTGGGCACAATGCAGATAGCGTGCGCGAAGCGTTGGGAGATTATGCTCAATTTGTTCTTCAGGAAGAACAATTGGGTACTGGTCATGCAGTACAACAGGCTGAATCTGTTCTTCGAGATAAAACTGACCTCGTTTTGGTTTCGTATGGGGATATGCCCTTGGTAAGGCCAGAAACGCTGAGCCGATTAGTAGAATCGCAACAAACTCACAATGGCCCGGTAAGTGTGCTGACGGCAATGGCTGAAAATCCGCGTGGATTTGGGAGAATTGTGCGCGATTCTGATGGCGGAGTGCTGGCGATCGTGGAAGAAGTTCATGCAACTCCTGAACAATTAGAGATTCGAGAACTCAATACAGGCGTTTTTTGTTTTTCTTCAGACTGGTTATGGGATGCTCTTGGGAGAATTGAGTTAAATATCAAGGGAGAGTATTTTCTCACCGATTTAGTTGAAATTGCTGTTTCGGATGAAATGAGTGTCCAGGCCATCAAAGTTGATGATAACTCTGAGATGATTGGCATTAACACCCAGGTTCACTTAGCTGAGGCCTCAGCGATGATGCAAAAGCGCATCAACGAAAAATGGATGTTGAACGGTGTGACCATCCAAGACCCTCACTCGACCTTCATAGAGCCTGGGGCTACCATTGGTCGTGACACATGTATTGCACCCAATTCCCATTTGCGAGGTGAAACACATATCGGCGAAGCGTGTATCATAGGGCCAAATTCTATAATCCAAGATTCGCGTATGGGCGACCGTTGTGAAGTGCTTAGCTCAGTTGTGGAATATGCTGTGATGGAAGACGATGTCGATATTGGCCCCTTTGCTCACTTGCGCAAAGGAGCACATCTTGCAGCGGGTGTGCATATGGGCAACTTTGGCGAGGTCAAAAATTCATATCTCGGTCCGGGCACTAAGATGGGCCATTTTTCATATCTTGGAGATACCACCACGGGCTCAGATGTCAATATTGGCGCAGGAACAATTACATGCAATTACGACGGTGTGAATAAGCATCCAACGGAAATTGGTGACGATGTATTCGTCGGTAGTGATACTATGCTTGTTGCCCCCCTCAAATTAGGGAAAGGCTCGCGAACTGGTGCTGGAGCAGTTGTTACAAAAAATGTCAAAGATGAAACTTTAGTGGTAGGGATGCCCGCACGCGCTATTCGAAAATTAAAGAAGCAGGATTCTTGATGCCCCACATTTTGGGGAGAGTAGGTTTACAGTGACAGATTTTCAGGTTTTTTTGGTGATCCTCGGATTTACACTTGTCTTGTTTTTGGATTTAGCGGCAATAATTGCCCGCACCGCGCTGAGACATTCTAGTCTGGCTCGGTTGATTCACCTTCGAGAGCTAGATAAGCCTCACGCTGAGAGCACCTTGGAATTGCTAGAAAAAATGCCGCGCCCCTATGCGGGCTTGCATATTGCTCAATCATTCCTAAGGTTTATCTTAATTGGGGGAATCTTCTTTTTGATCCAGCAAGATCAGCGTATCGATTCTCTGATTGAAATCATCGCTATTCTGCTCTGTGTTGGGCTTGTCATAGCCTTGATTGAATGGATCATCGAGAGGAGAATCTTGCGCGATCCAGAGCGTTGGGTGCTGAGGTTCACAAGTTTTGTTCGCTATACGACTCTCGTTTTTTACCCATTTGTTAACCTTAGTTTAATTTTGTCTCGAGAAACTGCGCGCCCCAATGAGAATGTAAGTATGGTGACTGAAGACGCATTAAAGACCCTCGTAGATGTTGGCCAGAAAGACGGCATCTTGGAAGTTGAAGAACGCAAGATGATCCATTCGATCTTTCAATTGGGGGATACGCTGACTAGGGAAATCATGGTGCCGCGCATTGATGTCCAGGCATTAGAGATTGGAACACCACTCTCGGATGCGGTGGAGTTTTTACTGTCTACGGGTTTTTCGAGAACCCCGGTTTTCGAGGAATCAATCGACAATATTTTGGGATTGATCTATGCCAAAGATTTGCTGCAGGTTTGGCAAGAAGGGAACGGCACCGCCGACATTCGGCGTGATCTACTGAGGGATCCTTATTATGTTCCCGAAGCAAAAAAAGTGGACGAACTCCTCGGCGAGATGCAAAAACGCCGCGTTCACATGGCCATTGTCGTTGATGAATATGGGGGAGTAGCGGGTGTTGTCACCTTAGAGGATATCATCGAGGAAATTTTCGGTGAGATCCAAGATGAGTATGACGAAGATGAAGAATTGCCCTATAGCAAGCTAGAGGATGGCGATTATCTCTTCCGCGGTCGTATCGACCTGGATGATTTTAACGAAATCATGGATAGCAATTTGCCTAATGATGAGGCTGATACCTTGAGCGGTTTCATTTATACAAAACTTGGACATGTACCCAAAGCTGGGGAAAGCATTAAAAATGAAAAATTACTGCTGACGGTAGAAACTGTCAGTAATCGGCGCATTCGCAAGGTGCGAGCGCAACGGATTTGGAAAAACGAAGAACAAAATGATGATTGATTTTGATAAAAATTTACTAATACAAAAAGCTATGTCGGTGCGTGAAAATGCCTACGCCCCGTATTCAAATTACCAGGTTGGGGCTGCACTACTTACCAATTCTGGAAGAGTATTTACTGGTGTCAATGTTGAGAATTCGGCGTATCCGGTTACGATGTGTGCTGAGCGCTCATCTGTGTTCAAAGCTGTTTCTGAAGGGGAGAGAGAGTTTGCTGCAGTTGCCATCGCAACCAGCAATGGAGGCACACCTTGTGGCTCTTGTCGCCAGGTATTGGCAGAATTTGGCCTCGATACGCTGGTGATACTTGTCGATGAGAATGGGTTGGTGACTGAAGAGATGACAGTTGCCGAACTATTGCCAAAGGCTTTTACCCCCTCTGATCTGGTGTAGCCTATCTACCAGTTTGGCACAGGTGTAGCAATCGTTATCGCAGATTGCAGCATCCAGCCTTCGGGTCCGTCGGGAAGTTTGACATTTAGCCAGGCGACATTATCAGTCTGGGTGGGTATTTCACTTAGGATTTCGATAAGTGTTCCGTTGAGGATCGATGTGATGGCAGTATTTGCAAAGCTTGGCCCATCACGCAGGATCGCGCCGTTGTATTCCTCGGGCGCGCTGACGATGGCGTAGACCGGCGTGGGACTTGGAACCGGTGTATCGCTGGGCGGTACTGTTATCGATGCAGTTAGTGTTGCTGGTAAGGTCACTGTAGGGGGGATTGGCGTGATCGAGGCTGTGCCCGTAGGGGAAGGTGTCAGCGTTTCTGTAGGTGGGGGAGTATCTGATGGCGTGAGAGTGGGTAAAGCAACTTGCCCCCCAACCGCCGCTCCTGCTCCGCCGAGTCCAATCAATAAAATAATTCCAACAATGGTGAGAACCCCCCCCGCTGTATACCCAAAGATTGTCAAAGGGCGGAACCCTAAGATCAATAAAGTAAGGGTTCCCAAGATAGCTGCCCAGGCTAAATGAATGCTGAAAACAACCAATCCATCAGGCCATAAATGGGGAACTCCGCTACCTAAGCCAACTCCAGCCGCTGCGAGAGGGACATAAAGTTCGTAAGCTAGCGCAACACTCGCCACTGCGGCTCTCCGTCTTGTACGAACGATGGCTACTGTAGTTAAAATGCTTCCCACCGCCAATACCACAAAATGGTGCCAGGCTAGCTGTGTGTGTAAATATGCTTGAGTGAATTCAAACGGTTTCCAATAAGATGCCATGAAACCTACGCTCAAACTCGTGACAAATACGAGCAAAGAAGCCGTTAGTAATCCGATCAGACTGCGACCGAAGAAGCGCATTGATCCGCTTATCGTTCCCAAGGCAATTCCTACGAGTGGCGTCATCGTGGGGGCAAAGAGCGCTCCCAAAACTAACAAGGCTGGTGCATCGAGCCACAGGCCCAGGGCTATGATTAAGCCTGCCAAAAGCGAAAAAAGGTAGAAATCAATTGAAGGTGAAGTGCGATGTGCAATATCATCCAAAAAAGCTTCTCGTTCGTCAGCACTGAGCGGCAGCAATAAACGTTGCGCGCGACGCCTTCTGGCCGGGGACAGGCGTTTTAAATCGTCGGGAGTCTGTTCAGTTCTAGGTAGGCTCATGTGATGATTTCTTTATTTCCGCAAGGTTGCTACCAGGCGAAGGGGTCTCTCGAATAGCTCAAGTGCTGAAAAGATATCCGGCATAATAATATCGGACGCCAACAATGTTTCGGTTGCAATACCTTCAGCCGAAAAAATCCCAATGCCGATTTCTGCTGCCTTGAGCATCAGGGCATCGTTAGCACCTTGTCCAACTGCAACCACGCCTTCCCGGCCCAGATTATCCACATAAGATTCTTTTTGATGGGCTTCATTTCCTTTTCGCACTCGTACAGATTCTATGCCGAGTAGTTGGTCAATGATCTCTTGTTGTCCGTGGGTATCGGCAGTTAGCAGATGAAGTCTCAGGCGATCACGTAATATCGACAAGCTGCGTTTGATGCCATCATGTAGCTGCCCATCAATGGCCAGAGTTCCATTAACGTCACAGACAAGATGCTCGATTTGGATTGTGCTGCGCCCCGGAATATTCAATTCGATCATACCCGTATTATACAAGATAATCATTTGACTGATCGTATTTGGGAATTGGGTCTCTAGGAATCGCCGTGGTAAGGGGTCACATTTGGGGGTAGGGAGCGTGCTCCGCTCGCCCCCTACCCCCAAATGTCAGGTCTCTCACGGCAATTCCCAACGAATGTATTAGTCAATAGAAGGCTGAACACCGCAGAGTCGCAGAGAACGCGGAGATTCTCGTATTTTACAGGAGAAAAGCTCTGCGAACTCCGCGTCTCAGCGGTGAAAGTTGCATCAGAATTGTGTTCAATCTACCCTTGACCATTACAGAAATTCCCAAAGAACCTGGGAATTTCCCTATTAAAGGTGCGGTAGAGTAAAATACTGGCATTGTTATTACAAGGAGTGCTTGCGGTGTTATGAAAATTTTTCAACAAGTATTGTGGATTTCTTTGGTGATTGTGCTCGCTGGATGCGGTGGAGCTGTAGCGACGAGCAGTTCAACTGAAACACCAGTAGTGGAAGTACCCACGCCAGAACCCACGGTGACCGAAATCCCCACAGCTACATCATTACCCCCTGTGGGCGTGCTATTAGCATCTCCTGATGCGGATCCCCAAATAGTTGAAATCCTTCAAAATGAACTCTCACAATCCATTACTGATGCGGGAATGCGTTTTCAAGTGCGGCCATCCCTATCGCCCGAATCTATAACTGCGGAAGATATTCAATGGGTGATTGCCCTCCCGCCAGCGCCGGATTTAGCTACCTTGATAGCATCTTCGCCGGACACACGTTTTCTTGCAATTGGCGTTGGGGATCTGGAACCAGCACCAAACTTGAGCATGATTGGTTCAAGCAGTGATCGTTTTGATCAACAAGGATTCCTTGCAGGTTATTTGGCAGCGATGCTAACTCCCGATTGGCGCGTGGGAGTGATCAGCATCGCAGATAATGAAGCGGGTCAATTAGCTCGTAAAAGCTTTATCACCGGAGCGAAATATTATTGTGGGTTTTGCAGTCCGGCATACCCTCCATTTTATGAATATCCGCTTTATGTTCAACTGAATGGAGGAGCAACTGGAGATGAATGGCTGGCTGCGGCGGATTTCTTACTTCAGCGTGGCATTACTACAATTTATGTGGTACCTGGTGCTGGAGATGGCATACTATTAAATTTCTTAGCCCAATCTGGAATCCAAATAATTGGCGGAGATACACCGCCCGATGATATTCGTGATGCTTGGATTGCAACCTTGGGCTTTTCGAGCTTGGATGCCTTTTATACATTTTGGCCTGAATTTTCCGCTGGCGCAGATGGCCAAAACGTATCGGTGCCAATATCCATCAGCAATATCAACGCGAACATTTTGAGCCCAGGCAAACAGCGCCTTTTAGAAGAAGTGTTAGTCATGGTTCAGGGAAACGAAATTGAACTTATAGGTAGAAATATCCCCTAATTTTTCATGGAAATAACCTGAAATTTATCCAGAAAACTAACTCAAATAATCAGTGTTTTGGCACACTCTACATGATATAATAATTTGTTAGCGCTCTAATGTGAAGACTGTTAGCGCGTGGATTTTTCCTGAAACCACGCCAGGGTGCTGCCAAATAAGATTGCTTTGATAATTCAAATCACAATGAGGTTCTTATGGCGCCAATTCTAGAGCTACGCGGAATTACCAAACGATTCCCAGGCGTGCTGGCTAATGACCATATTGATCTGACCTTGGAACAAGGTGAGATTCACGCATTATTGGGGGAAAATGGAGCCGGGAAAACTACATTAATGAACATCTTATATGGGTTGTATGACCCAGATGAAGGGGAAATATTCGTTCGCGAAAAGCAGATCAATGTCACTTCGCCCAGTGATGCAATTTCGGCTGGAGTTGGGATGGTGCACCAGCATTTCATGTTGGTGCCTGTATTTACAGTTACTGAGAATGTGATGCTGGGTGATGAATCTACCAGTGTTGGTGGGCTCCTCGATCGCAAATCATCAGCCAAGCGGATTACTGAAATCTCTGAACAATATCACTTGGAAGTCGATCCCAATGCTTATGTGCGAGATTTGCCCGTTGGGGTTCAGCAGCGTGTTGAGATCATAAAGCTACTCTACCGCGAGGCAGATATCTTGATTTTGGATGAGCCTACGGCAGTGCTCACACCGCAAGAAGTGGACGAATTGTTCACAATTATGCGTTCGTTAGTTGAGCATGGTAAGTCGATCATTTTCATCACCCATAAATTGCGTGAGGTTCTGGAATTTGCTGACCGCATTAGCGTAATTCGCGGCGGCAAGATGGTTGGTTCCACCACACCGCAAGACGCCGACCAGAATTCTCTTGCAGCCATGATGGTAGGACGCGCTGTTGACCTTCATGTCGATAAAGCTCCTGCCAAACCGGAAGACGTAGTACTTGAAGTTGAAGATTTGGTTGTTCTTGATGATGTCGACCATGTGGCGGTCAAAAATGTCTCATTCCAAGTGCGTGCTGGAGAAATCTTGGGAGTTGCAGGTGTTCAGGGCAATGGTCAAACTGAGTTGGTCAAGGCGATTACTGGACTAAGTCACCCAGTGAGCGGAACAGTAAATTTGTTAGATCAGGAGATTTCTGGATCATCTCCACGTGCAATTACAGAATTGGGGTCAGCGCATATCCCTGAAGATCGCCAGCAAGATGGCTTGGTATTGTCTGCGACGATTGCCGATAATTTGGTGCTCAATACATATTATTTGGAACCCAATGCGAAGCAAGCTATCATTCAAAGGGAGCAGGTTCTGAAAAATGCTGAAGATATCATCAATAATTTTGATATCCGCACCCCCAGTTCTCTCATTCCAGTTGGATCATTGTCGGGTGGCAATCAACAAAAAGTTATCGTTGGTAGGGAATTTTCTCGTCCAATAAAATTCTTGGTTGCTTCGCAACCCACTCGGGGTTTGGACGTAGGCTCTATCGAATATATTCATAACCGTTTGATAGAAAAACGGGATGCCGGGTGTGCAATTCTGTTGGTTTCGACGGAACTGGATGAGATTATGGAGCTGTCTGATCGCATAGCAGTAATGTATCGCGGCGAGATCATCGATGTTGTCGAGGCAAAAGATGTCACCAAAGAGCAGGTCGGTTTGCTGATGGCTGGCGTAGTTTTGGAAAAGGCATAAAGCTAATCGAAGCGTTGGAATGAGGAATCATCTATGAGCGAAACAGAAAAAGGAAAACCTGAGAAGAAAGACTCCGGCAAAATCTTTCTTGATGAGATTTCAAAAAGCCCGCTGACAGTTACTATTCTAGCAATTTTCTCCGGTTTGCTGCTGGGTGGGTTGTTAGTAGCAGTAACCTCCGAAGATGTTTATGCTGCCTTTGGAGATTCTCCTTGGGAAGCAATCAAGATCGGAGCAAATGCTGCTTGGAAAACCTACGTAGCTCTATTCAATGGGTCTGTGGGTAATCCGACGAAGATCATTGATGCTTTTCGAGGAGGGGATCCCGAAACCATTCGCAGAGCGGTCAACCCATTTTTTGAGAGCTTAAATCAGTCGACACCGTATATCTTCGCTGGCTTGGCTGTGGCATTGGGTTTTCGGGTTGGCCTGTTCAATATCGGTGCAGAAGGGCAGCTTTTCATCGGTGCTACCACTACAGTGATAGCAGCGATCTTCTTGAAAGGCTTGCCTGCTATCATCCACGTACCGATATCCTTGCTGGCTGGCTTTGTTGGTGGGGGATTGTGGGGTTTCATTCCGGGCTGGCTCAAGGCGGCAACCGGAGGCCATGAGGTCATCAATACGATTATGATGAATTACATAGCCTTTCGTTTAAGCGAATTCCTACTACGTGGACCTCTCCAAGATCCAAATGGATTTACGCCTGTGAGTGCTCCAATCGAGGATTCTGCCAAATTGATGCGGTTCTTCGAGAGTCCTATCCGATTTCATATTGGCTTTTTTGTAGCGCTGCTTTTTGCTTACCTGGTTTACTTGCTCTTGTTCAAGACGACTTGGGGATTTACGCTGCGTACGGTTGGCGCAAATCCCAGAGCTGCCAAATACGCGGGAATGAGCATTGTAAAGAGCACTGTGCTAGCAATGTTCTTATCTGGCGGACTGGCTGGATTGGCAGGAGCGAATGAAGTTTTAGGTGTCAATCATAACTTGGCAGTTGCGTTCTCTTCTGGATACGGTTTCGATGCCATCGCGCTAGCTTTGCTAGGCAAGAGTCACCCCGCGGGTGTGGTCATGGCAGCGATCATGTTCGGTTTCTTACGCAATGGCGCCATCCAGATGCAGCTTACAGCCGGCATTCCAATAGATATTATTTCTGTTCTCCAGGCCACAATACTGGCCTTTATCGCCGCACCAGCGATTATCCGCACAATTTACCGCCTCAAAGAGCCCGATATGGATATTGATGCGGTTACACTGCGCGGCTGGGGAGGCAACTAATCATGGCAACTTCAACGATGGATAATCAGATGGAATTTGTTTCTCCTACACGCCGGCGAGTTATGGGACTTGTCTTTTTGGGATTGGCAATCATCCTGTGGGTGATCTTTGCCAGAAATGTTGAACCGGAGGCTCTTACAACTTTCAGGATGACACCTGGTGGTGCGGAGAACCCATTACCCAATTGGGAATTTACCACTTTGCCAATGATCAATATTTTGGCGGTTGTCAGTGCCGTGATTGGTGGATACCAACTGGCGCGCGGCTTCGGCAAGCGCACCAATCTGATGTTGGGAATGGTCGTGGCGATGTTCTTTTTTGGCTTCCTGACTTGGGCAACTTCCGGTGGCTCTCTGAATCTGGCAGGGCTTTTCCGCAGCGCGCTGGTAAAAGCAGTGCCTCTAACTCTAGGTGCTCTTTCAGGAGTTCTTTGTGAGCGCTCGGGGGTGGTCAACATTGCCATTGAAGGCATGATGCTGACCGGTGCATTTACTGGTGCCTTTGTGGGCAGTGTGACCAATATTTGGTTTGGTTTATTGGCGGCAATTTTCGCCGGGGCGCTCTTGGCCGCTATTCATGCTGTCCTCTCGATCAAATACAAAACCGATCAGATTATCTCAGGAACGGTGATCAACATCTTTTCCACAGGGATCACATCGTTCCTGTCGGCGAAATTCTTGCAGAAATATCAGCACTTAAATGACCCCGGCCGCTTTCCCACGATTAAAGTTCCCGTCCTTTCCGATATCCCCTTTATCGGGCCGATCATGTTCCAGCACAATATGTTTGTGTATGCGTTATATATCTTCATAATCGCGCTAACTATTGGTCTCTATTACACTCGTTGGGGATTACGAACCCGCGCAGTAGGCGAACACCCAAAAGCGGCGGACACCTTGGGAATCAACGTTTTCCGCACTCGCTATCTCTCCGTAATTTTGGGCGGCTGCATGGCTGGATTTGGGGGCGCTTACTTCACCTTGGGTTCGGTCGGCCGTTTTGATGAAGTGATGACTGCCGGACGCGGCTTCATTGGTCTGGCAGCAATGATCTTCGGAAACTGGAATCCGGTTGGGTCGTTTGGGGCGGGCCTTCTGTTTGGCTTCTTTGATGCTCTCTCGGCAAAGTTGGCCATCCTGAAGGTGCCCATTCCATCCGAGGTGATGTTGATGTTCCCGTATTTAGCGACGATGATCGCTTTGGCAGGTGTTGTTGGTCGCGGTCAGATGCCCGCTGCAGATGGACAGCCCTACGACAAGGAATAACAAATATTTTAAAAGTATAATCTCATTAATGAGTATTCTCCCCATTCACCCTGCCCCCCTTCCCCAATGAAGGGGGGTTCTTTGTAAAAAACAGATGCGAGCTGGCGCCATGCGCCAGCTCGCATCTGTTTTTTACAATTTCTGTAATGGTCAAGGGTAGATTGAACACAATTCTGATGCAACTTTCACCGCTGAGACGCGGAGTTCGCAGAGTTTTTCTCCTGTAAAATGCGAGAATCTCCGCGTTCTCTGCGACTCTGCGGTGTTCAGCCTTCTGTTGACTAATACAGTTTTTTACAATTTCCTACCAACGATTGTTAATTGATGGGACGTTTATTAACAGTTTCGGGATAATCTTTGCTATTTCAATGGGTAATGCCCAAACTCTTTTACGGCATCGACCATGGCGAGCACGTTTTCTGGGGGAACATCATTCATGATGGTATGCACGGATGCCACCATAAATCCGCCGGCCGGCCCAAAGATTTGCATTACTCGCTGGACTTCCTGACGCACATCTTCGGGGGTGCCATAGGGCAGGATGCGGTGCGTATCGATGGCCCCGCAGAAGATGATTTCTTTCCCGTAGGTCTTTTTTAGCCCCTCTAAATCGGACATCTTACCCGCTGTGGTTTGGATCGGGTTGAGGATATCAATACCCATCTCGATGAAATCCGGGATCAGGGGGAATACATCCCCATCGGTATGGAAGAATACCTTGGCCTTGGAGCGTTCTTTGATAAACTGAACAAAATCAGCGTGGAGCGGCTTGATGATCCCGCGGTACATTTTGGGGGAGATCAATAGACTGTCCTGTGTACCCAGGTCGTCGCCGATCTTGATGATGTCAACGTTGTCGCCTAATTCTTCGAGGAAAGGTCCCATCAGCGATTTGCACACTTCGGTGATCTTTTTCAAGAGCGCTTCGGCGAATTCGGGGTACATGGCCATGTTTAGCAAGAAAACATCTAATCCTTGCATGGCATGGGCGCGCTCGAAAGGGAATAACAACCAGGGTGTGGCGATAATTGCATACTCGTTTTGTTCAGCCAGTTTCCGCGCTTCATCTCTGACATGGGCAATACGTGTGGGGTCGCTCATGTCAGGCCAGCCAGTATAGGCTTCGATCTGATCAATGGCGGAGGCTTCTGCCATGGGGTGAACGCCAGGATACCAAACACCCGGTTCGATCTCGCTTTGTCCACTGCCCCAAGAATCAATGAAATCAGCGTGTGGTTGGCGTTGGCGGTTTCGTTCCAGCACCGATGCTGGTTCCAGATCCCTGACGCCGCGCACATCACTGTGCAAGCGCTGCATGGTGGCTTCGTCGATTTCAGCCGTCCCCAGTTCTGGCCATTGATAGATGTAGTTGTCCGGTGCATCGATGCCTGCTAATTTCTTGATCCCCTGATAAGGCTTCATTTTGATGCCGGTGGCATTGCTGACCCCGATCACGATGGGAACACGATCTGGTTCTTCGTGGTTGATAGCTGTTAATACGCGTTCGCGTGGTGTCAAAGACATTTTTTGTGCTCCTCTTCTAGAAGCTAAACTTCTCTACATATCCAAATCTTCAACAGTTAATCCTAAGGCTTTGAGCACCAGCCAGAGAGGCCGATCAGGCATTTCTGAGAATATTTTCCTAGCTCGTTGAAAGGCTTCTTTTTTCTCGTTAGCGGCAAAAACACCTGGTTTCTTGAGTGAATTCAAATAGCTTTCGGCTCCTGAAGGCGTGCCGTCGCTGCTATCGAGGGCTTTCTTTGTGTATTCGATTAGGAAATCTTTGAAGCGTGTATGATCCATGAGTAATCTCTTTCATTTTGGATGATTAAATTTTACCTAGCAATTTCACTTCTGGCCAAATGAAAGGCAGCACAACCAAGCCACCAAGCCCGATAATGCCAACACCGACTATGGTGCTCATCAAAGTGGAAAGGGTATCCAGGGGGATGAAATTGATCAAGAGATAAACGATAGCCCCGCTGCCGACTGATACCAGGGTAATACGTAGGAGAGGTTTGCCGATATTCAACCAGGCAGGGAATTTACGCCCCACCAACCATAAAAGTAGAATAGCTTCTCCAGTGAATGCCAGGGTATTGGCTAAACCAATGCCCGGTGCGCCGAGCAAAGGGGTGAGTAACAGACCCAGAATGATAAAGACCGCGGCAGTAGCACCAGATGTCAGCAGGGGTGTGACGGCTTTCTGTTGGGCATAGTATGCCCTGGCAGCAACCTCGAGTAGCGAATGACCCACTAATCCGACCATGTATGCGCGCACAGTCCATACGACAAGCTCTGTTCCCGCGGAATCAAATCCCAGAATCCCAACCAAAGGACGAGCTCCGATGAAAAGCAATATTGTGCTGGGGATGGTCAACGCAAGGATTGCCCGTACAGTTGCATTTAGAGATTCCTTGAAAGCATCTGTTTCTCCGCGGGCAATTTGTTCAGAAATGGTTGGAAGTAGGGCAGTTCCAATGGCGGTACCGATGAGCGATTCGGGGACTTGCATAAACAGCCAGCCGTAAACCAGGGCTGTGACAGACCCAGCTATCAATCCCGAGGCCAGGTTATCTTGCGCGATGAATATGATGTGAATGAAGAACACAGTGCCGATGCGCGGCAGCATCAAACGGATGACTTTCTGCACGCTGGGATTGCGCAAGTTGATTTTGGGCGTCCACTTGAATTTGAAGTGGATCAATCCCGGAATCTGGACTGCAAAAAAGAGAGCCGCTCCGAGGATAGTACCGTACACCAAACCGTGAACCCCCAACCCAAAGGCGGGCAAAGTGACACCCCCAAGGGAGATGCCTTTGTCTGGGACGAGGATCAACACCCCTATCAGCGTCCCCACGTCATACATACTGGGAGCCAGCGCGGGCAACAAGAAATGTTGATTGGCTTGCAATCCGGCGATCACCAAGCCGCTCATCGAGAAGAGCATCGTGGCAATCAGATTCAAGCGCATCAGTTCGGCGACCAGGGCTTGCTGCGTTTGATCGAAACCCGGAGCGATGCCCCATCCCGCGCTGACGATCTGTTTTGCAAAAACGGCGATCAGGATCGAAAATCCTGCCGTGGCCAGGAAGAGCAGATTGCCGATGCGCGAGAATAGATCCCAGGCTGCGCTTTTGCCATCTTTCTGCAAGTGCTCGCTGAGCACAGGAATCAAGGCCATGGCCAAGGCGCCGCCGGAGATCAAGGCGAAGAGCAAATCGGGCAGGTTGTTGGCGGCGTTGAAGGTATCCAATTCGGCGGAAAGGCCAAAGGTGCGAGCGATGATCACCTGGCGGACGAAGCCAAGAGCTTTTTCAAGGGCGAAGAATACGCCTATGATGAGGGTGGATTTGGCGACGTGTTTCATGATGCGCTAAGTATAGCATGTTGAACAGCAGTTTTTCCAAAACGCGGAATGGTATAATCATGCGCATCTTTAGGATGAATAAATCAGGAGAGAATCATGTCGAAAGTTGCCATTGTCACTGATAGTACTGCTTATTTACCACCTGAGATCATTGAGAAATTTCAGATCCGTGTTGTGCCATTACAGCTGATTTGGGGGGATGAAACCTTCAGGGATGGGGTTGATATTCAACCGAGTGAGTTCTATGACCGGCTACCAACTGCCAGCGTAATGCCGACCACTTCGCAACCCTCCGCAGCAGAGTTTATGACCGTATTTGAAGAGTTGATTGCCGAGGGCAAAGAGATCCTGGCCATCTTGATATCAAGCGGGCTTTCGGGGACGGTCGCTTCGGCAGTGCAAGCCCAAAAGATGCTGCCTGATGCCAAGATCGAGATTGTGGACTCGCTTACCGGTGCCATGGGGTTGGGCATCCATGTATTGGAAGCGGCGCACGCAGCCGCAGAGGGGCAAAGCCTGGAAGCCTGCAAAGCCTTTGCTGAAGCTGCGCAAAAGAAAAGCAGCATTATCTTCGCCGTTGATACCCTGGAATTTTTGCATCGCGGTGGACGCGTCGGCGGGGCAAAGCGGTTGGTAGGCACGATGCTCAATATCAAACCAATCTTAGAGGTGCAAGAAGGCAAGGTTGAGGCACTAGATTCCGTGCGCACAAGGAAAAAAGCCCATGCACGCTTATTGGAATTGATCCAGGAGCGCTCCCAGGGGGCGGGGCTTCGTTATGCATCTGCTATGCACGCCAATGCTCCTGAGGATGCGCAAAGGTTGTTAGACCGGCTTGGAGAGCGTATGGATGTAGGCGAGACGTTCCTCGTAGAACTCAGCCCAGTGATTGGGGCGCATGTTGGCCCTGGTACGGTTGTGATGGCTTATATGTTTGAAGAGTAAGTTAGTGTAAGTAACCTGAGAGACAAACAGAAAACGAGTCAATTACCTGAGAGGAGCAGAGCGAAGTCGAAGGGAAGTTTTGCGTTTCGACTACGGCTTCGCCTTCGCTCAACGATAACGCCGAAGGTGGTTAAATGTAACTCAGGTTGTAAGTAGGTTTTTGAAAGAGGTAACAGCATGGCAAAAAAAGAGTTAGGTCATATTGAATTGCAGTGGCAGTGCCCAAACTGCGATGGCATCAACCCGGGGCGCGAAAAAACATGTGCCAATTGCGGCGCACCCCAACCCGATGATGTCGAGTTCAAGCAGTTTACCAAGCAAGAACTGCTCAAAGACGAGAATCTCATCGAACAGGCTAAAGCCGGCGCGGATATCCATTGCGCCTACTGCGGTACGCGTAATCCTGCTACAGCTGAAACCTGTTCGCAATGCGGCTCGGATATTTCCGAAGGTACGCAACGCGAATCGGGCAGAGTTGTCGGTGCCTTCAAGACAGGTCCCGAAGCTGAAGTGCCCTGCCCAGCCTGTGAAGCCATGAACCCTGAGTCAGCGCGCATGTGTGCTGAATGTGGCAGCCCGCTGGGGCACGGCGATGATGAGTATGAAGCTGGTTCAGATGCTGAGTTTTCTGCTCAGGCTGACCAAGCAAAACCTCGTCGGAAAGTGCCTGTGATTTTCATCATTGTGGCCGTGCTGTTGTGTATTGGTGTTGTGGTGATTGCCATTCTTTCTGGAAGGACAACTGCGGTCAGTGGCGTTGTGCAGGATGTTCATTGGGAACGCTCAATTCCCATTGAAGTTTTCGGACCCGTTGAACGAGAAGAATGGCTAGACGACCTACCTGCAGAAGCAGAAAATATTTCTTGCCAGCAAGAATATCGCTATACTTCCAGTAGTCCGGAAGGTAATTACGAAGAAGTTTGCGGCACACCCTATAGCGTCGATAAGGGCAGCGGCTTTGCCGAGGTTGTTCAGGATTGTGAATATCGGATTTATGAAGATTACTGCTCTTACACCATCCTGGATTGGTCTGTGACCGATACTGCGGTATTGACGGGGAACAATCTTTCCCCGATCTGGCCTGAGCCAAGCTTGAGCAGTGAACGGCGTTTGGGGCCATCTAGAAATGAAACCTACTCGGTGACTTTTGCTGCGGGAAATGAAACCTATTCATATGATGCTGATAATGTAGGCGAGTTTCTTCAGTATCAAATCGGCAGTTCCTGGAATTTGAATGTGAATACGTTTGGGATAATTCTTTCGGTTGATCCGTAGACGTTTTGCAAGCCTATGACGATCACGGATGACTCCACTGAAAAAACTACTAATCAAGGACTTCCGTTCCGGCGGGAAACTTACTTGGTGGCTTTTTGCAGTAGAGTCACGGATGATTACGAATACTACGAATGGTACGAATCTCAATTCAATTGGTGATAAATATTTTAAGTTGTAAGGTTGATAAATAATTTGGCTTGGTGTAAAATCGCCCCCACGAATTTGCTCTCGTAGCTCAGTGGATAGAGCACTTGGTTGCGGACTAAGGGGTCGCGTGTTCGAGTCACGCCGAGAGCGCCAAAGGACGGAGAAATCCGTCCTTTTTCGCGCAAAAGGGAGTAGTCTCATCGCCCTTTCGCCTCCCCATCGTAAGAAAGATAGGGTAAATCCGTCTTGGTTAACTCGCGATGGAGTGTTTCTCAACCTATTGTATTCGGAAGCACATCGTAAGCTGCAGAGGTATGGGGGAGTAGTTAGGCTGATAAACAGTTAATAGAAGATTAGAAACAAGACCGATTAAGTCTGATTTGCTTGACAAATTGAATATGGCATTGTATTATACCGAAAGGTTAATTAACCAATTAGATAAATAAGGAAAATCTCTATTATGAGGAGTGATGATGACAGACTGAACCAGACCTTTGCAGCTTTGTCAAACTCGACGCGGCGGGCGATTTTAGCCCGCTTGGCAGAGGGAGAAGCAACCGTCAACGAACTCGCAGAACCGTTTAGCATAAGTTTGCCCGCCATTTCTAAGCACATAAAAGTGTTGGAGCGTGCAGGGCTGATCACCCAAGGACAAAAAGCGCAATACCGACCCTGCACCATCGACGTAACACCCTTGGAAGAAGTTTCCAACTGGACAGAGCAATATCGCCATATCTGGGAGGCACGCTTCGACCAAATGGACGACTATATCAATCAATTTATTGGTAAGGAGAAATAACATGAGTAATAACACGATTTCTAAAGAAGCAGTTGTAATTGAACGAACTTTCGATGCAACAGTAAACCTGGTCTGGCAAATGTGGACAGACCCAGAACACTTCAAAAAGTGGTACGGCCCAAAAGGCTTTAGCGTGCCCGTTGCCGATATAGATCTGCGTGTCAGCGGTAAGCGTCTGATCTGCATGGCCTCGCCCGATGGCAGCATGAAGATGTGGACCACTGGTGAACACATCGAAATTGCCCCAAATGAACGCCTAGTTTATTCAGAGAGCATGGCGGATGAAGATGGCAATGTGATTCCTGCGTCTGCCATGGGGATGCCAGATGGATATCCTACAACGACAGAAATCACGGTAGTGTTAGAAGATCTTGGTGGGCGTACAAAAATGGTCATGACCCACGCCGGTGTGTCCGCCGACTCACCTGGTGCTAGCGGTTGGAACCAAGCATTCGACAAGTTGGTAGATTACATAGGAACTGCCTTAAGCAATTAATAGGGCATGGCGCCAAAGTTCTACACATCATTTCAGGGCAATCATGTGCCACATTTCATGATTGCCCTGAAACATTTTCCCCAATATTCCTCATAATTTGCCATTCGATCAAGTCGCCGAGGGGGCAAACCCAAACTGACGTTAGTACTCCCGGCTGAACTGAGCCGGGCAGTTGTAGCCGACCAGATAGCCTGCTTCGTTAGCCTTTTTCCCCTCTTTGATAAAGATCTGGGCCTGATGCTGGCACCCATCTTTACGACCATCTGCGCCTGGCTGGTAGCGCTCGACCAAGCGTGAGTGCATAATGGCACTGAAAAGACATAATATTTTCTCCTAGATGTGAAAGCCTCGTAACTTTGTCATAAATAAGGGGTTCTAAATCAATTGAGAGGTTATTTCTATCATCCATTTTTTCCCCATTCAGTTCAAAGGAGAGGCATTATGTCCAAGGTCGCAATTGTCACCGATAGTACCGCTTATCTTCCCCCCGAAATCGTTGAAAAATATCAAATAACTGTTATCCCCCAGGTGCTTATCTGGGGAGAAGAAACCCTGCTGGATGGCATCGATATCCAACCGACAGAGTTCTATGAGCGCTTGAAGACGGCCGATGTGATGCCAACAACCTCTCAAGCTACAGTGCTTACATTTAAGGAGCTATTTGAACGACTGCTTGGCGATGGTAAAGAAATATTATGTGTCTTGCTTTCTGATAAGCTGTCGGGGACGATTAACTCCTATACTCAGGCCATAGAATATTTCCCCGATGCCAAGATTGACATTGTCAATACGGAAAGTGTTGCTATGGCATTAGGGTTCTGTGCCCTAGAAGCAGCTCGTTTGGCGCAAACTGGCACTTCTCTGGAAGAATGTAAAGCAGCCGCTGAAAGTGCTAAGGAACGCGTTGGTGTTGTCTTCGCCGTTGATACCTTGGAATTCTTGCATCGCGGCGGCCGCATTGGTGGCGCCTCACGTTTCTTGGGAACTGCTTTGCAGTTGAAGCCTATCCTGACTGTCTTAGATGGTCGCGTCGAAGCCATCGAGAGGGTGCGTACAAAGAGGAAAGCTCACAACCGCTTACTTGAGCTGATTGAAGAGCGCACCGCAGGAAGCACTTCTATCAAATTGGCCACTCTCCACGCGTCTGCATACGATGATGCCAAAGCTTTGCTAGATGAGGCAGTAGAACGCTTAGGGAACGTAGACGAATCAATTTTCTCCGAGCTCAGCCCCGTGGTAGGAACCCACGCCGGCCCCGGCACAGTCGGATTGGCCTATATGGTCACCAAATAAAAATCTAGAAATCTCGCTTGATGTTGACTCCCGCTGGTTCAATGAGCGGGAGTTTTTATTTCACACCGTTCCGATTTTTGACGCAGCCCTTAAATCATGGTACGCTTCTGCTTTGCACGAGCAACTCTATGACATTGTTAGGATAGCGTGTGACAGATAATCACGATCTGCCTGTTTTGAGAATATTGCCAGTTGAAGCCTTGGTTTTACACGAGTATTTCGACGTGCAACGTACCCCTCCAATTGTTGAAAGCATAAAAAGCAGTGGCGTATTGCGAAACCCGCCTATCGTAGTACCGATGGAAGATGATACTGAACGGTATATGGTGATCGACGGTGCCAACCGCACAACAGCGTTCCAAAGCTTAGGACTTCCCCATATCCTGGTACAGGTGGTCGCCTCCGATAATCCGGGCTTAAACCTGTCTTCATGGAATCACGTCATTTGGGGAGTTTCCCCCGATGATTTACTGCACGGGATCATGGATATCCCTCACCTGGCTCTGCAGCCTACTGATTCTGCACAGGTTTCCAGAACCCTAATGGATGTTCATTCTGTGGCTGTGCTTAACTGCCCGAATGGCGATACCTATGACTTGCGCACAGCAAGGCTGATGTTCTTGCACCATATCGAAATATTGAATGAAGTTGTAAACAGTTATGCAGCTCGGGCATCCCTGGATCGAACCCAATTGACAGATTTGACCTCGTTCCAACATAATTATCCCGAACTGAGCGGGCTGCTGATAATGCCATCTTTCCGGATTGATCAGATTCTTCAAGCGGTTAGACAAGGACAGTTCATGCCTCCGGGGAGTACACGCTTTACCATCTCGCCGCGTGCTTTGCGGTTGAATTATCCGCTGGAAAAACTGGCCGCACAAAAATCCTTGCAAGAGAAGAATGCAGAATTGCAGACTTGGGTCCAAGAGTGTTTATCCAAAAAACGACTACGCTACTACGCAGAAGCCACATATTTATTTGACGAGTAGAGGTGTGCTAATGACGAAACGAAGAGTTTTTTCTATTCTAATAGCGCTATTAGTTGCTTTGATGGCTTGCAGTCTCGTTACGGGAGAAGTCATTGAGCCCGAAGTTCCGGCTGTGGAAACCAACCTACCCTCAGATGCGGCCACGCTACACCCGACATCCCCGACATCCGAAGAACCTACCTCTCCCCCGCCCCCGACACAGGAGGCTCTGGCTACCCCTGAGAGGACGCCCGATAGGGTGCCCGAATTTGGAGTCATTCTTGTCTCCGAGGGAGACGTGCTCAATGTGCGCTCTGGCCCCGGGGTGGAAAACGGCATCATCGACACCTTAGATCCTCACGCTATAGGCATCACCATGACGGGTAACCGCCAAAAAGTCGATACTTCAATGTGGGTGGAAATTGAGACTCTATCAGGAACTATGGGATGGGTTAATGCTCATTTCCTCACCGAGATCGTCGACAATAATGTGTTTTGCGATGACCCAGAAGTGACCTCCCTGATCGACAAATTCATTTCTGCGATCCAGACACGAGATGGCAATGTGGCCAGCCAATTAGTAAGCCCGATCGATGGCTTGACGATCCGTGTCAGTTGGTGGAACCCAGAAGTTACATTCTCAGCGAAAGAGATGAACCGCATTTTTGAGAATCCCGCCACGTACGATTGGGGCACCCAAGATGGCAGCGGATTTCCCATTCAGGGAACATTCAGCGATGAAATTCTCCCCTGGATGGATGACATCCTCAACGTGGAATATAGTCAGCATTGCAACGATCTTGATAATGGCAGTGGTCCTTCAGCCGGATTCGTAATCTGGCCTTTTGAATACCAAAACATCAACTATTTTGCCATATACCGCTCAGCGCCAGCAGACCAAGAACTCGATTGGCGCACCTGGGCTATCGGGATTTCGTACCACAAAGGCAAACCCTATATCGCGTTTATGGTTCAATACCACTGGGAAATCTAAAGGAATCACTGTGCAAAAACAGGAGACTTCCGAAGTCTGTACTTCGAGATACTGGAGAAACATATAATAGGAATGAAACATGTCAATGGATATATTCTTTGCAGACCCTGATGATGTGCCCTTGCCCCCTGAAGAAGTGCGCATTCGAGAATTCAAGGCTAACCCCTGGCCCGATGGCCGGCGAGTTAAGATCTACCTGGAAGTGACTCCCTTTCAGAAACGACCCAGCGGTGAAGTTCTTATCACAGATCAATCTGGCCAACCGGTAGCCTCAGCCAACATCATCGAGACCATTGATCCCAAGATGGAGATCAATATGCACTTACGAACGGCAGAAACAAGCGGCAATTTCACTGTTTCCGTCGTACTCTTCTACCTTGCAGATATCGAGGAAGATCAACCGGAGTTGGAAGACAAACCCATCGGCCCACCCGAGCGTATGGTCATCGATGAAGCGCAAACAACTTTCGAGATTGGAGAGTAAGGATTGGAGATTGGATATCTGAAGTTGGAATTCGTCCATATCCAATCTCCATTATCTAACTTCTAAAATCTAACTCCCAAACCAACCATGCCCGACCTCCCAAATCCCTTTCTAACACGCATGCAGCAGCAACTAGGGGATGAATATGCTGATTTTCTGGCTAGCTACGATCAACCCCCTGATATTGGGTTGCGCGTCAACACATTGAAGCTTTCGCCAGAAGAGTTCAAGTTGATTTCACCATTTCAACTGACGCCGATCCCCTGGGTTCCCTCAGGGTTTACTGTTCCAACTGATTCGCGCCCCGGCAAGCATCCCTATCACACCGCCGGGTTGTACTATTTGCAAGACCCCTCTGCACATGCTGTGGCTGAGTTGTTGGCTCCGCAACCTGGAGAGCGCGTCCTGGATTTGGCCGCTGCGCCCGGGGGGAAAGCTACGCATCTTGCCGCCCTGATGGCTGGCGAGGGCCTGTTGGTTGCCAATGATTTAAACCATCGACGAGCGCAAGTTTTGGCCAAAAATCTGGAACGATGGGGGACGCGTAACACGGTAGTTCTGAACGAAACGCCTACTCGTTTGGTAGAGCACTTTGGCGCTTATTTCGACCGTGTTCTCGTCGACGCGCCCTGTTCGGGCGAAGGCATGTTCCGCAAAGATTTGGACGCCCGCACTGAGTGGATGCCCAAACTGGTGCAGAGTTGTGCCATTCGCCAAGACGCCATCCTGGTTGACGCGGCAAAATTAGTCCGACCCGGCGGCACACTTGCTTATGCCACTTGCACCTTTGCCCCAGAAGAAGACGAAGACACCATCGCGCGCTTTTTAGATAGGCAGCCCGAATTCGAGCTGATCGATCCGCCGCGCTTTGATGGTTTTTCTCCTGGCCAACCTGACTGGCTATCAAACGATCAAAACTACCCTATGCAACACACTGTCCGCCTGTGGCCGCACCGTGCCCCTGGCGAAGGTCATTTCATTGCTATTCTCAAGAAGAATGATCAAGATGGGCATAAACTATCCAGTTCTACTCCTTTACTCCTCGACCCCTTACCCCCTGAAGCCAAACATTATTACCAACAATTCACCGACAAAACCCTTAATTGGCAACCTCCCGAAGACCACCTTTCCTTGATGGGTTCCCACCTCTACCAAATTCCCGATGATAGTCCCGACTTGCGCGGTTTGAAGGTTATCCATTGGGGCTGGTGGTTGGGCACGATGAAGAAGAAGCGCTTTGAGCCATCTCATGCCCTGGGAATGGGATTGCACGCTGGCGATGTCCACAATACGTTGCCGTTATCACTCGATGATCCTGCTGTAGCAAAATACCTACGCGGTGAAGTATTACCTTCATCAGGGGATGACGGCTGGGCGTTGGTGACTATTGATGGATACCCTTTGGGATGGGGTAAGCGTGTACAAGGTCGGTTGAAGACTCACTTGCCCAAATGGCTGCGACAGTTTTAAGCCAGGTTTGATTATTGCAACGAAGAAACCACGAAGAACACTAAGCAACACAAAGGTGCAAAATTAACTTTATACACTTCGTGAAAACTTCGTGCCCTTTGTGGTAAAACGCTGATCCAACGTACAATGAAACCCGTGTTAAAATCTAGCCATGATCCCGCCCACTGACCCCAACAGGGGTAATGATTTTAATGAGCAGCAAAATAATCGACATACTCGAAGATCGCGTCGAATCAACGTTTCACTGCTGACATTAATATTGTTGTTGACCATAAACCTGATCATTTTGATGGTCTTGGCTTGGCCGATTTTAAAGACTCGCTTTGGGCTTTCTGACTTGCTATCTTCGGGGGAGCATGCCTCGTTTGAGACGACCCCTTCTGCTAGTGCAGTTGAAATATCACAAGATACTCCAGTTCCCACTCGTACGCCAATTCCGCCTGAGGCAGCCGGCTTACTGATCCTCTCGATGCAAGAGGGATTGGATACACATCTATTTGCCTATAACCCTCTTGATAGGACCGGCGAGACCGTTCCTCTGACGCGCTTATCGGATGGCCCCTGGCAAGATATCACGCCCGCCCTCAGTCCCGATGGGCATCGCTTAGCTTTTGCATCAACACGTGATGGGGAATGGCAAATCTATCTCTGGGATTTGGAACGCAATGTGACCTCCCACCTGACGGATACGCCGGGATATAAAGCTTCTCCCTCATGGTCACCGGATGGCATGTGGATGGCCTATGAACGTTATTTTGATAACAATCTAGAGATTTTTATCCAGCAAGCCGAATTGGGCGCCGAAGCGATCCGACTTACGGGCAGCTTGGCCGCCGATTTCTCGCCGGCCTGGTCGCCAGGGGGACGACATATTGCGTTTATCTCCACGCGCAGCGGACGAGAGCAGGTTTGGCTGGCCGATCTGGATAAGAGTGGGGAGGATCGCATCGTCGCGCTGGAGAATATCGGCGAAGCCAGAGCCGCCCACCCTGTCTGGTCACCAGATGGCCGCTACCTGACTTGGGGTGCCGTGATGGATGATGGCTGGCATATGATATATCTTTGGGATAGTACAGCCCCCGAAGCTGCCCCACGCCCTGTTGGAGTGGGGGATCATCCCGCCTGGAGCCGCGACAGTCAAATTCTCTATACCACCTTGGAAACGCCCTACCAATCTTATCTGACAGCCTACCTGGTTGAGCAACCAGATATCGTATGGTTGCCTCCCATGCTTATGCCCGGTGCAGTCGAAGAACTGGTCTGGGTCAATTATTCAGTCAATGACTTGCTGCCTGAGATCATTAGCCCTTCGCCTACGCCGCTTTGGAACCCTAACATGAATCTCGACCCTGAAGTTCCTGGTGGTCGTTGGGGTTTGGTTGATCTCCAAAATGTGGATGCACCCTTTCCACAACTGCACGACCGTGTGGATGAAGCCTTCGAAGCTTTGCGGGCTATGCTTTCTGAGCAGGTCGGTTGGGATGCGCTATCCACCCTTGAAAATGCCTATGTGCCGCTGACAGCACCGCTCACACCGGGTTTGCAGGGGGATTGGCTTTATACCGGTCGAGCTTTCGCGGTAAATACATTACCCATCAACGCCGGTTGGATGGTTGTGGTGCGTGAGGATTATGGCCAAGAAACTTATTGGCGCATTTTCCTGCGCGAACGTTTCCAGGATGGCGCTAAGGGACGACCATTGCGCGCCTTACCCTGGGATTTCAACGCTCGTTATCGCGCTGAAACAGATGCTTATGAACAGGGAGGCGCGCTGGCAGAAGGAGTACAACCGGGCTATTGGATTGACATGACTCAGTTGGCAGCCTCTTATGGCTGGAAGCGGTTGCCGTCCCTGCAAACGTGGCAGTCTGTGCTTTCGGCGGCGCGTTTCAATGAATTTGTGCGCAGTGATGATTTGGAATGGATCATTGCCATGATGGAGCTATACCCGGAAGATGTTTTGCTTTCTCCTACACCCATCCCCACAGCCACCCAAACGCCCACAATCACGGATACTCCCACTGCGACCCAAACACCTACGGTCACCCAAACGCCAACTGTCACCTGGACTGGTCAACCCACGTCGACGATCACGTTCACTCCAACGATCACGTCCACACCTACGGCCACAGATACAACTCATCCCAAGCCGACGCCATGAAATATCTCAAGCAAGTGATTGTATTTGGTAGCCTGTGTTTGCTATCTGCATGCGCCTTTCTGGGAGATTTTATTGGATCAGGTCAGGAGGCAGAACTCCCCCCGGGAACAAGCACCAGCCAACCCTCCGCAACTGTGCCTCCCACGCAGGTGGTTGCTGCCATTGAGGCGGATTCTGTTTCCGAAGCGGATTCCCAAATCCCCACCCCAGTGCCTGATCCATTGATCATCGATTTCCCTGAAGCCGAGCCCGCCCCGGTTTCAGCCTGGCGACCCCCTTTGTATCCTATCCCTTGGGCGCCAACCCCTTACGATCATTTTTATTTCGCCCGCCCCATCGCGGCTGACGAAGTCAACTGGCCCGCGGCCGATTATCGTTACGGCGGAGTTTTCTTTGAAAATGTTGTCCACACAGGTGTAGATATCCCCGCGCCCTTAGGCACGCCAGTATTGGCGGCGGCCGATGGTAAGGTCATATGGGCAGGGTATGGATTATACGGCGGCATCCCTGGAGACCGCAGCGACCCATATGGGCGGGCGGTGATGATCCGGCATGATTTTGGTTTTCAGGGGCAGCGGCTGCATACTGTTTATGGCCACTTAGAAGAAGTTTTTGTACCCAATGGCCAATATGTTTCGGCTGGTGATCTGCTGGGTCTAGTTGGGGATACCGGTTTTGTGACCGGCCCACACTTACACATGGAAGTGCGCTGGGGTGAAGTTGGCTTTTTCGACACCTTGAACCCAGAGTTGTGGCTGGTGCCGCCGCAAGGTTGGGGCGTGCTGGTTGCCCGTCTCTCTCGCACAGGTGGTGGTGATCTACAGGAACACTACATGAAAATTTCATCGATCTATACCGGTCAGGTTTGGCAGGGCAGAACATATGCCAACGGAGCTATAAACAAAGATCCGTATTACCAAGAAAACCTGGTGGTCAGCGATTTGCCCGCGGGGTTGTATGAGATTTCGACATCCTATATTGGGAAACTCTACACAACAACGATTGAGATACATCCCGGCAGGGTGAGTTTTCTGAGATTTCAAGGTCGTGATGGATATTTTTTTGATCCGCCCACCTCGCCTGGGGAAGATTTTCTGCCAGTTCAGCCGTGAAGAAAGGGTAATTATTCGCGCAAAAGAGAGCGCAATCTAGGCTGAAGGACAGAGGAGATAGAAGGGATAAGAAAAACCAATACTTCGGACTCAAATGCGGGAATACAGTAAGCTTTGGGGTATGCATAA
>JADHTJ010000012.1 GCA_016785015.1 Anaerolineales bacterium
TGGGGTGGTCGTGACCATTGAACCGGGACTTTATTACCCGGAGAAAGGTATGGGGTGCCGCCTGGAAGACACCGTTTGGGTAACTCCCAAAGGCAAAATGGAGATTCTCGCTGAGTATCCCCTGGATCTAGTATTGCCGATCAATAACGCGTAGCATATTATGGAAAACATTCGGGTTCTGGGTATTGAAACTTCCTGTGATGAAACAGCCGCAGCTGTTGTCGAAGATGGTCGCATCATCTTGTCGAGTGTTGTGGCTTCTCAGGTGGATTTACACGCTCAATTTGGTGGCATCTATCCAGAAGTCGCCTCCCGGCAGCACATCCTCAATATCTATCCCATCATTGAGACGGCTTTGCGCGAAGCGCATATGGATTTAAAAGACGTGGATGCCATTGCTGTGACGCGCGGGCCAGGACTGCCGGGTTCCTTGGTTGTGGGCATTAATGCTGCCAAAGGGCTTTCTCTGGGAAGCGGGTTGCCTCTTTTGGGGATAAACCACCTCGAGGGACACTTGTATTCTGCGTGGCTGCACGAATTTAGCGGGGAACTGCCTCCAGAGCCGCGTTTCCCTTTGTTAGCCTTAATTGTTTCAGGTGGGCATACTGAATTGGCACTCATGGAAGATCACCGAATTTACCGCCGTTTAGGTGGCACTCTCGATGACGCGGCTGGAGAAGCCTTTGACAAGGTCGCCCGTTTGATAGGACTCTCCTATCCAGGAGGCCCAGCCATTCAACGCGCAGCCGAAGATGGGAATTCGAAAGCAATAAAATTCCCGCGTGCTTGGCTGCCTGGAACCTGGAACTTCTCCTTCAGTGGATTGAAAACCGCGGTTTTGCGGACTGTGAGAGAGTTGGAAGCTGATGCGGACGCGGAAGAACTTCCCGTAGCTGATTTAGCAGCTAGTTTTCAAGATTCAGTTGTCGATGTGCTAGTGAAAAAAACTCTGGAAGCTGCCAAGGAATTAAAAGCCAAAGAAATTCTAGTGGCCGGCGGTGTATCCGCTAACAAGGCTCTGCGAGAAACGATGATCGCCGAATCCAGGTTGCCAGTTCATATTCCCCCATTGAGTTTGTGCACCGACAATGCCGCTATGATCGCAGGCGCAGGTTGCTATCGTTTTGATGTGGGTCAGCGTGATGGATTAGATATGGACGCACTGCCAACTTGGCCACTCTCCGAAATTTCATCTTAGGAAATTATGGATATTGATCTATCTGTTCAAGCCCTTTTGGGCGCTTTGTTGATATTCGGGTTGCGCGTTACCGATATGACTTTCGATACACTGAGAGTCTTGTTTGTTATGCGCGGCCGTAAACCCATTGTTTGGTTTCTGGGTTTCTGCCAGTCGGCCATTTTTGTCATTGCCATTACGTCTGTTCTCAGCAATTTGGATAATCCCATCAATATTATTGGGTACGCGGCTGGATTTGCTACTGGGAATGTTGTGGGGATATTTATCGAAGAGAGGCTGGCAATTGGTTTCATTCACTTACAAATCATCAGCCCGCGATTTGGAAGTGCACTCGGTGAAAGTTTGCGAGAAGAAGGCTTTGCAGTAACTGAGGTCCCTGCCCGGGGGAAAGACGGCATGGTGACCATGCTCAATTGCAACATACGCCGTAAACAAGTATCGGCAGTTGAGAAACTCATCTACGAAGTGGATGGTGATGCCTTCATCACCGCTTCAGAAATTCGCTCTGTCCGGCGCGGTTTCTGGCGTTCATAAGAAAAAAGCGTAGAGCAAATCTCTCGCTCTACGCTCAACCCATCGCATTTTCGGACCTGTGTTCTCAGATCACAAAATCTCCGTTCTTATAAACCAACTCTCCATCCACCATAATCACTGAATCCTTGCGCAGGTCACAGATCATATCCCAATGGATAATGCTTTTGTTCAGGCTGCCTGTTTCAGGATAGCCTGCACCAAGAGCCATATGGAATGTGCCGCCAATTTTCTCGTCAAATAGGATGTGACCAATAAATCGGTCAATATTGAAGTTGGTTCCGATGGCAAATTCGCCGACGTAGCGAGCACCTTTGTCGGTATCCAGCATTTTCAGGAGAAATTCTTGGTTCTTTTTTGCTTTTGCATCTACGACCTTGCCGCGTTTGAAGGTTAATTCTACCCCCTCGACCACGCGCCCACCTGTGATTGCAGGATAAGTAAAACGCACCCATCCATTGACAGATTTTTCCACTGGGCCTGTATAGATCTCACCATCAGGCATATTGTGTTCTCCGAAGGAGTTCTTGAAAACACGTCCTTTGATCGATAGTGATAGATCCACATTGGGGCCGCGCACTTCTACTTTATCGCCGCCCTCAATGCGATCGATAATTTCTTTTTGTTTGGTTTCGAATACTCTCCATGCAGCAACGGGATCTTTGGTTTCATTGTCAGCGAAACAAGCCTGGAAGACAAAATCTTTATATTCTTCGAAATCCATCCCGGCTTCTTTGGCGTAAGCCTCAGTGGGGTATAAAGTGGTCACCCACTTAAAGGTTTTTTCTGCTCCGCGCCACATTTGCGAACGCAATATTGGAGCCAAAGCCTTTTGCCGTCGAGCTTGCTTTGCGGGGTCAACTTCCGTCAATGCACGGGGATTGGTTTCCGAATGTATTCGAATGCGGGACTCAAATTCATCGTATGCTAGTTTTCGAAATGTAGGGATGAAATCCAACTGCTTATCGTTGGCGTGATTGAAGAACACAACTTCCTGATCTGGGAAGGTCAACTGCAAATGGGGATGCCCGCCATGCTCGAGGATTTCTGCATAAAGCTCTTTGACGAGCGGTTCTGCAGCAGTCGAGGCCTCGATTAGGACGCGATCTCCGGGCTGGATATTCGCAGAGTGGCCTACTAAAATTTTGGCAAATTTCTTGATACGTTTGTCTGTCAAGTTGTTCTCCTTCTTCTCCAAAGCCCGGGAATTATATCACGTTCAGGGTGATTGTGATCTGTGCCGCGATCCCAAGTACCATGATCAATCAAGTCGCGGTATACTCGATCCGGTTCGCAATTTCTAACCAACTTCCAAGTTAACTAACCCAATTATTTATGAAACAATTATTACAGAATCTCCGTACTGGTGAAACCTCCATAGCTGAGGTGCCTACTCCCACACCGAAACCTGGCACGGCACTTGTTCGTACAGCAGCATCTTTGGTATCCGCTGGAACAGAGCGCATGCTTGTCGAATTTGCTGAAAAAAGCCTGGTTGGCAAGGCGCGTTCTCGGCCAGATTTAGTTCGGCAAGTTGTTGACAAAGCTCGCCGTGAAGGCCTTTTGACGACAGTCGATGCGGCTTTCAATCGTCTAGATCAGCCTATGCCTTTGGGATATTCTTCCGCCGGAACAATCGTTGCCTTAGGGAAAGGTTTTCAGGGGTTCAAAGTTGGAGATCGAGTCGCTTGTGCGGGTGGGGGATACGCTGTGCACGCCGAATATGCTGTTGTGCCCAAAAACCTGCTAGCCCATCTTCCTACCAATGTTAATTTTGAATCCGCTGCTTTTGCAACCCTGGGGGCAATTGCAATGCATGGATTCCGGTTGGCCCGGCTCCAGGTTGGTGATAGAGTCGCAGTGATCGGGTTGGGTTTATTAGGATTGTTGACGGTGGGGATTGCACACGCAGCAGGATGCCATGTCTTCGGCGTAGATATTGACCCCGAGCGGGTTGAACTGGCCCGGAGTGCGGGGGCCGAGGCTGTTACTCGCGACCAGGCTGAAGAAGCATCCCTGTCATTTTCGCGCGGTCATGGAGTTGACTCGGTTTTGATTTGTGCCGACACATCCTCGGATGATCCTGTAAATTTGGCTGGTGCTATTGCACGTGATAAAGCGAATATTGTCGCGGTTGGTGCTGTTGGCTTGAACATCCCTCGCCGGGAATACTTTCAGAAAGAACTCAACTTCATAAATTCAAGATCTTACGGACCCGGACGATACGATCCAGATTACGAAGAAAATGGACAGGATTATCCCATCGGATACGTGCGTTGGACAGAAGGTCGTAATATTGAGTCCATCGTAGATCTGATGGGCACTGGACGATTAGATGTAGCTTCCTTGATTACCCATCGATTCCCTATTGAACAGGCACCTCAAGCCTACCAACTCATTACTGGGAAAACCGAAGAAACCTTTTTGGGTGTGTTGCTAACGTATCCTGAGAGTGCGGAGTATGAATCTCGCAGTGTGAAAATTCCTCTTTCAGTTCCATCACCCGCACATCGTGCATCGCACATCGCACTTGGAGTTCTCGGCGCCGGGAATTTTGCTACAGCAGTGATGTTGCCTGCCGTTAGTAAGATTCCTGAAGTCGAGATGGTTGGGATTGTCTCTGGTTCTGGTTTGAGTGCCCAACATGCAGGAAAAAAATTTAGTTTTCTATATGTAGCGAGCGACTCCACGCAGATTGTTGAAGATCCTGATATCAACACGCTTGCGATCCTGACTCGCCATAATTTGCACGCTGATCAGATTGTTGCAGCTCTTGAAGCTGGAAAGCATGTGTTCGTCGAAAAGCCGTTAGCCGTTAGCCGAGAGCAATTGGCCATTGTTAAAGAAAAGCTTTCAGCTAACAGCTCCCAGCTATTGACTGTTGGCTTCAATCGCCGTTTTGCTCCCTTAGCCCTAAAAATGAAGGCTTTTATCGCCAAGCGGAAAGAACCTCTCGTAGCGCATTTCCGTGTCAACGCGGGATTTATTCCACTCACGCATTGGCTGCACGACCCCACTGAGGGCGGCGGGCGAATCATCGGTGAAGGTTGCCACTTTGTTGATTTTCTGGCTTTTTTGGTTGGAGAGTCGCCAAGTTCGGTTACGGCACAAGCCACTCCCGATGCTGGGAGATATCGAGAAGATAATGCTGTACTAACTTTCTCCTTCTCTGATGGATCTCTTGGAGCGATTACCTATCTAGCCAATGGTGATAAATCTTTCCCCAAGGAACGCGTGGAAGTCTTCGCTGGAGGGCGAGTAGCAGTGCTAGATGATTTCCGCACTTTGGAGATGGTTCATGATGGCCAGCGCCAACTTGAACGCTCGCGTTTGCGTCAAGACAAAGGACATCGTGCCGTCTGGGAAGTTTTTGCGAATGCCATCATCACTGGCGGACCGCCCCCGATTCCTTATAATCAACTATTCGGTGTGACCGAAGCCACTTTTGCCGCAGTCGAAGCGCTGCGTAGCGGCGAGAAGGTGATTATAAGTAACGAAAATTGATGTCTCGCCTAACCTTGATGATCAAAGCCCTGCGTGAACTAGGCCCCAGACAACTGGGGCTTTATGCGTGGTATCGTATCCAATTGAAGACAGGATATTTACATAGAAAAACGGCTGCCCAACGTTCAACGCCCATAATTCAAAGTATTCAGATAAACCTACTTAAATTACCTGATCCAAACGAGCTACATATTCTCTTGGAGAGTCAAGGAGTTTCACAGCTGCTTTCTGAAGCCAATCAAATTGTGGATGGCCATGTGCACTTGTTTGGCGCTGACCCTGTTGCTCTGGAATTAACGCCTCCAGGAATGTTATCCCATTGGACAGATTATGAGCGCGGAAACGAAAGTATAGGAAGTATTGATATTAAATATATCTGGGAACCAGCAAGATTTGGATGGTCGTTTACATTGGGGAGAGCATACCATTTGACAGGAGATGAACGGTATCCAGAATGCTTTTGGCGGTTTTTTGAGATATTTCACGAAACGAACCCGGTCAATAGGGGACTAAATTGGGTTTCAGCACAAGAAGTAGCCATACGATTGATGGCATTCGTTTTCGCTTCGCAAATATTTTCAACATCGCATCATTCAACCACATCCCGCATATCGCAACTTGCACTTTCCATTGCTCAGCATGCTTCTAGAATTCCACTTTCACTTATTTACGCCCGCGCTCAGAATAACAATCACCTACTTAGTGAAGCGGCTGGATTGATAACTGCATCCCTGGCATTACCCGATCATCCTGAGTCACCTAAATGGTCGAAACTTGGCTGGAAATGGCTCAATCACGGTTTGGAAACCCAGATTTCTGAAGATGGTACCTACATGCAGCAAAGCACAAATTACCATCGACTGATGTTGCAGTTAGTTCTCTGGATTTCCGCGATACAAGGAAAAGCCAATTCTGAGAAGCAGAGAATTAGCGAACGTGCAACGTTAAATATTCAACGTGCAATCCAATGGCTATTTTCTCTGACTGACACCCAAACTGGTCGTGTTCCTAACCTTGGTCCCAACGATGGTGCCTATATTCTGCCACTGGCCATAGCGCCTTTTCACGATTATCGCCCCGTCTTACAGGCTGCGTCACAAGCCTTTCTCGGTAAGCCAGCTTTTAAGTCAGGACGGTGGGATGAAATGAGCCAATGGATCGCTCTTCGCTCTCACTTGTCGACGTTTAACGTTCAACCTACAAATATCTTCTCAACGCTCCACGCTGCTCGAAGTTGGGCTTATTTCCGCGTCGCACGATTCCATGACCGCCCCGGCCATGCTGACCAACTCCATCTTGATCTTTGGTGGCGCGGGCTAAATGTTGCTCAGGATGCGGGCACCTATTTATACAATGCAGACCCACCTTGGGAAAATGCGTTGACACATACTGCGGTGCATAATACGGTGATGGTAGATGGCCTGGAGCAAATGACTCGCGCGGGCCGTTTTCTTTATCTAGACAGAGCACAAGCCGAGATTGATGAATACCAACGAGCTGAAGATGGAGCTTGGGAGAAAATTATTGCCAGGCATGATGGCTATCGACGTTTAGGCATTGTTCATCAGCGCACAGTTACTGCCCATCTAGATGACCACTGGATTGTTGAAGACCAGTTACTTCCAACTCCCAGCTACTCGCTCTCGCCTTCTCACTCGGTGCGCCTGCACTGGCTTCTCCCTGACTGGGAATGGAAGATAGATAATTCAGGATTAAAGATCAACCTCCTTTCTCCTTGTGGTTGGGTAAGCCTGAATCTTAATTCTTCGAACTCAAATTATCAATCTTCAATCATTAGAGCTGGGGAAATCCTTTATGGCGAATTATCATCCAAGACTACCTGGGGCTGGGTTTCACCGACCTATGGAGAAAAACGCCCCGCGCTTTCTTTTTCGGTTAGCGTGAAAGGAACTTTACCAATAAAAATATCAAGTGAGTGGATTTTCCCCCCTGATGAATAATCGAAGCAAAGCCATTGAAGAACTCGCGGAATTGATCCTCGCTGTTCAGCGAGAACACCCGGTCAGAGTGGCCCTTGATGGTGTTGACGCCGCTGGGAAAACCACCTTGGCCGATGAATTAGCCCTGCCAATTGAAGCTCGCTGTCGACCTGTAATTCGTGCCTCGATCGACGGATTTCACAACCCAAAAGAAATTCGTTATCGGCAGGGCGCAGATTCTGCTCGGGGGTATTATCAAGATTCTTTCAACAATCAGGCAATTATCGAAAAGCTTCTGAATCCCTTAGGCCCAGAAGGGAACAAGGAATATGTTCGGATGGTGTATGATTATCGGGTTGATGCTGCCAACCACGAGCCCCCGCGGGAAGCTCCAAGTGATGGAATCCTGATATTTGATGGAGTCTTTTTGTTGCGACCAGAGTTGATTTCCTATTGGGATTTTCGAATTTTCGTAGAAGCAGGTTTTGCAGTCTCTGTTCCACGGGCAGTCCAGCGTGATCTCTCCGATGGCTTTGCGAATTCAGAAGAAGCTATAATTGCCAGATATCATCAACGGTATGTGGCTGGTCAGCGACTATACTTTGAAGATGCCCACCCTAAAGCGCATGCCGATGTGATTTTTGATAACAACAATTTTGATTTTCCAACGATGGAATTGCGAAAACGCAACAATTGTGAATCAGCACAATAACTAGGAATTTACCCAAGTCCATTATGCACATCTTGTTAATCCATCAAGCCTTCGCAGCCCTAAATGAACCCGGGGGCACCCGTCACCACGAGATCGCTCGCAATTTGGTTGAGAGAGGCCATCTCGTCACAGTGATTGCCAGTCCGGTGAGTTATTTAACAGGAAGTGAAACTGCGTCTCATAGCGTAAAAGGTGGGGGCGATGTTGTGATTCATCGTGCCTACACATACTCCGCACTGCATAAATCTTTCATCCATCGGGTGTTTAGTTTCTTCAGCTTCATGATATCTTCCTTTCTCATCGGTTTACGTGTGCGGAATGTGGATCTGGTTTGGGGCACCTCGCCACCCATTTTTCAGGGAGTGACCGCCTGGCTGTTGTCGCGATTCAAAAGGGTGCCATTCTTGTTTGAAGTGCGCGATCTCTGGCCCGCTTTTGCGATTGCAGTTGGTGTGTTGCAGAACAAGCCCATAATCAAAGCTTCGGAATGGCTGGAACGTTTTCTATACCGACGTGCGGACCAAATGCTGGTAAATTCACCTGGCTTCATCAAACATATCGAAGCGTGTGGTTGTAAGGAAATTGCGCTGGTGCCTAACGGGGCTGACTCAAGTATGTTTGACCCTGCAGCAGATGGCGCTGGATTTCGGCAATCTCATAAACTTGTGGACAAGTTCGTGGTTCTATATGCTGGCGCGCATGGAATGTCCAACGATTTGGATATACTGCTCGATGCGGCATCACAACTAAGTGATCAGCCTGAAATTTCCATTGTCTTTCTCGGGGATGGAAAAGAAAAATCTACATTGGTAGATCGTGCGGCAGCTTTAGGGTTGACCAATGTTCATTTTATTCCCCCTGTGCCAAAGACAGAAATGGGGATCGCACTGGCGGTTGCTGATGCTTGTATTGCCATTCTCAAACCTATCGAGATGTACAAAACGGTTTACCCCAATAAAGTCTTTGATTATATGGCCGCTGGCCGACCCGTAATATTAGCGATTGATGGGGTGATAAGGGATGTTGTGGATGATGCCGATGCAGGTATATTTGTTCCCCCAGGAAATGCGGACTCCCTCGCGGCTGCTATCAGCACTTTGGCATCTGACCGTCAAGAAGGGATGAGATTAGGGCAAAATGGCCGCAGGTACGTTGAAGAGCATTTCGATCGGCGGGAGCTTTCTAAGAAGATGGCCTTAATCATGGAAGCCTTAGTCAAGGAGTGAATTCCGAGTGACTTTCCAAATTGCAATGACGCTTTTAATTTTGGGCGTCGCGGTTGTTCTCTTCATTAGCGAGCGCCTGCGCGTAGACCTGGTCGCGTTGTTGGTATTGAGTGCTTTGGCATTGAGCGGGTTGATTTCACCTAGTGATGCTTTGTCTGGATTCAGCAATCCGGCAGTGATCACGGTGTGGGCAGTTTTTATTATTGGTGGGGGGCTTTCGAAAACAGGTGTGGGCAATATTATCGGGGGACAATTGCTCAAGCTAGCAGGCTCGGGTGAAACTCGCTTAATTGTATTGATTATGCTGACCACGGCAATATTATCGGCTTTTATGAACAATATCGGTGTGGCTGCCCTGTTACTACCGGTTGTTATGGATATTGCCCGGCGAACTGACCACCCACCATCAAAACTGCTGATGCCCTTGGCATTTGGCTCCCTTTTAGGGGGCATGATCACCCAAATTGGAACACCCCCAAATATTCTCATTAGTAGTGCCCTGGAAGAGAGGGGTTTGTACTCATTTGGCATGTTTGATTACACACCCATTGGAATCATCGTTACGTCGGCCGGTGTGCTTTTCATGGCACTAATTGGCCGGCATATACTGCCAAAACGAGATACTGCAAAGGCATTGCGAGGGGCGACTGCCGCGGAATTGGGCTCGATGTATGATTTGGAAGGGAACTTATTCTTACTTCGTTTGCCCGACGGTTCCCCCTTGGATGGCCAGACTTTGGCGGAGTGCAAACTTGGGGCGGTAATAGGCTTGAATGTGACAGCGATCATTCGCGATGATCACCCTAATCTTGCGCCTCAACCGGATGATATTCTCAAAGAGGGGGATCAACTATTGGTCACTGGATTGGCAGATCAACTTGTGGGTTTACAGGAGCAGCCTCATTTTCAGTTGGAAAACCAGGAATTGAAACTGGATCAAGTTGTAGATAGTGAAGTAATCATTGCTGAAATTTCGATCAACAATAAATTTGATTCTTTGGGCCAGACATTGAATCAACTGTCCTTCCGTCAAAATTATCGCCTGATTGTGATCGCCGTCTGGCGCGAAGGCAAAGCGATTTTCTCTGATCTCGAAAACTATTCTGTTGAAGTTGGTGACATTTTGCTGGTTCAAGGCAAGCGAGATCGAATTTCAGCCATCCGAGATATAGATGGACTTGAAGTTTCAAAAGCAGAGAAAGGCCATATCACGTGGCTTAATAATCACTTGATGACTTTACGGATTCCTGCCGAATCTGCCCTGGTTGGTAAGTCATTGGCGGACAGCCATTTGGCAAATACATTTGGATTGGCCGTGTTATGTATCGTTAGGAAGGGAGGTACACGCATCATGCCACGTGCTGAGGAGATCTTCCAGGCTGATGATGTCATTTTTGTACGCGGCGAGACCGATAATTTGTTGGCCATGGATAATTTGCAGGATTTGCAGGTGTTTCCAGAAGAAATGCCAGAGCCTGCCCAACTAGAATCTCCTCAGGTGGGATTAGTGGAAGCAGTGCTTTCTCCACATACAACATTGGTAGGGAATACGCTTGAACAACTCCATTTTCGTGAGAAATTTGGCCTTAATGTATTAGCGGTTTGGAGAGAGGGAAATCCGTATCGATCGGGTTTGCGGGATATGAAGCTGCGTTTAGGGGATGCGTTATTGTTGCACGGTCCTCGCAGTAAATTAAAAATGCTTGCATCCGACCCGGATTTTCTGGTATTGGCAGAAGAGATTCAGGAAGAACCTAAACGTAAGAAAATTCCTATCGCATTATTGATCCTGGCGGGTGTTTTGATCCCAACGATTTTGGGATGGTTGCCGATTTATATCGCTGCAGTTGCTGGCGCTGCCTTCATGGTTTTGACTGGTTGCTTAAGCATGGATGAAGCTTATCGCTTCATCGAATGGAAAGCTGTTTTTTTGATTGCAGGGATGCTGCCCCTTGGCATCGCCATGGATCAAACAGGCACAGCGCACTTCTTGGCTGAGGGAATTGTCTCATTAGTTGGACCTTTGGGACCGATGGCCATTCTTGCAGCGCTGTTTATCTTTGCTAGCTTGGCGTCGCAGATTATGCCCAATGCAGCTGTGGCGTTGCTCCTCGCTCCAATTGCCTTGAATACGGCAAGCGATTTGGGGATTTCTCCTTATCCTTTGATGATGATTGTTGCCATATCTGCTTCGGCCGCTTTTCTCAGTCCGGTCGCCCATCCATCTAATGTGTTGGTCTTAGGCCCGGGTGGTTACAAACTAAGCGATTACTTGAAGGTGGGAATTCCATTGACTGTGGTTGTAATGATTATCACTTTGTTGGCGCTGCCTTTTTTCTGGCCTCTCTAAGAATATGGATGTTTTTGTGGAAAAGAATCAACCCAGAAGGAATCCGATCATTTAAGTTATGGGGTAAGATCATGCTTCAGGGGAGAGTCAATTCCCTAACGTAAGAAGGATATTAATTATTTAGCATAAATTTCATAAAAACTACCCCCTAAGGGTATAGAATGGTAAAATTTGGTCGCCATTTTTGGCTTTGTGAAAGATTCGGAGGTATAAGTGGATTCATCTAGAAATCGATCGTCTTTTATTTACATACTTTTTATCATTGGTATAGCGATTTTATTGTTCTTCAATTATCGCCAAAGTGCTACCGCGCAAGAGCCGTTGACCCTCAACGAGCTTGCCATGGAAATTAGAAAAGGTAAGGTGGCAAGGATCGTCAGCGACGATAATGAAATTCGCGTGATCTATAAGGAAGAAACAACCACCGAAGCCACGGTTCATAAAGAGCCGGTTTCTACATTGGTGGAACAACTCAAAGAGTTTGGCGTCACAACCGAGGAGCTGAACCCAGAAAATGTAATCATACAAGTGCAGCCCCCCAGCCAATGGGTTGGTGTTATTACGATATTGAGTTATGTGGCTCCAATTGTTCTCTTGGGGGCTATGTTCTGGTTTATTTTCCGTCAGGCGCAAGGTGGCAGTAATGCTGCGATGGCTTTCGGGAAATCCAGAGCGCGCATGTTCTCGGGTGATCAACCCACAGTGACGTTCGAAGATGTTGCTGGTGTTGAAGAAGCTAAAATTGAGTTGGAAGAAATCGTTGAATTTTTGCAGGAGCCTGAGAAATTCATTGCTTTAGGTGCTCGTATTCCTAAGGGCGTCCTGTTAGTCGGCCCTCCGGGAACAGGGAAAACCTTGTTAGCCAAGGCCGTCTCTGGCGAAGCTGGTGTGCCTTTCTTCTCAATATCTGGCTCGGAGTTCGTGGAGATGTTTGTGGGTGTCGGTGCCAGCCGTGTGCGTGATCTTTTTGAACAGGCCAAGCGCCATTCGCCTTGTATTGTCTTTGTCGATGAGATAGATGCTGTTGGTCGCCAGCGTGGTGCTGGTTTAGGCGGCAGCCACGACGAGCGCGAACAGACCCTCAATCAGATGCTCGTAGAGATGGACGGCTTCGATACAGATACCAATGTGATTATTGTTGCGGCAACCAATCGTCCCGATGTTTTGGACCCTGCTTTGTTGCGACCTGGGCGCTTTGACCGCACTGTCGTGTTGGACCGCCCTGATTTGCGCGGCCGTGAAGCTATTCTAAAGATCCATGTCCGCGGGAAACCCCTGGATAATGAGGTCGATCTGACCGTTTTGGCTCGCGCGACACCAGGTTTTGTCGGTGCGGATATTGAAAACCTTGTTAATGAAGGTGCCATTTTGGCTGCTCGCCGAGATAAGAAGGTTATTGGCCAAGAAGAATTTGAAGAAGCCATTGAGCGAGTCATCGCTGGCCCCGAACGCAAGAGCCGCTTGATCAGCGATAGCGAAAAACGTATCATTGCTTACCACGAGGCAGGTCATGCCGTGGTTGCCAATGCTTTGCCCGAAGGTGATCCTGTCCATAAGGTTTCTATTACCGCCCGCGGACAGGCAGGTGGTTATACATTGATCCTGCCTGAAGAAGACCGCACCTTAATGGCCAAGAAGAAGATGATCGCCGACATGGTTGGACTGTTAGGTGGTCGCGCCGCTGAGGAATTAGTGTTTAGCGATATCACTTCGGGGGCTTCTAGCGATCTTGAACGCGTTACTCGTTTGGCTCGAACCATGGTCACCCGGTTAGGGATGAGTGAGAGCCTTGGTCCTATGGTTTACGGTAAAAAAGAAGAGTTGATATTCCTTGGCCGAGAAATTTCCGAGCAGCGCGATTATTCTGAATCCGTCGCTGAGAAAATTGATAGCGAAATCCGGGGCATCGTCGCAGATGCTTATGAACGGGCAAAAGAAATCCTGACGAATTATCGTGCAAAACTAGATGAAGTTGCTGAGAAGCTGATGGAAGTCGAAACACTTTCGCGCGATGAGTTCGAAGAGATTTTCCCACCGCCAGTTGAAAAAAGTGGCGGTACGCCGATACCGCAGGCTGCATAATTCTTTAAAGAGAAGGATCCACCGGGGTGTGTTGATAAATCATACGCACCCCGGATTGATTTAAGGGACAAAAGCCATCATGGCAGATTTGAGTGCTTACCATTCCGCATTAGAAGGCGTAATTTATTATCAATATCCTATACCGGGATATCTGCGTATCGGTGGAGAGGACCGGCTTGATTTTTTGCAACGACAAACCACCAATGATATCCGCCAATTAGACTCAGCGCGCGCAATGATGAGTGTACTTACCTCACCTGCTGCACGCATCCTGGGAGTTTTTACTCTCTTGAATGAAGGTGATCAAATTGGAGTTCTGACCCTCCCTGGGCGAAGTGATTTTATTGCTGATTTTTTGCGCAAGCGAATATTCTTCAATGACGATGTCAGCCTTGAAGACCACAGTCAAGATTATGCCCAAGTTATCGTCGAGGGACCTCGGTCGAGTGATGTACTGTCAACTTTAGGCGAAAATTTACCTGAATTAGATGAAGTCTCTCAGGTTGATGTGGAAGGTGTTTCAATAAGAATTATTGGCCAACCCGGTTTTGATGGGTTTGGATATCGGATTCTTCTTCAAAATGCATCATGTGAAAAAGTTTATTCTGCACTCGCCAATGCTGGAGCAATTCAATTAGACGAAGATACCTATCAGGTATTACGCGTCGAAGCGGGAATTCCTGGTGCTCATGGCGAGTTGACCGAAGAATTCACTCCGCTAGAGGTCGGTCTATTGAAATCAGCAATTTCTCAGAGCAAGGGATGTTATACAGGCCAAGAAGTTATTGCCAGGCAAATCAACTTCGATAAAATTACGCGCAAACTCGTCGGCCTGCGACTAAACGTACCCGTCAATGCAGGTGAGCAAGCCCGAGCTAATGATAAACCAGCTGGACAAGTAACCTCAGTGGCAACATCCCCTCGTTTTGGAGAGATTGCGCTGGCTGTTGTAAAGCGTCCCTTTGATCAGCCAGGAGCAGAAGTTAACGTGGGCAATGTACGAGCAGTTGTTTCAGAAATACCATTTAGTCTTGAATAAGAATCGGCTTTGTCAATTATTAATAACTCATGTTACGCAACCTAAAGAGAAATTATTTTCAGGACTTTCCCGCTACGCGGCCGTAACATGAGTTATTAATAGTGGGCTGAAAAAAGGTACTAACAGAATTTTACTCCGCGTTATTCGCGTCCCTTAAACCAAAAACCCCGCCTGATTAGCGGGGTTTCGTTCGCACAGAGGAGAGTTGTAGATAAACCGCTTGCGGTTCTACTTATCTTGTTTCAGTGTGCGTGAAAAAATATCTTCTAACTCATTATTGATTGAAGATGATTTCTTCTCTTTCTTGCCAGTGGTCTTGCTTTCCCCGTTTTGAGATCGCTCCATAGCCTGGCGAAGGGCGGCTTCCATTGCAGTGGGAACCGGTTCTTGCGGCTCATCATTTTCAATGATTTTCTCGACCTTCTTAGCTGCTTTCTGAGGAGGATCTTGTAGTGCTTTCATGCTTAACTTAATTTGCTTGCGTCGTCGGTTTACGCTGAGCACTTGCACCTCAACATCATCACCTTCTTCAACGACATCAGATGGGGCGTCAATAAATCCATGAGCCAATTCACTGATGTGCACCAGACCAGGTCGTTCAGCACCGATATCAACGAAAGCACCATACTTCTCTAAGCGTGTGATTTTGCCGTCGGCGACCATACCTTTTCTGATCTCACGCCATTCCAACCCCAATGGCTCGATCATGGTCAGTTCGATGCGTTGGCGCTCAGGGAAAACCTGTCGCACCCACACGGCAACTTCCTGACCGATCTCGACGACATCCTCAGCTCGGTTGACAGGATTTTTTTGAATTCGAGAAATGTGAACAACGCCCGGAACTTCCAGGCCTATATCCACAACAACGCCTGCCAGCATTGTCTTAACCACCGTGCCGCTAAGCTTATCCTTGGGGTTAAGTTCCTCAATGCTATTTGGTTGTTCAACCATAATACCACTCTCCTTACGATTTCTTTGTTACAAAGCCGACCGACGATTATACCGTCCATGCGGTTTTATGTCAAAGAGTTTGAAATGGGTCTCTAGGAATCGCCGTGGCAAGGGGTCACATTTGGGGGCAGGGGCGTGCTCCTCACACCCCCTACCCCCAAATGTGAGATCTCTCACGGTAATTCCCATAGAACCTTTGAAATTTTTGGTATGGAGAGCCTTGTTATTTTTCTTGGAGTGTGATGATTTCTTCGAGGAGATTGATCAATAAACTGGGCTGATCTTCAATTTGAGAGTCGGCTGCGACCCAAATGGCAGATTTTCCAACACGCACATCTGGCTTGGCGCGCACGATTTGTGGTGGTTCTATCCCCTCAGGAAATCGTAAGACGATTTGCCCGTATTCGTGGCCGATGCTTTTGACCCCAGCCGAAATAGCAAGGATTTTAATCTTCAACTGTATAAGTAAATTTTGCACCGAGGGTGGCAGCGGTCCAAAGCGATCCTGAAATTCTTCGCTGAGTGAGTCAACTTCTTTGAGTTCTTGCGCATCAGCGATCCGACGATATAAATTCAAACGCATTTCCAGGTCAGGGACATAATTACTGGGGATGGTTGTATCTAAAGGTAAATCTACGCTAACCAAGGGACGATGCGCGCGTAACATCAGATCATTGGTATCTAATGGTAAGCCGCGATTCTTGCGCTTGCTCTTGACCGCCTCTGCCAACAGCCTTGTGTAGAGATGAAATCCAACCGAAGCGATGTGTCCGTGTTGGCGTGTACCCAAAATATCTCCCGCACCTCGGATTTCCAGATCTCGCATGGCAATATTGAACCCAGAACCAAGCTGCAGATTCTCGGCTATTGTTTCTAGGCGTTGGCGACCTTTAGGCGTGGGCGTGAATTTCTTGTGTTTAAAGAAATAGGCATAAGCGCGCTGCGCTCCACGTCCCACGCGGCCGCGCAGTTGGTAGAGCTGTGCTAGCCCAAAGGTATCAGCCCGGTCAACGATCAGGGTATTGGCGTTGGGGATATCCAAGCCTGACTCGATGATTGATGTGGCTAATAAAACATCAATATTTGCATCTGTGAAATCGTTCATGCGTTCAGCCAACTGGTTTTCGGGCATTTGTCCGTGAGCGACTGCAATGCGTGCTTCTGGTACCAACTTAATAAGTTGATTTCTCATCGCGCCAATGGTTTGAACGCGGTTGTGGACGAAGAAAACTTGTCCACCGCGTTCCAATTCTCTCAAGATCGCGCGACGGATCAGTTCCGGTGAATAAGACCCCACATGTGTGATGATCGGCAGACGTTCCTCGGGCGGCGTATCCAACGTGGAGATATCCCGCAGGCCAGTCATTGCTAAATATAAGGTGCGCGGAATCGGGGTGGCTGTCATGGTGAGAACATCCACCTCGGTGCGCAATTGCTTGATAGTTTCTTTGTGAGTTACACCAAAGCGCTGTTCCTCATCGATGATCAGCAATCCCAGATCTTTAAACTCAACATCCCCCGATATCAGCCTGTGGGTACCAATAACAATATCGATGGCGCCCTGCGATAATCGGAACAAGATATTGCTCTGCTCTTGGGGGGTGCGGAAACGGGACAGCATTTCAACTTCGGCAGGGAAAGCAGCCAAGCGCTCGCGGAAAGTGTGGAAATGTTGTTGAGCTAATACGGTGGTGGGTACCAGCATGGCAACCTGTTTGCCATCCATCACGGCTTTGAAGGCTGCCCGTAATGCGATCTCAGTTTTTCCAAAACCGACATCCCCACAAATCAGGCGGTCCATTGGACGAGAAGTTTCCATGTCTGACTTGACGTCGCTCACCACACGCAATTGATCGTCCGTCTCAATGTAAGGAAAACTGGCTTCTAACTCTCGTTGCCAGGGAGTGTCCTCTTTAAAAGCATATCCAGTGACTAATTGCCGTTTGGCGTAAAGTTCGAGCAGGCCCTCTGCCATGTCTTCCACAGCTTCTGTGACTCGATCTTTGATCGTTGTCCACTGTGGACCGCCAAGTCGGGTGGGCGCGGGCGGGCGACCATCGGGGCCGATGAAGCGTGTCAGACGATCAGCTTGCTGCACGGGGACGAAGAGTCGATCCCGATCGGCGTACTCTACACACAAATACTCGCGCTCGGCTCCCTCGATGGCTCGCTGTACCAACCCAACGAATCTGCCTACGCCATGATCGATGTGCACAACCCAATCCCCTGATTGTAGGTCAGCATATTCTGCCTCGGGGGCTTCTGCGACTGGTCGATATCGGCGGCGCGGTTTGGGCGGCTGCCAGCCAAATATTTCGCCATCGGTTAACAGGTTTAGTTTTTGTTCATCTTGTGAGGTGAATGACCAACCCTCGGTCAGCGACCCTTTGATGAATGTTGGCGCTTGCGTCAGTCCAGTTGTCGGACGGTAGTTTTCTTCCCACAACTCTTCAAGGCGACCTGCTTGACGAGATATAACGATCCCCTTTTCTCCTTTGATGGAGGCTTGTGCTAATCCTTCCATGAGGGGTTTCAGGCGTCCGCCAAAGCGAGGATTGGGGGCGAAGTGTTTCGCCAGGGGAGGAGGTGATCCCTCGGGAGCAGTAGAAGGCCCCAGAAACAGAACCCTGCCAGGAGGAAGTGAGTCTTCGATCTGGTCACAAGTCAAATATGGGATGGGGTAATCATCTTCAAGAATTCCCTCTTCAATATAATCCTTCCTTTGTGAGAGAGCCTGCTCTTCGACGGAATGTACAGTATCCTCGAAGGCTTCTTTGTCATCAATAACTACCAGCGCATCACGCGGTAGATAATCGAAGATCCTGCCTGCATGGGGATAAAGAAGAGGAATGTGGAATTCTGATATTTCATCAGAGGCATCTAAAGTCTCAGAGGACTCTAAAGGTCTGAAATATTCTCGTGCCGGGGTAACGAGCAACATCTCATGCTGCTCCGTGGTGCGTTGTGTCGCTGGGTCGAAGCGGCGTAAGGTATCGATCTCGTCGCCGAAGAACTCTAAACGGGATGGGAATGAATCTGCTGGAGGCCAAACATCGAGAATGCCGCCACGGCGGGCGAATTGACCAGGCATCGTGACAGTATTAACACCATCAAAGCCCAAGTTGAACCAATGGCGTACTAAATCATCTAAGCTAACGATGTCTCCAATTTTGAGTTTTTGCGTGGCCTTGATGAAGTCGCGGCGTGGCAGGGTGCGTGTCATTATGGCACGAGCAGGTGCGATAATGATGGCTGATTTGTGAGCATCCGATGGAGCTTTGATGCCTGGAATTTGAGAAGCAGATAATGTGGTGAGAACGATCAAACGGTCCCGACGAGTATTCGCTCCCCAAGGAGCGTTTTCATAGAATAAGGGGTTAGGCTCGGGTAGAGGTAACTGGAGAATTTCAGGCGCCCAAAGGGTAAGTTCGTCTGCCAGTGTAAGCGCGTGATCGGTGCGATGCGTCAGAAAAAGGATGGGTACGCGCAGCGTCTGATGCAGTGCCGATAAAATCGGGAGCCGCGTCGTCCGTGGTAGTACCAGATTGGGAAGCGGCGTGCGTGCCTGAATTGCTTCTGTTAGTTCTTGATAAGCGGGAAGTTCCTGGAAGGTGTTGAGAAGTCTCGTCAGCATAGGGTTCAGTAAACTGTAATTAATAATCAGTTGGTTAGAGATGAATTACAGCCCACAAATCACTGGTCACTGCGGTTGTAGCGAGTCATCGCAGGCTCGATCCCCTCGGTGATAAACAGCAAGGCAGCGTCTGCGGCTCGTTCCAGAAAGATTTCCAGATCTTCCGCATCCGCTTTGGAAAAATCTTGCAGCACGTAGCTAGGGGTGCTCATGCGTCCCGGGGGGCGTCCAATTCCCAGCCGCAATCGGGGATACTCTTCTGTGCCCAGATGTTGGATAATCGATTTCATCCCTTTTTGCCCTGACGATCCCCCCGAAGGTTTCAGACGGATCGTCTCGAAGGGCAGATCAACATCATCATAAGCAATCAATAAATTCGCATGGGCTAACTTGTAAAACCTCACCAATGCTCCAACTGACTGCCCGGAATTGTTCATATAATTTTGGGGTTTTGCTAGGATGATCTTGTTACCCTGATATCGTCCATCGGTAACCAGCGCCTTATGCTGCACGCGGGAAAAAATCAACCCCAGTCGTTCGGCAAGTTTATCGACCAACATGAAGCCGATGTTATGCCTGTTGACCCGGTACTCCTTTCCCGGATTGCCTAAGCCGACGATCAAATATGTATTTGCAGCCTCTGATGAGCTTGAGCGTTCTTTAATTCTTCTGAATAATTTCATCTTGGGTTAGGCGATTTTTCGAGAAGCATCCTTGAAGAGGAACCATAGTTGCCAATATTTTTTGAATAGGCGTTTATTGTCTACAGATGTATTTACCTTAGTGTTCTGCGTATCGATGTATATAATCCAACGATCAAAAATAGAACCAGTACAGTGATGCCCCCACGCGATAAGGCGTTGGTGAAATCGTTATCGGAGATTTCAACTGGGTTCGAGGGCAAGGGGGTAGGAGTAGGTGGAACGGGTGTCAACGTTGGGGTGGGTGTGGCCGATGCGCTGGCAGGATCTCTGGTTGGAGTTAATGTCGGCGTGCTGGTTTCTATGGGAGAGTAATTGCGAACGCGTAGATTGGGCACAATAAAAACGAGTGTCTCCCCATCGTTCAAATCAAGAACCAGCCGCAAATGATATTTACCATCTGTGATCTTGGTGGTATTCCACTGTGTAATTACGCCCTCTTCGACAGAACTCCTCCCTTCATCAAGTAGGAACCATGTCACTGTTGTGTCGTCGACGTAAGCAAAGCTCAAGTTCCATGCTTCAAAACCTTCGGCGGCAGTGGTTCCTGTTATCACAACTGTTCCTTGGAGTGCTTCACCAGCCAGTGGCGCGATGAAACCAGCCTGGGGAGTTTCATCTTCTTCTTGCGCCTGAGCTAAGAGAAAACTCCCAAAAAACATGATCGAAACGCCCAAAATACACAAAAAACGATGACGCATAGCAATCTCTCAGTCTATCATGGACGCTATAGTGGGTCAACTGGCACTTGGCCAATTTGTATGGTAGACTTTGAAAAATTACTAATTGGGAAGAAAAAGAGACGGAAATAAGCAATGACCAAGTCACGCACTGAACTAATGGTTGATCGCCTGCGAGAAATGCAGGCAGCTTCTCCTGAGATCGAAGCCTCAGCAGTGGTTTCTGTCGATGGCTTGATTATGGCCTCTGCCTTGCCTGCGGAAGTTGAAGAAGATAGGGTTTCTGCAATGTCGGCTGCCATGTTGAGCCTGGGTGAACGTATCGCCAGCGAGTTGAGTCGAGGTTCGCTTGACCAGGTTTATATTCATGGAGATCAAGGTTATGTTCTACTGGCCGCTGTTGGAGATGAAGCAGTCTTAACCGCCCTTGCTCGTGAAGGAGCCAAATTAGGTTTGGTTTTCTTGGAGATGCGCCGGGCAGCAGAGGACTTAGCGCGTGTTGTTGGATAAAATTATGGTAGGAAGAACCTGAAATTTACGAGACAGTCATCGGGGAGGGCTGCCGGAAACGGCCCTCCCCGCTTCTGTTAATGGAGAGATTAATGGATACGAAATACATTTTCCTGACCGGTGGTGTTGTCAGTTCAGTAGGTAAAGGTGTCACAGCCGCAGCGATTGGCCGTTTGCTGAAAGAACGCGGTTTCGAAGTTTCTATTCAGAAGCTCGATCCTTATATCAATGTCGATCCCGGTACGATGAGCCCGTACCAACATGGCGAAGTATATGTCCTTGACGACGGCGCTGAAACTGACCTGGATTTAGGTCATTATGAGCGTTTTGTGGACATCAGCTTGAACAAAGTTTGCAATGTGACCACAGGGCAAGTTTACGCCGAGGTGATTGCCAAAGAACGCCGTGGTGATTATTTAGGCGGCACCATTCAAGTGATTCCCCATATTACCAATGAGATCAAACGCCGCATCCGCATGGTTGCCAAAACCACGGGAGCGGAGATCGTTCTGGTCGAAGTTGGTGGCACGGTTGGTGATATCGAGGGATTGCCCTTCCTCGAAGCCTTGCGTCAAATGCGAGGGGATGTAGGCCCCGAGAACAGTCTCTATATTCATGTAACTTGGGTGCCTCACATTGGCGCTACCGGCGAGTTGAAAACTAAGCCTACCCAGCACTCGGTGCGTGAGTTGCGCTCAATTGGTATTTCGCCCGATGTGATCATTGCCCGGTCGGATTACGAAATGGGACAGGAGTTATGTGACAAAATTGCCCTCTTTTGTGATGTCGAGCAGCGTGCGGTGATCCCAATGGTCACTGCAGAATTGCTCTACGAAATTCCCCTGCTCGTTGAAAAAACACAAATGGGAGACATTCTGCTGGAGCGACTGGGGTTGAAGCCGCGCAAAAAGCCAAATTGGAAGCCTTGGGAAAAGCTTGTCCAAGAGATGAACCGCGAAAAACCGACTGCTAAAATTGCCTTCGTGGGGAAATATGTCGAATTGCACGATGCTTATATGAGTGTGCGAGAGGCCACTCGTCATGCCGCTCTATCCCTGGGGCTGGATGACGAAATTTTGTGGATTCACTCTTCAGACCTGGAAAAAGGACGGGGGGTAGAGTTGCTTCAAGAAGCTGATGGCATTATTGTCCCCGGGGGGTTCGGAGAACGCGGTATCGAGGGCAAGATTCATGCAGCGCGCTATGCTCGTGAGAATAATATCCCCTACCTGGGTTTGTGTTTGGGTATGCAGGTGATGGTGATTGAACTTGCTCGTCACATGCTCAACGACGATGAAGCCAACTCGACCGAGTTTGATCCCTCCACCCCTCACCCTGTAATTGATTTGATGCCAGACCAGCGCGACCTGACCGATATGGGCGGAACGATGCGTTTGGGCTTGTATCCATGCCAGCTTCAATCTGGGTCAAAAGCGGCGGATGCTTATGGCAAAGATAGCATCAATGAGCGTCACCGACACCGTTTTGAATTCAAAAATATGTATCGTGAAAAATTACAGAAAGCGGGTATGGAGTTTTCAGGCCTCTCCCCTGATAATCGCCTGGTCGAGATCGCTGAAATGAAAGACCATCCCTTTATGTTGGGGACGCAGTTCCATCCCGAATTCCTATCACGCCCTACGCGTCCTCATCCATTGTTTTTGGGTTTCTTGAAGGCTGTCAAAGATAACCTAAATTCTGAATCCTAGACATTGTATCCAGGTGGTTTCTCCCCATATACGCCTCTCAACTCTGGAGGCAGTAAATCTGCAATAGCAAACATCAACCTGTCAGTTAGCGCTAGAGGTCCTTCATTGGGTTGGGGATAGATAGGTTCCCCTAAAGTCACGCTCACTGTTGTGCGTTTGGGAAAATCCTTAAACATTCGCTGGGATCCACTAATCGCCATCGGGACGATTGGACAATTGGCCTTCAATGCAAATCTGGCTGTGCCAGTTTTTGCTGTACGCAGGCCGCGACCCTTGCTGCGAGTCCCCTCAGGGAACAATCCTAAAACTCGACCGTGTTCGAGAACCATTTCTGAGTGCCTTTTAGCCCACACATCTTTTGTGCCCCTATATACCGGGAAAACACCGCCTTTGCGCAGGACATATTCCACGATTGGATTGCGCATTAACTCTTCCTTGGCCATGAAAAAGATGGGGCGAGATATGCCTAATTGCATAGGGAAAATGTCAAAATTGGTCACGTGATTGCTGGCCAGAACGACCGCACCCTCTGTTGGTAGATTCTCAATACCGTGAGATTCGATCTTCATAACGAAGAAGGCAAACGCTTTCAGCATGGCAACAGTTGCCCGGCGAGTGCGAGTTTCGTGGAAGTAATAGCGTTTTTGATCTCTAGGGTCGGGAGAGAGATTGTTTTCATTCTCCATGATCGGCTCCTGGGGTGTTTTTGATCTAAAGGATCTATGGGAATTGCCGTGAGAGACCCTACCCTCAAATGTGGAACCTTACCACGGCGAATCCTATAGACCCGATCTAAAAGTCTCCACGATAAAATCATAATGGATTATACTTCAGGGTTGGTGAAGAAAAGAACTTAATAGCAGATTTGCTATCTATATCAAAAGAAAGAGGATTTTTCAATGGAAGCAACAACAATTATTTCTGTCATAGGCCGCCAAATTCTTGACTCGCGCGGCAATCCGACCGTTGAGGTTGAGGTGCAATTATTAGATGGAAGTTGGGGCCGCGCGGCGGTGCCTTCAGGAGCCTCCACAGGTGTTCACGAGGCATTAGAACTACGCGATGGCGATAAGGGAACTTATCTTGGCAAAGGTGTGCTCAAAGCAGTAGACAATGTCAACGGACCCATCGCTGAGGAAATGGTTGGCTGGGATGCTATCGAACAGCGCGCCATCGACCTGTCCTTATTGGCCTTGGATGGAACTCCGAACAAGGCTAAACTGGGCGCAAATGCCATACTTGGAACCAGCCTAGCAGTGGCCAAAGCGGCTGCTAATTCTTTAGGTTTGCCGCTCTATCGCTATATTGGTGGTGTTTATGCTCATATTTTGCCGGTGCCGATGTTGAATATTCTCAATGGTGGCGCTCACACAGGCTGGCAGTCCACTGATGCGCAGGAATTCATGGTGATGCCTTTCGGTGCCGACTCCTTTGCTGAGGGTTTACGTTGGGGCGCGGAGATTTATCATGCCCTCAAAGCTGTGCTCAAAGCGCGCGATTACAAGACTCTGGTTGGTGATGAAGGCGGATACGCCCCTGCTCTCAAAGCAAACGCTGAAGCCGTCGAAGTGATCCTCGAGGCCATTGACAAAGCTGGTTTCAAAGCTGGTGTTGGTGAACAAATTGCTATCGCTCTTGATCCTGCGGCTTCTGAATTCTATGAGAGTGATACGGGTCTTTATCACTTACGAACAGAAGGCAAAAAGTTGACCAGTGAAGAGATGGTCGCATTCTGGAAGAATTGGGTTGATCAATACCCGATTGTCTCCATCGAGGATGGCCTGGCACAAGATGACTGGGAAGGATGGAAGTTGATGGTTGCTGAACTTGGAGATCGCTTGCAAATCGTTGGTGATGATCTTTTGGTGACCAACCCCGAACGCGTCCGCAAAGCGATTGAAGAGAAAGCTTCCAATGCGCTCCTGGTCAAGCTCAACCAGATTGGCTCACTGACTGAAACTATTGAGGCCGTTGAGGCTTGTCACCGTGCTGGATGGCGAGCGGTCACATCCCACCGCTCTGGTGAAACTGAAGATGCCACTATTGCTGACCTGGCTGTCGCCCTCAATATGGGCCAGATCAAAACCGGTGCTCCCGCACGTTCCGATCGCGTGGCGAAGTACAATCAACTTTTGCGTATCGAAGGGGAATTGGGTGACGAAGGCCACTATGCCGGTTGGGACGCCTTGAATATCAAAAAATAAGTGATCTTGTTCCTACTTGGAACATGAGATTTTAGAAATAAAAGGACCGTGTCGCTCGCAGCAACACGGTCCTTTGCTTAATAAGGTAAAAAAGTCTACTCTTCTGATTGTAATTCTACTTCCTCAGGTTCTTCTTCGGGAATAATAGCCGCCAAGGGTTCAAGGGCCTCATCCAAAGTCAGATCGTCACGCCGCATCCCCGGGGTTGGGGTGCCGCAATGGGGGCAGAGATTCCAGGGCAATTCCATCAACTTGCTGCAATGATGACAAGTCTTCTTGAGTTTGGTTTGACAATTAGGGCAGATTTTCCAGCCTTCTTTGGTGCGGCGCCCGCATCCTGGACAAACAGGAGTATCCTCGATTGAGCGTAAAAGGGCTTCCTCTTCAAGAGTATGTTGATACTCATCATCAAGGGTCCGGTGGGGGCGCAAGATTATGTAGATCACTATACCAGGGAGAAATAGCACAGCTACGACTAAAACAGCCAGGATGCGTCCCAAGGGGTCGCGCGCTCTGGCGCGGATGTCGCGGTATGTCCACACAATCAAACTTAGCCAGAGAGCGGCAATAAAAGCGCCGCCCCAGGCGGTAAGGAAGAGCATGAAATTGCTGAGAGATGAGGGATCAAAGGTCATAATCTCACTCCTAATTATGCAACCAATTATAGCCTAATTTTGCTGCTCCGCTTGCATTTTATTCTCGGCTCTCCAGGAACCGCCGTGGTAAGGGGGTACATTTGGGGATAGGGGGCGTTCGGCGCACGCCCCCTATCCCCAAATGTGAGATCTCTTATGGCAATTCCCGTAGAACCTTATTCTCCCTGCTGGAACTTTATAAACACTACATTAAATAAGAGAATGATATTATAATATAAACGCAATACTTAATTTATGAATTTCTCTTGAAAGAAGAAATGTCCACTTACCGCATCACCGATCTAGCCTCCAGTGAACGCCCACGAGAGAGACTTGCCAAATTGGGCCCCCAAGCGTTATCGAATGCTGAGTTGCTGGCTATCTTAATAAGAGTTGGAGTCCATGGTGAGAACGCCGTACAAGTTGGGCGGCGTATGCTTCAAACCTTTGGGGGCCTGACTGGTCTGCACAGAGCATCATACGATGAAGTATGCGAACAGCACGGTGTGGGAACTGCAAAAGCAGCGCAGATCAAAGCAGCCATCGAATTGGGTCGCCGAATGACTCTCGAATCCCCAGAGGAGCGTCCCACCATCAATAGCCCGGCTGATGCTGCCGTGCTCGTGCAGTATGAGATGAGTGTCCTTGAACAGGAACATTTGCGAGTGATGCTCCTCGATACTCGTAATCGAGTTTTGAATATTGAAGCTGTGTACCAGGGTTCTTTGAACTCGTCTCAAGTTCGGGTGGGGGAGTTATTTCGTGCCGCAATTCGCCGAAATGCCGCTGCGGTGATTGTGGTTCACAACCATCCCAGCGGCGATCCAACCCCAAGTCCTGATGATGTCGCTGTGACGCGCGCAATCGTTGAGGCAGGAAAACTGCTAGATGTGCAGGTTTTAGATCACCTTGTTATTGGTAGTAGCCGATGGTTATCGATGAAAGAGCACAAGATGGGGTTTGGGTCTTAGATGTGTCATTCCGAGCGCAGCGAGGAATCCCTGAGAACCATGCAGGCTTGATTACTAACCTGGTAACAATCAATCTGACGTTTTTTGGATTCCTTACCTTGTCAGGTTCGGAATAACAACATGTTATTTAGTTCCTATTCCGTCCTGCGAATTCGAAAACTCGTGAACTCCCCAGTTGCAGCGAGCCAGTCATATCTAACCTCTGTAGTGGTGTGTCGCCGCGGACCACGTTGGATAGCCGCCAACAATGTCTCAAGACTGTCTTTTGTGCCTTCTGCTAAGACTTCCACGGTGCCATCCCAGCGATTGCGCACCCAGCCTGTGATATCCAGTGGTTGGGCATTATCCAATACAAAATAGCGAAAACCAACCCCTTGAACACGCCCCTCAACTTGAGCACGTAATCGAACTGCTTTCACTGCGATCATCCATCAATCCCCTTTAGCGTTCTGAAGCTTTTCATTTTTACGACGGTGTTTGATAGTATCACCGACAAACAAACCAAATGTTGGCAGCAGCATCGTCACGAAAACTATCACCCAGGGTATGATGCCCTCAGTGGAAGAACGCAGGGGACTCTCATTGAAATTGAGCCGCCGCCAATCGCGCTCTAACCCGGCTAGAGAACTTTCAAGAGCTAATTCAACGCCGCGATCACACCCCACTCCGTCCGCATATGCCTCAATTAGATTCTCCATGCCCGGATTCCCAAACTCACCCAATAAGTACCAAGTGAACGATGTCGACTCCGCATAGGCAAGTTGAAAATTCGCTGCATCGACAGGGAAGCTCTGGCAAAGATTTGCGATTGGGATCAACATTTCCCGTTCGTAGGCCTTTTCGAGTAAGAGGGGGTAATCTGGGTTTGGGAAAACTTCAGTTGTAGACGCCAACCCTTCATGGAGCCAGTTGGGCAGCTTGTCGTAATCCTCGCCAAGTTTCAGATACAGCATCACATGTGTCAATTCATGGGGTACTTGGCGCTTGATCTCGATTGATTGAGCTGGTCCTGGCGGAATGGATACCAAAACTACGCCGGCTGCTGGGTTAGCGTGACCCGCTATCCAGGCCGCGGCCTGACCCGACATTTGCAGTGTGGACTGCAAATCTTGGGTGCTAGCATATACGTAAAAGGTAACTTTATCTGGGTTGGGGACGTTGACCTGGTTTTGGAGCCGTGCCAAGCCCTCATAGGCGGTGTTCAAGATCGTTTGCCCGAATTCTGTATCCCCTTCGTACCAATAAACTTCAAATTCTTCGGTTTGTAAGGATTGCCAGGGGAAGCGGTCATCATCGTAATCAAACTTGAATTTCTCGCTGGTGATCGTTTCTCCATTTTCAAGTTCCACCTGGAATGTGTAGTAAACGTCTGTGAAAACTGGAAAGGGATTTTGGGATAGATCGAGGGAGTAAGTCACCTGATTTGGTGGAGTGAAAGTTGCGACAGCGGCAACGTTCTCAGTTTCCCCCGCAGGCTGCAGTAGCACTAAAACTCTTTGAATACTAACCTCGGAGTTGATCTCAGTCTCAATGGTCAGCATGCCTCCGAAGGTGTATGTGACCTCGGGGTCTGCGATTTGAATTTCGGTTTGTCCTCGCGCGGGGTTACTGATCCCCAAACAGATTGCTATGGTCAAGAGTGCCGACAGAAACCGGCGCATCCTAAGCTCCTAGATAGGCCAATAACGGAGTCAATGTCAATGGGCTGAGAATGGTAGTGATGAAAACAACGGTGGTGACAAATGCCGGTTTGACATCAAATTCGGTGGCCAATACTGTGGTTAATACTGCTGTGGGCATCGACGCCTCAATGATACCAGCTTTATAGGCGATTCCCTGCAATCCCACAAAACCAGCGGTCGAGAGTGCCAGCAGCGGTCCACCCAGCAGGCGGATCCCCGAGGCGATGCTGATGGTTTTTATATCCCAAGATCGTTGGCTGTGTTGAAGTTGTAAACCCAACAGCACTAACATACCTGGGATGGCCGCATCAGCCAATAACCCAACCGGTCGTTCCAAAGGCAAGGGTAACGTCCACTTAAATAGATTGAAGAATAGTGCTAATATCACTGCATAGACAACTGGGATTTTTATAAGTTGTCTCAAGGATTGTCTCAAATCCATCGAACCCATCGATGCGATGGTCACCCCAAAGGTATATGTCAGAATAGCAGCGGTGGCAAAATACAAGCTGGCGTGGGCGAGAGCAGTCTCCCCAAAAGCGAATAAATTTAAAGAAAGACCATAATTGCCTGCATTCACGGTTATCGAGCAGAGGATGATCGCTACAAAAAGTTTGCGCTCTAGTTTTAGAGTTTTCCCAATCAGAAAAGCGAGAGTTGCGGTGAGAAGCATTTGGAGGGCTGCGAAACCCATAATGCGAAGAATATCGCCTTCACTAAGTTGACTTGTGACCAATAATTCGAAAATCAGGAAAGGGCTAAAAACATAGAATACCACCCGGGATAAGGATTTGGGGTCAACATGAAGGACCTTACCCAGCGTGTATCCAATGCCAGCAACTAATAAGATGGGAAATAAGTTGTTAAGAAAGAGTGGGAATAGTGTATTCAAGGTCGGCTTCTTTCGCAGAGATTTTTGAATTAATGAGAATTTCCGAGATATTTGCCCCTAGAAATCATCGTCGTTGCTGAATTCCAGCAAACCGAAAAGTTCCATGTCTTCGTTAAACATCAGGTTGTCGAGAGCATCCTGGATCAACCCCACTTCTTCGTAGTTGTGATTTGCTTTCATGAGTTTTTCTAGGGCATCTTTTACTCCCTCACCACCAATTTGAGAAAGCGACCAGGCTGCGGCAAGGCGCACATCGTCATTGCTATCGTTGAGTAGGTCGATGAGTTCTTCTACGGCATCACTGATTTCCAATTCCCCAGCAGCTTTCACTGCCTCGAAGCGCACAGCAGGCAGTTGATGATTTAACATGCTGATGACATTGGGATTCCAGCGTTTGTCGCAAGTTCGACCCATGGCAAATAGGGCACTGATCAACCAATCGGTACCATCACGCAGCAATGCTGCCTCGATGAGCTTGGGCACCTCTTTGCTGCTGGCAAATCCCAGTGCTTCTAGTGCCCTGCGGCGGACTTGTGTGCTGTCATTCCCTTTGGTCACTTTCAGTAGGCAGTTTACTAAGTCTTGCGTGGTGTCGTCTGGAATATTTTCGATTTCGCCCAAGAATACGAATTTCCCCAAGGTAGAGGCGCAGCAAGCGCGTACATTTTCATCTTCATCAGTTTCCAATATATTCATCAATTGGTAGAGCAGGTCTTCTGGCTCGTAGATGAACATCGGGCGGATGGCTAGAAAGCGTACCTGGGGATCTTCATCGTCAATGGCAATGCGGCAGACACTTTCAAAGGAAAGCAATAAGTTTCCCTCTGCCAGTTCCTCGATATCTTCTAAAAGCGCGCGCCGTCGCCAATCGGGGATGTTCGGCCAGGCGGTTTTCAGAGTTTCGATATCTTCACCTTCCAGGTCTGAGAGGCGGAACAGGAGTTGAGGATCTAGAATTGTATCTGCGTTTAGCAGCGCCTCGATGATATCCTGGAAGGGGGCTTCATTTAATGGGTTCAGGTCAGTCATTATGGGAATTGAATAGGGTTGGCGAAATCTAAAAAGTTTATATAAAGAAACAGCGCAATTAACGCTGTCATGCTGATCAGGTTGATCACATTCTGCCATTCAATTGGAATACGACGGCGCAAGAAAATCTCAGGCAACGTGAAGGCAATTCTGCCGCCATCCAAGGCAGGGATAGGCAGAAGGTTAAACACCGCTAGCGAGATGGAAATCGAAGCAAAAAATTGCAGCACATTAAGGCTAACTGGCGAATCAGTCAGAGGCTCATCGCGCTGCTGAACATACTGGTAGGCATCGTATATGCCCTTATACCCTACGGGTCGCGCCAGACCGGGGTCAATGGCACCGCGGATGATTTCGCCTGGAATCATCAACAGAAAAAGGGTGTGGTAATAAGTCGCTTGACCGCCCAAGGGCAAAGCTTCAAAAATATTAATGGGATAGGTTGCATTGCTCATGATTATCCCAATGGCCCCTTCGCCCTCAGGGGGATTCTCTCTGGGAACAATGGAAACTTCATAATCCGCCTCACCACGCCTAAAGGAAAAATCGATATCTTTCCCTAAGTTAGCATAGATAGTCTCACTCAATATCTGAGTGCTATCTACGGTGATCCCAGCAACACCAGTGATAATATCTCCATCTTGCAGACCAATCTGTTCGGCGGGTGATCCAGATGCAACTCCTACGATTTCAACTTTAGTGTAATCGGGCGCACCAGTTTGAGTGTACATGAATGCGAAAATCAGCACCCCAACCAGAAAATTCATGATCGGGCCGGCTGCGTAAATGAATAAACGCGCCCATGGATTGGCCGTATGCAATCCACCAGGTGTGTCGGCATCGACCTCGCCCTTAAGACGCACAAATCCACCCAATGGCAACCAATTGAGTGTGTATTTGGTACCGTTGATTTCGAAGAGGGTCAGCGCTCGGGGTGGATAGCCGAGGCCGAATTCTTCCACTTCGACTTTGGTGATTCTGGCAGCTATGAAGTGACCGATTTCGTGTAATATGATCAGCACGGATAAGGCCACAACCAGTTGTACGATTGAAGATAAGACAGACATATTTCTACCTTTATTGATTCTTGTATTTCACTCGGGTGTCATCCTGAGCTTCGCGAAGGATTTCTCGCCTTCCAGGCGCTGATTCTTCACTTTTAGATTCAGAATGACAATATGTATTGATTACATCTCTGAGATTTGGCAGGGTTTGAGAGAAAAACGGATGATCCATATTCCAATCCCCACCAATACATCACAGAGAAATTTCTAGATTTATAATTGGATTATATCTTGACTTTTGGGGAGGTGGTAGGTGTTAGGGGTGATCTAACGGGTTTCTAATATCCTTCACCTCAGCTAAAAGACCCATCCTTGAATTGCCGGTGGTCGGGCATGGAACTTTTATTAAATCGGCCGCGCCGGACCCCCAGGACCAGAGCGCATCACACGCTCTACGCCGGGGATCTCGTTGAGTAGTGATACGATATTCTCTTGATATGCTGCTTCGCAGATGACATGTACATTGGGACCTGCATCAATGGTATAGCAGACTGGGATGCCACTTTTACGCCATTCCCGAACCGCTTGCATGATTGCCAAAGTAGGGGGCAGCCAGTAGATTAGGGAAGGGTTGGATGTCATCATCACGGCGTGCATCATATTGCAGTCATGTTCAGTGATTTCCGCGAAAACTTCGAAATCACGCTGTAAGATAGCATCCCGACATCGCTTCAAATGAGATGGAATTTGTTCGATGCGCATAGCCTGAAGTGGGCTGGTATTGGCGATTCTGTGCCCTTCGTTAGAGCCAGTAGCTTTGTGTGCCTGGCTGACAATAGCCACACAATCGGCCAGATCCCAATGTTCTGGGGACGCGAAGGAAATTGCATAGGAATCTACATCAGTGCTCCCTTTAGCCCATTCCACAAATCCGCCCGGCACCGAGCGGCACGCTGACCCCGAACCGCGGCGTGCCAGCCGAGATAGATCCTTTTCTTCGAGATCCAGACCGGCCGCAACACTGGCTGCCAGGCTCAAAGCCGCAAAAGCAGATGCAGACGAGGCAATCCCTGTACCCATAGGGAAGTTGTTCTGACTCTCCACGCGGGCAAAGGAATCTAATGACGATGTTTTCCGGACAATGTCGAGAAAACCACTTACACGTTGAAGGGCGGGTCCTGTATTTGATTCTCCCTGCAGAGTCAACTGATCTGTTTGCAGAGATTCATCAAAGGTCACGCTCGTGCGCGTGAACAGCGCTCCCAGGTTCATGGATATGGAACCGTTTGATGGGATACGCAGTTCCTGGTTATGATTGCCCCAGTATTTTATAAAAGCGATATTTGGGTGAGCGACCGCGGTGGCTGTTTTTGAATTCATTCTGTTTCCTCGGAGGGGAAGTTTACCATGAACAAGATATAGAATTTTTCAAAGAAGAATGGGTCTCTAGTAATCGCCGTGGTAAGGGCCCTTGGTAAGGGGCCACATTTGGGGGTAGGGGGTGTGCGGAGCACGCCCCCTACCCCCAAATGTGAGGTCTCTCACGGTAATTCCCATAGAACCAGAAGAATGTTTGGTAAACAAATAGAGCCCCTTTCTGAGCAAAGATTGGGGCTCTAGCGCGGATCGAATGAATTGGAGAAGTTTAGGCAGGTACTTTCTTACCTTTCAACCAGCGAATGCTGTTGGAACGGCACTGGGGACAAATTCTCTCAGTATTGGAATTGTAGATGCCCAGCCATTCGTGATCGCAGCGCAGGCATACATAATCGGCAGGTTGATTCTCATCTTTGGGTCTGGGATTGCGTGGGCCAGGGATTTTTGCTTCTACCAAGGCCTGTCGTGTTGCTTCCACTTCTTCCACTGTGACATTCTGGAGTTTTCGCTCGGCTTCTTCCATGATGGTTTGCCAGCGGCCTCCTTCGGCTGCGGAACACCACTCTAACTGTAAACGTTCGGGACGAGCACCTACTTTTTCCAGTCCGTCCCACAAACCGTCCAAGCGACGCGTCGTGGATCGGTTGGCATCGATGTAGTGACAATCTACATAATGGCAGCCGGAGACCAGCACCACTGGCGCACCCTTTTTGAAGGCATGCCAAACATGTTCGGGGCTGACCCTCCCCGAGCACATCGTGCGGATGATGCGCGCATTGGGCGGATAGGCCATACGTCCTACGCCCGCTGTATCGGCGCCGGCATAAGAACACCAATTGCAGGCAAAGGTGACCACGGTGTGCATGGGGTCATCTTCCAACATGGCATCGATCTGGGCATAAATGGCCTGATCGGAGAAGTGCCGCATCTCGATCGCTCCGAATTTACATTCAGCCGCACAAGTACCGCAACCGTTGCAGGCCGCGCTGGTGACTCGCGCAACTTGTTTCTTCTCCCACAGAACTGCGCTGAACGGGCAGACCGGTGCGCACAGGCCGCATTTCTTGCATAAATCTTCATCCACTACTGCCGTGATAGCTTCGACAGCCAGCTTACTTTTATTCAGCAGTATCCCCGCGCGCGAGGCTGCCGCACTGGCCTGGGTGACACTCTCACGCACGTCTTTAGGGCTTTCAGCTGCCCCAGAAATGAAAACGCCTTTTGTGGGGGTATCTACGGGGCGCAGTTTGGGGTGGGCTTCTTTCAAGAATCCACTGGGAGATTTTGACAAGCTGACCATTTGGCGGATGACCTCGGTATCCGTCGCTGGGGTAGCCCCAACTGCCAAGACAAGCATATCGAACTCGTGATCTTCCAGGCGGTTGGCAGTTGTATTTTCAATGGTGAGCCGCAAATTTCCAGTCGTCTGATCTTCAAAGACATCTCCCGGCAAACCGCGAATATAATGCACTCCGTTGCCCTTGCTGCGCATGAGCAATTCTTCAAAGCCTTTCCCAAAGGCCCGCAGATCCATGTAGAAAACAGTAGAATCAATCTCAGGATAATTATCTTTGAGATATTGGGTGGCTTTGATGGTATTCATACAGCAAACATTCGAACAGTAGGGATTTCCGCGTTCAAGATCATGGGTGCGCGAACCAACGCACTGAATGAATCCGATTTTCTTCGGTTTTTTCAAATCGCTGGGACGTCCGAGATGTCCTTCTAATGGCCCCCCAGTGCTTATCAGGCGTTCGAATTCCATGCTGGTGACCACGTTGTCGTATCGGGTGTAGCCATATTCGTCCAGTGCGGTAGGATCATATACATCCATGCCGGTTGCAACAACGATAGAACCCACCTCGATGTTGATAATCTCATCTTGCATACTGAAATCGATGCATTCTTTTTCACAAGCTTCGATACATTTGCCGCAGGCAATCGGGTTTTGTCCCAGGCATTCATTCGCGTTGACGATATAAGATGAAGGAACAGCTTGGGGAAAGGGAATATAGACGGCTTTTCGGCTGCCCAAACCCATTTCGAATTCATCTGGAACGACAACGGGGCATTCGACAACACAATCACCGCAGGAAGTACATTCGTTTTCATTCACATAGCGAGCTTTCTTACGGATGCGCGCTTTGAAGTTCCCCACATACCCAGATATATCTTCAACTTCTGAATAGGCCAATAATTCGATGTTGGGATGTCGACCGACATCCATCATTTTAGGTCCGAGAATTCATATACTACATTCGATGTCTGGGTAGACTTTATCCAGTTGGGCCATGATGCCCCCGATGGAGGGCTGTTTTTCTACCAAAAAGACTGGATGGCCCGCGTCCGCCAAGTCGAGAGCTGCTTGAATGCCAGACACGCCACCACCGATCACCAGGGCTGCATCGGTTACGGGGACTTGTTCCTCATCTTGGGGATACAACCAATGCGAACGGGCGACTGCCACCTTGACGATTCCCTTGGCTTTTCGGGTGGCGGCTTCTCGATCCCCAGGTGTTACCCATGAACAATGTTCTCGAATATTGGCCATCTCTAAGAGATAGGGATTCAGCCCTGCCCCCTCGACACAACCTCGGAAAATAACCTCGTAGGAGGTCGGCGAACACGAAGCTACCACCACTCGGTTGAGATTATTCTCCCTGATAGCGGTCTGGATTTCTTGCTGGCCTGGATCGGCACAAGTATATTTATTGCGGATTGAAGCTACAACACCGGGCAGAGTTTCTGCATATTCGCGCAGTTCTTCTGTATCCACGGCCCCGGCGATATTCGAACCACAATCACAGACGAATACTCCGATACGTAAATTTTCTACTGTCAAGTTCAGCCTCCTACATGAGGTGGATAGAACGCGGATTACGCGGATGCCACTGGGCTACCGCAGATTCACGCGGATATTAAAATAACCTGTAAAAATCCGCGTAAACCTATAGTATCAGTGTCATCCGTGTTCCATTAAACTATCTGCTATTAAGGTTGTTAAATCTCTTATCTCAATATCGATCTCATCTCCCAAAATGGGGTCATTCTGGGCGCATTTGAAGTGGATTTGGCATTTGATGCAAGATGTGACCAAAGTTTCCGCGCCGGTGGCTTTGGCCTCTTTCAGGCGCTCAACCTGAATGCTTTTACTCACCTGTCCGCACGCTGTCCAGCAGCTTGTGCCGCAGCAAAGAGCAGCATTGCGAGTACGACTCATCTCCACCAACTCAAAACCCAAGTCATCCATGATCTGACGGGGGGCATCGTAGACGCCCAGATGACGACCAAGGTTGCAGGCATCTTGGTACGTGACCGCAGCCTTGAGATGTGTATCTCCGTTAAATTCTTGCGCAGCAAGGAATTCGACCAGGTGTAATACTTCTAGACCATGATTTTCGATAAATTGAGGGTAGTCAATTTTCAAGGTACGCGCGCATTCAGGACAAGTGGTGATGATCTTTTTTGCACCGCTCTCTTTCAAGTTTTCGATATTGATTTGCCCTAAAGTACGGAATGTTTCTTGGTCGCCCTCCCAAAGCTGATCATGGCCGCAGCATCGTTCGTCTGCTAAAACTTGGGGCTCAATGCCCAAATGGTTCAAGATTCGTACCGCTGCCTGAGCAATTTCTACCCCTTCGACATCCATTTTTTTGAAGGCAGTATCATAATAGGGCAAGCAGCCAACAAAATAAACCGTGTCCGAATCTTCAGAAACTTGTAAATCATCCGTCAGCCAATTGAGCCGATTCTGTTTCTGATCGGCGTCTGACATAATTTTGCCCCAAGTTTGGACCATTTCGCTGTGGGTGCAATCGCCGCTGCAATCGAAACTGCGCGCCAGAGTGCGTGTGTCTCGAAGGAATTCTGAGAAATAAACGTCAGATGGGCATAATTCGGAACAACGCTTACATGTCAGACACGACCAAAACAGTGCATCATCCATGACATCGTCTGTGTGACCATGAATGGCCTTTTCGATCAATAAACGCGGACTGGCGAAATCGCGCCTTTCATACCGCGTAATGGGGCACACGGCGCCGCACTTTCCGCAATCCAGGCAGTACCATACCCGATTTTGATCGATAAATTCTTTCATTTCAGGCATCATTGTTCGCACTTCCATTCAATCCGTCAACGAAATTACCCACAACATCTACGAATGTTTGGCCTTCCCTTGCGGCGATCCAATCCAACTTGAATTGTTCTTCTCGGTAACCGAGTAGCGCAACCAATTCTTTGACCTCTTTATAGATCTCCTCTGCGCGCCGGTTACCAAATTCAAATTGACATTCTCCAGGAGGGCATCCCAACATCAATACGCCATTAGCGCCTTTTTCAAACGCTTTGAGAATAATTCCTGGACTGATTTGTCCCAAACACATCACCTTGATTGGATGAACCGATGATGAATAGGTCAAGCGCTCAGTGCCAGCTGTTTCCAGCCCGCTATAAGCATTCCAGTTGCACGTAATTACGATCACCTTCGAACTTGACTGCAATTTGCCTTCCATAATGTTGTCTGGGTGCAATGTCGTCATTCTTTCCTTCAATTCACAAGGATTGCATCCAACATGACTTCAAGTTGGTCATCCGTTGAACATCCAGCTGTGATCGCTCCAGATGGGCAGTGTGCCGCGCAGGTGCCGCAACTGGCACAGATTGCCGGGTCAATCCAGGATGCATACCGTCCGTCGATTTCTACAAGTTCAGGAGCGCCATATTCACAGATGTCGATGCAGGTATTGCAGGCTCGGCAGCGATCTGAATCGACAATGGCAGCGGTTAATGGTCGGTTCTCATTGCGACCGATCCAGGCAGCCACTCGTGCAGCCGCAGCAGATCCCGATACCGAGGAGTCCATCTTCGGGTCGATGTAAAATACGCCCGGCCGATGGGTATCTAATCCACCCCAGGTTGAACGAATCCGAGGTTGGAGTCGATCCTGCCCGAAGGCAATTAATTGTCCCTTGTGTTCATCTACGTTACTAGGGATCAGAATCAAAGTTGAGGCGCTCCAGGTTTGTTCTTCGAGAATCGCACAGTACAATCCGCCAGATCGTTGTATTTCTTGGGGGACTGATGTAATCCATTGTGTCGTAATCCCTAATTGATTTAGGATTTCCTCACAGACTGGCGCAGCGGGGCCGTTCCCCAAGAGGAGTGCCGTTTTTTTAATTTTTCTTGCTCCCGCACGTTTACCTGTTTCCACCTTGGCGCGGGCAATCGTCGCCTCAACCAGGGTACTGGCTTTGTGGGTCGCAAATTGGGGTTCATCTGCATGTACCCAGGCACATTGTTCGCGAATATTGACCAGTTCAAATTTGGCCGATCCAGCGCCTAGGCTGGGTGCAGGCTGCCTCTCAAATATCCCCAAATTATTTCTGGTTCTCATCCTTTGATAAGTACAACTGTAGCATACTTGATCAATATTGCAGCAAGAGCAGGCAGCTAGAACAACCCGGTTCAAGGCATGGGCTTTCACTGTGCTATTGATGATACTTGCTGCATCAGGTGAGCAAGAGAAAGGCAGCACCTGGGTATGGATTACATCAGGATGATCTGCAATCTGTTCGCAGATTGTCTGGGTGTCGATAACTGCTGAAATTTGACCGTTGGTGACATCGTCACCGCATTGGCAAATGAACACACCGATTCGGGCTGATGTCACCTCTTTCTCAGGTTGAGATGGGCTTCTAGACGTCTGGCGTTCAGAATGGATATCCGTCATCAGACGCGCCACGACAGCTGATCCCATGAGAACATCGTCGGGTGCAATCTGATAAAAACCCTGCCCTTCAGCATGGTCTAGATTTGCTGGAACATCGGCGTAATCAGCGTAGATGATGTTGCTGATATTCACAGTCGTGTGGTGGCCTTTTTCATTATGGTCTATGGCATTAACCTCGCACACAGCAACACAAGCCAGGCATTCACTGCAGGTGCCACATACCAAACAGCGGCTGGCTTCTGTAATGGCTTGTTCTTCAGATAGGGGTAAATCTACCTCAACAAAATTACCAACCCAATCGTCCACCGAAATTGCGGGGATTTCAACCCGCGGTTGATCTGATGCCTGACTGTCTTCAAATCGAGTTATACTTTCTTCTTTGGTGAAGTCGACCATTTCCAGGGTTATGGGATCCTGAATACCTTTTTCGCCTTGCAAATAGCGGTCAATACTGCGAGCGGCTTTGTGTCCATCGCCGATCGCATCGATTACAAAGAAAGTTTGGCCGCGCCGCACATCACCGGATACAAAAATCCCAGGGAGTGTGGTCATCAGATTCTCATCACTAATAATCCCGAACGGGGAACTTGCGCCGATACTGCCATCTTGAGGTAAGAAAGAGAAATTAGGTTCTTGGCCGATGGCCCAAATCACCAAGTCAGCGGGTAAGATATGCTCGGAATCGGGGATTTCGTCGAAGTCGGGTCGGCCATTTTTGAAGCCTCGAAAATTTATTTCCGCACAGCGCACACCGAGGATTTTGTTATTTTCAACGACGATCTCTTTGAATGTACGCCCGGGGCGCATTTCCACCCCTTCTTCTTCGGCCACCCCAATTTCCCATTCAAACCCGGGCATTTCACCGCGAGGCTCAAGACAGACCATGCGAACCTCTTCGGCCCCCAGGCGAACAGCGGTTCGAGCTGAGTCCAGGGCAACATTACCGCCCCCAAGCACTATTGCCTTTTTGCCGCTCAGGTCGATTTTCTCCCCCAGGCAAGTCTGACGTAATAGGTCCAAACTGAGCCAGTTTTCAGGATGATCTGAATTTGGAATAGGGATTTTCTTGGCACGATGGGCGCCAGTGGCAATCAGGGCCGCGTCAAATCCGTTCTCTAATAAACCAGGAATGTCATCAATCCAGGTGTCGAGTTCCAGACGTACGCCCTCATCGAGAATCTGCTGAATCTCCCAATCGAGTTCGTCTGTTGGTAAACGGTGCGGAGGTATGCCCACCCGCATCATTCCGCCGGCTACCGGCAAAGCATCGAAAACAGTAACCTCGTATCCCAGGCGAACCAAGTCGCGGGCCGCGGTCAATCCAGATGGTCCAGCTCCAATAATGGCGATCTTAAAACCATTGGGATCAGGCAGCTTTTCTGGCAATACTTTTTCGGCCAAATCAGCACGGTGGTCATATTCCCAGTCAGCAACGAAGCGTTTCAACGCCATGATATTTAAGGGTTCATCGACTTTACCGCGCGTGCAATTGGCTTCGCAATTATGATTGCACACTCGCCCACAAACGGAAGGGAAGGGAATTGCCTCCCGGATGAGCTCAATGGCCTCTTGGTATCGCTTTTGGGCAATAAGCGCCACGTAGCCCTGTACATGTATTCCCCCAGGGCAAGTGCCCGAACAGGGTGCTTTACCGGGTCTCTCAATGGCTGAAACCCCGGGTTGCCCAGCTAGGAAAATTGCTTTGCGGTCATCCCCAGGCACGGTCACTGGACAAACATCAATGCAATTTTTACAGGCCGTGCAGCGAGAGATATCAACATAGCGGGGCTTCTGATGCAAATCTACTCGGAACCCTCCAGCATCATTGTGAACACTGTTCAAATCGGTATTCGTCCAAACTGTGATCAATGGATGCCGAAGAACTTCCAATGAGCGAGCATTCATTAGGTGTGGTGCAATATTTTCCGAGGTATCGGAACCCAGGAAAGGCGACGATGCTACCAGATGTACAGGATTCCCTGAATCGGCTAGATCGAGGGCGGCCTGAAGCCCAGCCATACTTCCACCGATGATAAGCGCACCTTTACTCACGAATTCTCCTTAAATCAGCTAGTTCTTAGGTATGGTCTCAGGTTTTGATTTTCTCTCCATGCTCAAAACCGATATCAAAAACCTTTAGATTCAGCTCTATCGTTTTGGCCGGAACCGATTCAGCGACAGCCTGGCGCATAGCTTCTCTGCTGACTACGCCAACGATAGCTGTCCAAAATCCCAACATAACTGTATTGGCAGCCTTGCTTGTACCCGCCTCTTCAGCGATCTTTGTGGCTGGAATACCATAGGTGTCAATATCTGTGCGATGGTCATCTGGTAATTCGACAAGGCTATCGTCAATCACCAACACGCCACCTGGAGCAAGGGAGGGCACATATTTCGTATAAGCTCCCTGCGAAAGAATAATCATGCTCGTTGGTTCGACTGGATGAGGGTGGTGTATGGGGTCGCTGGAGATGACTACCTGCGATCCGGCAGCCCCACCGCGTGCTTCAGGACCGTAGCTCTGTGTGAAGCACGCTTCTAGTTTGTCATAGATGGCGGCAGCTACACCGATTATCCGGCCTGCGCTGATGATCCCTTGGCCGCCAAAGCCGCCTAATTTAACCTCCGCACGTTGAATATGGTCTTTTCTGGCGGGAATTTCAGTGCGATTGTCTACAGCATCCTTTTCGGCTAACCAAATTTTCTCAGCATGCTCATCGCGCTGATCCATGGCAGCTTTCAGATCCGGTTTGGCTTCGTCTAAGAATTCACCTTCTATAATTTCAGTGATCTCACCCTTGGCGTTGAATTTGATATCTACATCTTTGGGATGAGCATCTGTAACCGTCCGACCAACTTGTTGGTAGTACTTCATTGTTTCGAGGCCGCGGCGGCCTAAATTCTGCTCGTCTAAGCCGCGACCTTCGCGATTCCATCGAGCGTAGGCTGTCGAACAGGGTGCGATGACTTCAACAAAGCTAAAACCTGGATGGGCTAATGCCCTTCGCAAAGTCCATTCAAGTTGACGGGCGTGCAACACAGTCCAACGGGCTACGAAAGATGCGCCGCTGGCCGCAGCCAGATAAGGCAAATTGAAGGGATACTCGAAGTTGCCATACTGCGCAGTAACCGCTCTGGCTTCATGTGGGGTGGTAGGACCGACCTGACCGCCGGTCATGCCATAATTGAAATTGTTGACACAAACCACGGTGATATCTAGGTTTCGACGGGCGGCGTGAATGAAGTGATTGCCGCCGATACCGGCGATATCCCCATCTCCAGAGAGAACGACGACCTTTAATTCTGGATTGGCTAATTTGAGCCCAGTAGCAAAGGGAATAGCCCGTCCGTGGGTGGTGTGGAATGAGTCAAGCCGTACATACCCAGCAATTCGTCCTGTGCAGCCAATACCTGAAACTGCAGAAACCTTATCAAGATCCCAATCTTGATTTTTTTCCAACCATTGTAGGGCGCCGATGAAAGTTGTCAACGCAGTCCCCAAACCGCAACCCTGACACCATATGTGTGGTAGCCGCTCCCCTCGCAACAAATCATCCATGGGGTGCAAGCCAGTCACCCAATCACCTTCATCTAAAGGTTCATATCCCAATATTCTGGCTCGCTCACTGCGAAGCATGGTGCCGTTCGACTGCTTGGTCATGGCTCACTCCTTGCCCTTCTTCTTCGCTCGTTTTGATCGTCCGGCAGCTTTACGAATCGCATTTAGAACTTGGTCGGGTTCCAAAACATCGCCCCCTGGGCGGTGAACCCCCAGAACCTGAGTTTGTCCTGCTACACAGCGTTCCACCTCCCGGATCATCTGCCCCATATTGATCTCTGGCACAACGATTCCCTTGACCTTCTTAGCGAGAGACCGAATGCGCTCCTCCGGAAATGGCCAGACTGTAATCAATCTAAGATATCCAACCCGGATGCCTTCATCGCGAGCCATTTGGATGGGCCATAGAGAAGTGCGGGCTGAAATTCCATAGGAAACAACGACCACTTCGGCATCTTTTAAATTTTGTTCTTCTACCTCGATGATGTCATCTTTATGCGCTTGGATTTTATCGATGATTCGTCTGACATTCCACTCGTTAGCCTGTGCATTCATGGCTGGATAGCCGCGTTCATCATGAGTCAGGCCGGTAACATGGATGCGATATCCCTCACCTGCAGATACCATGGGTGAGATATATCCATTCCCACCATTCACGCTATCACGGTAGACTCTAAAATGGTCGGGCTCAACATCACCTTTATGGACTTGAGGCCGATCGATAATTTCGATTTCTTCTACGGGGGGGATGACAACTTTCTCGGTCATATGACCAACTTCGGCGTCAGTCATCACCAAGACAGGGGTGCGGTATTTTTCGGATAAGTTGAAAGCTCGGATAGTTAGATCGAAAAGATCCTGAGGGGACGTGGGACTCAGGGCGATGATTTCATAATCTCCATGGGAACCCCACCGAGCTTGCATCATATCTTGTTGACCCACCAGGGTAGGTAATCCTGTTGATGGCCCCCCACGCTGAACGTTGACCAGAACACACGGTGTTTCGAGCATTATCCCAAGACCCAAGTTCTCCATCATGAGCGAAAATCCTGGCCCACTGGTAGCGGTCATCGATTTTACGCCTGCCCATGATCCTCCCAAAATGGCGTTCATGGATGCCAGTTCATCTTCCATCTGGACATAGACCCCATCTGATTGAGGTAGCCGAACCGACATACGTTCGGCAATTTCAGTTGCAGGTGTAATTGGGTATCCGGCGAAGAAGCGGCAGCCAGCCAGGATGGCCCCCTCTGCACAAGCATGGTCTCCCAAAAGGAAGTGCTCGCCGGTCAACTGACCTTTCCCATTTTTCATTGGTTGGCATCTCCTTTTTGGATTGGGCTCACCTTGTCCGGTGAGCGTGTGCCTCCATCCTCGATGTAGATAGCAAAATCTGGGCACAGCAGGGCGCATAAACCGCAATTTACACATTGCTGATCATCTATGATTTCTGGAGGGTGATACCCTTTTGAATTGGATCGTTCGGAAATGATGAGATAGTTTTGGGGACAGAATTCAATACAAAAACCGCATCCCTTACACCGGTCGTCAATGATATGCACGATACCGTGTGCAACCTGAATGCGTTTACGATCTAGAGGTTGTCTCCAATAGGACATGGATCCTCCTCGAAACTACAATGGCGATCTCGCTTTATTAGTTTTTGAGATCAAATTAATCCTATTAATTAGGTAAGAGATAGTATAACAAGAAAATATATTGACCTCAATAGTACCATTTGTCACTTCAAGGAAATATATGTAGGACGGTACTTAAACGTGGACAATAAAATTTGCTATTAAGTTGTCATTCTGAGGAGCGCAGGAAGCGAAGCGGCTGAAGCGACGAAGAATCTTGCTCTTTGTGTGACAAATTTAGAGATTCTTCGCTCCCACCGAAGGTGTGTCGCTCACGCCACAGGCGGGCCTCCGGCCATGACATATTGAAAAACTCCACGGTTAACTACCGTGATGCCGAAATATATAGGGTTGCAAATTAATTGTTACTTTTTGTGAAGCGCCTGCGACTAAAGAAGCAGAAAACAATAACCAATTCAAAAAGGAGATCAACCATGAACAAGCACACCAACAAACACACTCGCATTTCCCACAAAGTACTCCCCCTTCTGGCGATCCTCGCCCTCTCGATCAGCTCCATTGCAGCAGCAGCCCCATCCGGGGCGCCCGGAGCCTTCACAGCCGACGTGGCTGTGACCGATATCTACCCCAGCGGCCAGCCCCACGGTCAATTCCATGTACGCATCACCAACCATGGGCCGGGCACGCTAAACAACGTGCACGCCGACATTCTCTGCGGCTTCAACAGCCAGGATGTCAACAATGGCATGGCAGGTCCCAGCAAGCAGCGTCAATTTGGCGTGACCTTGAACTTGAACCCTGGTCAGACGCAGTCCTTCCCCACCGGCCTCAACCTGGACACCAATGTTTACGAGTACCAGGTTGGCTGCGAACTCAAAGTTGGTTTCAATGACCCCAACGGCGGCAACAACTTCTATATTGAACACCTGAAGGGACAGGGCGGTGGTGGAAAACCGGGCGGATCTGGCAAGCCGGGTGGCAGTAATGGTCAATTCAACGCCGACTTGGCAGTGACTGACATCTTCCCTGGCAAACAGCCCCACGGTCAGTTCTTCGTTCGTATCACCAATCATGGGCCGGGAACTTTGAGCAACGTCAATGTGCAGGTATCATGCTCAGCAGAGCGTACCGACAAGAACAATGGTCAACTGAGCAGCGGTGGGCATCGCAACTTCAACGTCAAGCTGAACCTGAACCCCGGCCAGACACGAGAATTCTCCACCGGCATCAATCTGGACACCAATGTCTTCAGCTATTTGATCGGCTGCGAAGTTCACCCCAACTTCGCTGACCCCAACCAGGGCAATAACGTTCACTCAGAGATGCTGCACTAGATACGAAAACTCCTTGAAAAAACTTGAGCCTCAATCCTTTGATTGGGGCTTTTTTTTCTATTGAACGAAAATTTGTAGAAATCAGTAAAATAATTGCACCTTGTATACTCAAGAAATTCGCTCTAAAATCATATCTGATGAAGAAAGCCATCACCACCATCCTGATTATCTTAGGGATTTCCCTGCTTTTGCCTGCTGATTCATTGGCCGGCAGTGCTTCGACGGATCGCTTCCCGCAATTTGGATATCCCCAGGATAACGGTATCCGCTTCGAGCGCATATCTGTGGAGGCAGGGTTATCTCAAAGCACAGTGACCTGCATCCTTCAGGATTCTGTGGGCTATATTTGGTTTGGCACCCGCGATGGTCTGAATAGATACAATGGCTATGAATTCACCATCTTCGAACACGATCCAACGAACTCACTCTCTTTGAGTAATAATGTCATCCTGTCCTTATATGAAGGTCGAGACGGCATCCTGTGGATCGGCACAGAGGGTGGCGGATTGAATCAGTACGACCCCAAAATTGGGGAAATGACTCATTATGACCTGGATAGCGCCATACAAGCGATTTATGAAGATGGCGATGGGATCCTATGGTTGGGCACAGATAGTGGCATCGTCAAGCTCGATCTCCAGACAGGTGACATCGTTCACGCACAAAATCATCTGATCGATAATGAATTGGTATTGGCGATCATCGAAGATCAATGGGGTGTTTATTGGGTAGGAACCAGCAGCGGCTTGGTGCGATATGATCCCAGCGATCAATCCTATAATCGCTATCGCAATGACCCCACCGATCACTTCAGTTTAAGCGGCAATGTTGTCAACAGCATGTATGAAGACTCGGCCGGCATTTTATGGATTGGTACGGACAACGGCTTGAGTGGATTTGATCGGACTACTGAAAATTTTTCGCGCTATCGTCGTAACCCAAACCAGGTTCAAAGTCTTGGGGACAATGTCGTCACCACAATCTTTGAAGATCGTGAAGGTATTTTGTGGATTGGCACGCAGGGCGGCCTCGACCAGCTTGACCGAGAGACGGAAGCCTTTACACATTACAACAATGACCCGGCAAATCCTTTCAGCCTTAGCAGCGAGAACGTGCTCGCAGTGTATGAAGATGCTGAGGGTGTGCTTTGGGTAGGCACAGAGACCGGCGGGATCAATAAAGCCGGTTTCGGCCGTGGCGCGTTCACTCAGTTCCAGAGCAGACCTGGTGAAAGAAATTCGCTCAGTCACAATATTGTCCGGGCAATCTATCAGGAACCCGATAGGTCTCTATGGATTGGAACCGCGGATGGTTTAGATCATCTTGATCTCAACACTGGTCAATATGAGCATTACGAGCACGATCCCAGTAATATGTATGGCCTGCGTGATGATGTGATTCTTTCCGTCTATGGGGATCGTGAAGGCAGATTGTGGGTTGGTACTCTGCACGGCGGCCTGCACGAATTTGATCGCCAAAACGGCCAATTCACAGTTTATCAAAATAGTTTCCGTGACCCGCTCACTCTGAGTGATAACACAGTTCGAGTGATTTACGAAGATAGCGAGGGGCATTTTTGGATTGGTACCAACAACGGCCTCAACCGTTTTGACCGCCGAACAGGGTTGTTCAATAGCTATGTATATTTTAAAGATATTGGCAATCGAGCTGTCAGGGCGATAACCGAAGATCCGATGGGTGTTCTTTGGGTTGGCACGGATACGGGCGTATATTATTACGAACGCACCCTCAACCGCTTTGAGCCGATTATTACCAGCGATCCCTACAGCGGCTTGAACAATAGTTTGGTCTTGTCTCTCTATGCCGACGAAAATAGAAACTTGTGGATCGGAACTTTTCAAAATGGCCTGATCAAATACGATTTGAACACCTTTCAACCGGCTTATTTTCGAAAAATAGATGGCCTGCCATCCGATGTAGTTTATGGCATCCTTGGAGACGAACAAGGCTTTTTATGGCTCAGCACAAGTCGCGGGTTAGTCAGATTTGATCCTGAGAAAGCCCTATTCACCACATTTGATATCACGGATGGATTGCAAAATAACGAGTACAGCGAGGGTGCTTATTATCAAAATGTTTCTGGGGACATGTATTTTGGTGGAATTTCTGGACTGACTGCCTTTGACCCTCAGCGCATACAAGATAACGAACATATTCCAACGGTTGTGTTGACCTCGCTGACCCAAGGCGGGGAACCTGTCTCCGGGGATCAACCCGTTGAAGCTTTTGAAAAAATCAGCTTCTCATGGCCTAAGAACTTCTTTGAATTCGAGTTTGCCGCATTGAGTTTTCAGAACACAGCCGACAACCAGTATGCGTATATTCTCGAAGGTTTTGAAGATGAATGGAATCAGGTAGGCACAAAACGCTTCGGGCGATACACAAACCTGCCAGGGGGAAAATACTCGCTGAGAATTATTGGGTCGAATAATGATGGCCTTTGGAATGAAGAGGGTACTTCAGTAGAAATTACCATTATTCCTCCATTTTGGGAAACATGGTGGTTTATCCTCTCTCTCGTAGTACTTTTGTTGGGAGGAGTATTTGGCGGCTATCGCTGGCGGATGAAAAGTGTCGAGACTCGCAGCCGCCAGCTTGAATCTCTTGTGCAGACCAGGACTGCAGAACTCTCGAGGGCTTTCGAGCGATTGCAATATGAAACCGATGAGCGTCAGCGCGCCGAGGAAAAGTTGGCACAACAGGCCGTCGAATCGGCTGTAGAGGAAGAGCGCAACCGGTTGGCGCGCGATCTGCATGATGCTGTTACACAGACTCTCTTTTCAGCCAGCCTGATCGCCGAGGTGTTGCCCCGTTTGTGGCGTAGAGATGAGACCGAGGGGCAGCGACGATTAGGCGAATTGCGCGAACTCACACGCGGGGCGCTGGCTGAGATGCGCACTTTACTCCTTGAACTGCGCCCGGCTGCCTTGCTCGAAACGAGCTTAGGCGATTTGCTCACGCAGTTAGCTGAATCCATCACCGGACGTGCCCGCATCCCTGTAAGCGTGGAACAGGAAGGAGAATGCGATCTTCCCTCGGATGTGAAAATCGCCCTCTATCGCATTGCCCAAGAAACACTCAATAACGTTGTCAAACATGCCCCCTCGAGTCAGGCAGATATCCATTTTCGCTGTCAGCCGAATCAAGTGGTATTATCAATCCGAGATAATGGTTCAGGCTTTGATCCTGCTAGCGTTATGCCGGAATGCATGGGTCTTGGGATCATGGCCGAGCGTTCCAAGGCCGTTGGTGCTACTTTAGAGATCAAGAGCCAGACTGGACAGGGAACCGAGGTGAAAGTAGCTTGGCCTATGTTGGTCGGATCTCCAAATAGCCAGAAAAATTAGAAGCTATGATGACAGAACAAGATAAAATTATCCGAGTATTAGTTGTTGATGACCATGCCGTTGTTCGCAGTGGTTTGGGTGCTTTCCTGCAGGCCTTTGATGATCTCGATTTCATTGGCGAGGCCGATAGTGGCGAGAAGGCAATCGTTGTATGTGAGCAACTCCAGCCCGATGTAGTCATGATGGATATGAAAATGCCAGGCATGGGCGGTGTTCGAGCAACACAGGAAATTCACAAACGGTTTCCCAAAATTCGGATCATTGCCCTGACCAGCTTCAAGGATCAAGAATCTGTGCACGGCGCGCTGAAGGCTGGCGCAACCGGATACCTGCTCAAAAATGCCACGGCAGAAGAATTGACCAGAGCTATCCGAGCGGCTTATTTGGGGCAAACTACCCTGGCGCCCGAAGCTACACAGGCACTCGTCCAGGGAAAACGTTTATCTGCTGATGATGTTTATGGGCTAACTCCCCGCGAAAAAGAAGTGCTGGCCTTGATTGTGCAAGGGCAGAGCAACCCGCAGATTGCAGAGTCTCTCGTGGTCAGTATTTCTACAGTGAAATTTCACGTTAGTGCCATCATCTCGAAATTGGGGGCTAAGAGCCGCACCGAAGTAGTTGCCATCGCGATGCAAAATAACCTGGTCGATTGACCAGGTTCATAACTATACCCCCAGCTAGGAGAAATCTCGCCCGGTGCATGATGTGCCAGGCGAGATTTTGTTATATCCTGGAAAGCAATTGTTTGAGTGGAGAGCCAACCGCGTTGGCGTCAAATAATTTTTCTCCCAACGCGGTGGGACTTTTACCCATTTGTAAAGAAATATATGCAGCGCAAAGCGAAAACCAAACCGCGTTTTGATGTCATACTTGCCGATCGAGAACCCCAGGTGCGATCTGCCCTTGAAGTACTGTTTATTGACCGCGTTGGAATAGGCCAGATCAACGAGGCCTCGAATACCAATCAGGTGATCGCTTGCATTGCCCAATCCTGTCCTGCGCTTCTTTTGATCGATTGGAATTTGCCGGGTCAGGCTTTGGATAGTTTGATGCCGGTTATAAAAATGATCTGTCCAAAACTATATGTAGTCGCAATTAGCGATTGGGATGGCGATTGCCAACATGCGCTCATGGCAGGTGCGGACGCCTTCATTTGCAAATATGATCCCCCGGATTTGTTGATGGCGATCGTTGATGATCTATTAGACAACTCGGCATCGGTCAGAAACCGAGTTGCTATCACATATAAGGAGTAACGATGTCAAAATTCATGAAACCCTTGTTTTTTTTGTTGATAATGGTTGCCCTCTTTGGATGTAGTACAGCCCAAGGAGCAGAACCACCCCAGAGCGAGCCCGTTGCAGCCCCAACAAGGATCAGCGAATCTACCTCTGTAGAGGCTCCTGATTCCCCAGAATCTATACCTGCTCTCGAAGATCTAGCTATTGATGATTTCTTCGATGAGTCGTTCAAAATGATCATGCTGCGCGATCCCCAATGGGTGACATCTGAAGGGTTAGACGCATTTTTCGGCAGCCCTGGCGATCAACTGACGGATATCTCCGATGACCATCTTCGTGAAACCCAAGCCTTACAGAAATCAATTTTGGAGATGTTGCATTCTTACAACCGTGCAGCATTGACCCCTGAACAGCAGATTTCTTATGATGTGTATGAATGGTACCTGGGTGATCTGATTCGCCAGCATGAATTCATGTACCACGATTATCCGGTAGTGCATTTTATGATCGGGGTACAGAGTGACCTGATCAACTTCTTCACGGATATCCAGCCTGTTGCGAGTAAAGTTGATGCTGAAAATTATATTGCCCGCCTGTCTCAAGTAGACGAGAAGTTTGATGGGTTGATCGAAGGCTTGAGACTGCGCGATGAAGCGGGGGTTGTCGCGCCGCGTTTTATTTTTCAATGGTCTATGGGCGGGGTGCGCAATATTTCCCGAAGTTCGGCTCGTTTCACGCCCTTTTACAGTGCCTTCGAAGAAAAAGTTATCGCCCTAGAAAATGTGAATGATGAAGAAAAGCAAGCTCTATTGGAGCGTGCAGAGGATGAAATCGATCAGTCTGTTATCCCAGCGTTCAAGGAACTTGCAGAGACGATGGAAAACCTGCAATCCGTGGCTCCCACAGATGATGGTGTCTGGCAGTTCCCTAAAGGGGAGGCCTATTATCAATACACTTTAGGACATCACACTACAACCGAGTTGACTTCTGAAGAGGTTCACAATCTGGGTCTGGCTGAGTTAGCGCGAGTGCAAGAAGAAATGCGCTCAGCATTCCGCCAGATAGGTTATCCCACCGAGGGTGTCAGTCTGCCGGAGTTGTTCGACCGACTTGAGGAAGAGAGCGAATTTGTGCGTGGTGGCGATGTGCCGGCAAGGTTTGAGAGTATCCTCGACGCTGCAGAAGGTGATTTGGATAAGGCCTTTGATATGATCCCAGAGGCTGAGCTTGTTGTGATCGGTGGTCCGACGGGTGACTATTATATTTCTCCCTCGCTGGATGGTTCGCGTCCAGGTGCCTTTTATGCCCGCATAAGCGGAGGCGGTCAGGATTATTACGCCATGCCGACGCTGGCCTATCACGAGGGTGTCCCTGGCCATCACTTTCAGATCTCTCTGGCACAAGAGTCAGATCTGCCGTTGTTCCGAAATGCGGTTATTTTTACAGGCTATACTGAAGGTTGGGCTTTATATGCTGAGCGCCTGGCCTGGGATTTGGGCTGGTACGATGATGACCCCCATGGGAATTTGGGCCGTTTGCAGATGGAGGCCTTCCGTGCGGCTCGGTTGGTGATCGATACTGGTATCCATACCAAGGGCTGGACGTTTGACGAGGCTTTAGCTTTCTTTGTCGAGAATGTAGGCTTCAATTCGGGTGATAACGTCAGCTCAGATTTTGAGATCAGTCGTTATATCTCCTGGCCGGGCCAGGCAACATCTTATATGGTGGGAATGTTGAAAATTCTGGAACTCAGACAGAGGGCAAGCGATACCCTGGGGGGTAACTTCGATTTGGCCGAATTCCACGATGTGGTGTTGAGCAACGGCAGTATGCCGCTCGAGGTGCTCGAAAACGTTGTTGAGCAGTATATTACTGCCAAGGAAGATGAAGTCAGTGCCGCGACTGAAGTTTTTTTGGCTGACCTAGAAAAAACAGGTGGTGTGATAGCATTCTCCTCGTATCGCAATGGAGAATCCGAAATTTTTACTGTACATCCTGATGGCACAAATCTAACACAATTGACTACGAATGAGAAACGTAATTCTAGACCTGATTGGTCCTCTGCAGGCGATCGCATCGCATATGTCTCTCGGGTCAGTTATGATAACTACGATTTATATATGATGAACGCAGATGGTTCAGGTTTTCGACGATTTAATAGAGATGCCAACTCATTCGAATCGGAACCAGCCTGGTCGCCTGATGGAACTCAGTTAGCCTTTACTTCCAACCGACAAATTACTGAAAATACCTTTGATGGCCGTTTCAATATTTTCATCATGGATGCCGAAGGCGGAAACCATCGGTTACTGACCGATTTTGGTGGTTCCAATTCTTCACCAGATTGGTCGCCAGATGGGACCAAGATCGCCTTCCAATCAACAGTAGATGAGAATTTGGAGATTTACACCATCAGTCCTGATGGCGCAAATCTAATCAACCTGACCCAAAATGAGGCCAGCGACTACACTCCTGCCTGGTCTCCAGATGGCTCGAAAATCGCCTTCGTTTCTGATCGCAATGGCAATGAAGATATCTTCGTTATGGATGCAGACGGCTCGAACGTGGTTCAACTAACCACAACGCCAAGTTACGATAAGGGTCCGGCCTGGTCGCCTGATGGAAATTTTATTGTCTACTATGCAAACTGGGGGCTGAATGCGGAAGTATACGTGATCCGTGCCGACGGTTCGGCCATCTACCAGATCACCCACCACGGTAATTTCGATGGTTTCCCTGATTGGCGAGCCAGTCCGTAATATAAGACATGAAAGTTGAAGTGATAGTCAACTATTTGACTATCACTTTGGTTCATAGGAGGACCACAATGAAGAAGATTATCTTGGGGTGGATTATGGCCTTGGTATTCACGCTATTGGTTGGCTGTACCCCGAAAACAAATCTACAAGTTGTTTATATTACAGCCACGCCTCAACCTTCGTTGTCTTTATTATCCCCCACACCTCAGCCAGATATTGAGCATCTTACGTTCCATGCCCCCCCAGGAATATCGCCAATCATCGATGGAACGATTTCCTCTGACGAATGGGCGGATGCTCAAATGATCAAACTTTCCCATGGTCAGTTGTTGCTCAAACAAAATGGTGCTTACCTTTATGTTGGCATCATTTCCGATCATCTCGGTTTAGGAAGCCTCTGCGTTTATCGGGACGAAGAAGTTTCGGTACTGCATTCTTCCGCGGCTCTTGGCACAGCGACTTATATCCAAACCGATGATGAGTGGCAAAAAACCAGAGATTTTTCTTGGAGTAATCGCGAAACTTCCAACAGCCAATCGGTGCTTCAAGCGCGCCAAAGACACCTAGAAACGGAAAACTGGGTGGCAAGTAATGGCAACATGGGCGCCACAAATGATATGGAATATCAAATTGCAATGACAGACGGTGCCGTACGTCTGGCAGTGACATATTTAATGAGCCCTGATTATAAATCAACTGATTATTGGCCTGAATCGCTCTCAGAGGGATGTCGAGATTTCGAACCATTGCCGGGTGATGCGCCTAAATCTGTAAATTTCGCGCCAGAAACCTGGATGACAGTCCTTGCATCCTCGACCTCGGATTCTATAGGAGAAATAGCGTTTACTTCCGAGATGGATGGCAATATGGAAATTTATCGCATAATGGCAGATGGCAGTCATCTCCAACGGTTAACGGATCATCCCGGTGAGGATTATTGGCCTACTTGGTCGCCAGATGGGCAGCAAATTGCCTTTGCATCCCAGCGAGATGAGAATTTCGAGATCTATTCGATGAATGCTGATGGATCAGATCTACAACGACTCACACGAGAACCAGGGAATGACCTCGAACCTGCCTGGTCCCCCGATGGCTCAAAGATCGCCTTTATGGTTTATCAGTCTGGTAAATCGGATGTTTATGTTATGGATTTTGATGGCAGTGGACGGAAGAGACTCACGCAGGGCATTGGTGATCATTATCTGCCCAAATGGTCGCCTGACGGTACGCAGATTGTTTTTGTTTCCGAACGAGATGGTAACCCGGAAATTTACAGCATGCTGGCCGATGGAAGCGATCAAATACGCTTGACTGACAACCCAACGGATGATCTTTATCCCGCTTGGTCATCCGACGGTACGCAAATTAGTTTTTATTCCCAACGCGATGGGCACCGCGGCCTATACGTTGTAAATGTTGATAGCGGTGAAGTATTTCGATTGACTACCGAAAATTCTACCGTGTGGGTATCTGACTGGTCACCTGAAGGAGATCGGATTGCATTTACATCGAACCAGGATGGAAATCGTGAAATCTACATCCTGGATATTGCGAGCGGCGATTTGCAGCGCTTGACGGACAACTACGTTCTCGATGGCATCCCCGTTTGGCGACCAATAGTTTCAGCGGAACTCGAGACGGCACCTGATCCTATCAAGTTTAAATATATCGAGAGTGAAGATCGTTCAATCTTACCCGCAACTGATGTCAGGTCATTGAATGGTAAGTATCAAGACCCTGGAGCTGTAGTTTTTCATGATGATCAGTTCCATATGTTTTATAACAGTTCGAATTCCTATCCGCCAGATGAAGTACATATTGGCTACGCTGTTTCAAGGGATGGATATGAGTGGGAAAGAGTTAGTGAGCAGTCGATTATTAATGAGGCTGACATACCGTACGATGCAAACAGTATCCTGGCAGGTGCGGTCATTGTCGAACCTGACGGCACTTGGGTTTTATATTTCTATACCCGTGACAATTCGAGAATTACGCCTCCTTCGCGGATTGGGCGCGCTACAGCCCCTTCACCTGAAGGTCCTTGGTTGGTTGATCCTAATCCAATACTCGAACCTGATCCGAGTGGATGGGCCTCGACCGCGTTACAGCGCCCCGATGTGATCCGCCTTGGTGACATTTACTATATGTATTATGTGGGTGTTGGAGATCAAAATCAACTCGGCATGATTGGGATGGCGACATCAACTGATGGAGAACACTGGACCAAATACGATAATTCGGAAACTAGAGATGATATGTTTGCTCTAAGTGACCCCATCTTTGGGCAGACGAATACGGGGTTGGAGGATGCCAGGATTAAATATCCACGGGTGCGATACACCACAGATGGTTGGTTGATGTTTTACCAAACGAGTCTGGATGGAGGTAGAAACAGCCGCCTCTGGCTGGCCACGAGCAATGACGGTATTTCTTGGGAGCCAATTCAAGACAGCCCAATTTTGACTACTGCTGAACTGCCTAATGGCGCCACTATTTTTATGCCAAATTTTGTTTACGCTGACTACACTTACTTCGCCCTGGTTGAAGTGGGATTTGGTACTCAAACCAAAGTGAACCTAGTGACATATCAGGGTGCGATCCTAGATGATGAGCAGAGAGCAGGCGTACCCAACCCGTGGCTTGCTTCGCAGATCATCGATGATCATGACACTCCAATGATCCTGATACCAGCTGGCACTTTCACGATGGGGCAGGGATCATCACACAACGGTCCACCTCATACTGTGATTCTGAGCGATTACTATATCGATCAATTCGAAGTTAGCAATGCGAGCTTCGCTGAATTTCTCAATGAAATTGGAAACCAACGAGAGCAGGGAGCCCCTTGGTTGGATGTCAGCAGCAGAGCCGAGGGCCATCTTCATCAAGTTGAAGGCGTTTGGAAACCAGATGATGGGTATGATGATCATCCAACTGTAGAGGTCACTTGGTTTGGTGCCAAAGCTTACTGTGATTGGAGAGATGCACGCCTGCCAACGGAAGCTGAATGGGAAATAGCTGCCCGCGGGGACAATGAACGACAATACCCTTGGGGCGATGAAATAGACTGTGATCATGCCAATTACCAGCTTTGTGGGATTGATGAAACCGTGCCCATTGATTTGTATCCCCAAGGAGCCAGTCCATATGGCGTCTATAATTTGGCTGGAAATGCTTCTGAATGGACGGCTGATTGGTATGGCGCATACCCTACTGAAAAGGTTGTCAATCCCCAAGGACCTGTGTCATCCAATCAAAATGCGCGCGTAGTTCGAGGAGGTTCCTGGTACAGCACGAACATGTTTTTGGGCACCTATTATCGCAATTCCGAATTTGGGCCTTTGTCATCCTTTCCAAATCTGGGATTTCGTTGTGCTGATTCGCCGCCTTCTCAAGATAATGGAGTTGCTGAAACACAACACGGATCGATTGTAGCTCCTTCAGCGAATCCGCCTATCATAGATGGTACGCTTTCGCCTTTAGAGTGGGATGATGCAGCAATTGAGACTCTTTCCGATGGCAGCGAGTTGTACTTGATGCAAAATGAAGGTTATCTTTATCTCGGTATACGGTCAAAGTCCTTGGAGCTTATTGTTGGAAATATTTTTGTAGATCATGGAGATGAGGTGGTAGTTTTGCATTCATCTGCTGCGTTAGGAACCGCGATTTATACGAAAGATGATGATACTTGGGATCGCACGCGAGAGTTTGACTGGTGTTGCCGTAGTACGAGTGATAGCACCTCTGCCTTAACTGAACGAGAGGAGTTCCTTCAAGACGAAGGTTGGGTGGCAAATAACTCGTTTATGGG
>JADHTJ010000125.1 GCA_016785015.1 Anaerolineales bacterium
AAGTGGAAGTGCTGGCTGCTGCTCCACTGGATGCTGGAGTAGCAGAGGACTCCGCCGGGGATGAAGCTCCTCTACAAGATGAGGATCAACCTGTAGGTGATGTGGATGCAGATGCTCCCATTGAAGGCGAACCTGAACCTGAAGGCGGCGACCAACCTCAAGTAGAAGAGCCGGCCGCCGGCGACGAGCCAATTCCCCCCGAAGAAGATCAGGTGCCACCGCAACTCCCCCAACAGCCTCAAGATGCAGCTCCCGAAGTCACCCGCTTCGAAGTCTTTGTGGATGTTATCATGCCCCCCAATGGCGGGGTAGCTGTAGTCACTGCCGCGGCTGTCGGCTCTGCCCGTGATGATCTAGGATTGGAGCGGCTGACATTTACCTGGAGAAACGTTGTTGATCAAGATGGCGCTCAATCAATAGTATTGTGTGACGGGCATCAGGCCTGCGAGACCGATTTGGTCGTGCAGTTAGGGGATGGGCAATGGGTGCTAACATTACAAGCTTTTGATACATCCGGGCAGGCTTCCCCACCCAGCGTTGAAATCGTCGAAGTTCTCGCTCAACAGGATCAACCGCCTGCAGCGGCTGAACATGATATCGATGAAGACTGGCTGCGCGAGCAATTCCGTAGGCAGGCCGAAGACTTTGCTGCACAGTTCGATGTGGGTGATTTCTTCCCCTGGGGGGGTGGGCAAGATTTGGATGATTTATTACGCGACTTATGGGCAAATAGAGACATCGGCGCTCCCGACGAAGAAGAGCAGCCGGAGTGCGCTCCGCAAGATTGGGTTTGCGAAATGGGTTTGCCGATCAGCGTTTCTGTCGAACCAGGCCCTGGGGGTAACATGATCACCCTGACGATCGAGGATGCGCTTGCAGCACCTGCAGGCCAACTCATCGCACCGCAAATCAGGAAGAGTTTCGCTCATTTTAACCAGGTCACTAGATTTATGCCGCACGAGTGGGTCGATTTGCAAAGAGGAGGCTTTGTGCCCGGCCAGCAATTTACCTGGCTGGATGAAGATGTTGTTTGCCAAGAAGATTACGAATATTCGGTTGCAGTCAATGCTTATGACGCTGCTGCGTTGAATGAGTATTTGAATGGTGGGGATATGCCAAGAGGTCAGCAGACCCTGGCCTACGAAGCACATACAGTCAACTCCCAGGTTTGTGGAGCGGGAAGGGTCGATGATCTACAGCTGACTTCGGAGGTGCATCCCGAAGGCGTTATATTGGGCTGGAACTTGCCCGCTGATGCGGATTGGCCCGAAGATGGTGTCCGTCAGATGCTGGTGCGTTGGAATAAGACTGGACCTCCAGGTGATCAGAACGCGCACAATATCATGGAAGAGGCAATCCCCTTAGATGTTCTTCAGCAGGGTGGAGATTATCAATTAATCGACCGAGATGTGGAATGCGGTAATGAATATTGGTATTTGCTGGGAGTATCTAGCGGTAACGTCCACCACGGTTTTGACTCCAACAACTGGCTGGCTCATGCAACTGTTCCTGCTCCGCCGCATTTCTGCCCTGAAGGACGGTTGGCTGATATAGAATTATCCTTATCGACGAGTTGGGATGAATGGATCCATGGTCATTTTCTTGATGTGACCATCGAATTTGATATTCCTCCTGGGTTTGATTGGCCCGCTGGAAACAATGTAAGACTGAATCTCTGGGAAGGATTTACGAACGAAGATGGCGAGTATATAGAAGAAAATCATATCTTCTTCCCCCATCGGCCTGGACAGAATAACAATCGTATTCAAGTTGATCAAAGTGTAGCTTGTTCCAGGCAAGTATATGATTTTTTCCTGTCCTTGGTAGCGGATGGTCAGGTTTTAAACGAAGGACCAACCTTCAGCATACAACTACCTCCATGCCCTCCCAAAGAGCCGCCTGCTCTACAGCAGTTGCACGCAACTAATGATTGCGGCGGAGCGGAACGTTGTGTTTATATAAATTGGTTGCTTTTCGAGCAGGTTGATGATGTCCGCTATTTACCTGCGACACAAATCCTGATCGAGAAGAATACAGCATTTTTAAACCAACCCTGGAGAAGCATAGAAGTACCTCTTGGTAGTACGCAATTTATCGATACTGAGGTGGGCTGCAACACCCCTTATCTCTACCGTATGGTTGCAGTAGATCGTCGTGAGCTGCGGCGGAGTTCGTCGAATTTCTCGCAACCGCCCATGTTGCCAATTGACACCCCAGCTTGCGACCAACCCTGGGATTTGATAGTGGAACCTGAATTGGAGTGAAAGAGACATCCGATGAGATATCTAGGATTGGCTTTGAAAATAGTAATGCTCTTGGGTTTTTGGCTGGTTGGGTGTATTCTCCCCGAATCTCAACCCGTGCAGGTTGAGTCTGCTGTCGTGCAGATTATTGTTCCAGGTGATCAAACCCATTTTTCTGTTGGCGATCTGGTCCAGATCAAGAGCAGAGTCACATCTACCGAAGGAATTAGTGTAGTACGTCTGATGGTGAATGGAATAGAAACACGCCGTGATCAACTGAGCCAACCCTTGAAAAGCGGTATCATGACCCAGGGTTGGCAGCCGACAGAGCCTGGAACATTCGCACTTCAGACAAGTATTGAAGGATCAGGCGGTGGCAGTGTTTCATCCCAAGTGTTAATGGTAATTGTCGATGGGGAAAGCTCTCCAGAACAGCCGTCAGAACCGACAACAGCTGTCCCTGAAATGGAAGATACGATCACTCTCACAATTACCCTTACACCGACAGAAACGTTGACTCCGACTCTTACTCCGACTCAGACCCTAACCTGGACTCCTACCCTCACATATACACCACCTACCACTGAGCCCCTTGCTGCGCCAGACCCCATCGCCCCCAGCGGATCTTATAGCTGCCGTTCGACAATCTTCCTGGAATGGAACCCCGTTTATTCCGCAAATGGCATAGCCTACTATGAATGGGTCGTCGAAGGTTCCAGCACGACCGAAATCGGCACTACCACAGATACACAAGTTGAATTCTTCTTACCCACCTGTGCGTCTTCATATCGCTGGCAAGTACGTGTGGTAGATAACCTGGGTACAATTGGTCCCTATTCAGAGTGGATGGATTTCTCGATTGAGTAGTGTGATGCTCTTCTCACTCCAAAAAAAAATCGCCCCAGTTAGTTTTGGGGCGATTTTTACTTTAGTAGAAACAAACCTTATGCTTCACCAGCTTCTTCGGCGGGAGCATCCTTTTTGGCAATCTTTTTCTTTCCAGTCTCAAGTGCACCCTCGATCTTGGACTTCTGCTCATCGAGCACAACTTGACCTTGCTGGCGCAGTTCATCTGCTTTAGCTTGGGCATCATGCACGATCTTCTCAGCCTGTTGGCGGGCTTCAGCAAGTTTAGCTTCAGCTTGCGTGCGAGCCTCGGAATATTTCACTTCAGCCTGCGTGCGAACTTCAGCGGCTTTCTCGGAAGCCGTGTCTTTCAACTCAATGCCTTTATCGCGAATATAGGTACGAGTTTCCTCTCCAGATTGGGGCGCTAAGAGCAACGCAACCGCAGCTCCGACCAACCCCCCAAAAACAAACCCCGACAGGAAGGCTCCAAATTCATTGCTATCGTTACTCATGTTATCACTCCTTTATCTAACAACTTATTTTTTCTTCGGTTTGATGAATTGAAAAAGATGTCCTAAACCAGCCAGATATTCATTAAGTTTCATCACAGGTTCAACCAGGTTATTGCTTAAAAATTGCGTGGTACCTCGCAAGGTACTCACCGTTTCATTGGTCGAGTCGATGATTGGTTTAATTTCGTTTTGCAGCAAATTGATCAGGCGCGCAATTTGAACAATCAAGATAATCAACGCCAACCCAATTACAATGGATTCCAAAGCCATGAAAATAATGAAAACATCCCTGAAACGAGCCGTGTCCGTTGATGGTTTCAATAAGAAGATAATACTGAAAACGATCAGTGCGATGAAGATCAAGACCCCAAGAACCCCACCAATGATGGCCCCGGTCTGAGGTTTGTGTTCCTCAGGGATTGTCCCATCTTTATGAATTTCATTTGTGACGATGATATCTTTTTCCATGATTATGATAATTATAGCATAGGGCTGGGTGAATTCTCATTCACTGAAACGAGGGTTTCTCACGGCAATTCTTATAGACCCTGAAACGAAATTAGAAATCAGTCAATGGGTGCATATCCGTATTGGATTTAAACGAACTGAGCACTATAAAAGTTTGTGTACGTGAAATTCCAAGAATTGGGCGCAAAGACTGTTTGAGGAAAGTTGTCAGGTGTTCTCTGTCCCGGCAATATACGATTAGGATCAGATCGAATTCTCCCGAAACCATGATGACGTCATTCACTTCTGGGAAAGTGGCAATTTTCTTTCCAATTTTATCGATATCACCCCCTTGAACCGATACGCCGACAACAGATGAAACAGTGAACCCCAGTTTAACAGGATCAGCGACACCAACAATGCGTAAGATATCATCCTCGATGAGACGAGACACCCGGTTGCGTACTGTGCCTTCAGAAATATCCAATTTTTGAGCGATTTCTGTAAAGGGTTTTCGTCCGTCCTGCTGCAAGAATTGCAGAATTGTGCGATCTAGTTCGTCCATGGTTTCCTTCATGATTTACCAATAGTAAAACTGAGTTATTCTACATCGCCAACCCCGATTGGTAAAGAAGAAAGTGTTTGTGTAGGTTGAATTAAGCGATCAGACTGGGTCAACAGCAACTGCGCAGAACTTGAAATCAGGGATTTTTGCTTGGGGATCTCGGGCATCATTGGTTAGTTCATTGGCTGCGGCTTCAGCAAAATGGAATGGGATGAAGATCGTACCCTGGGGAGATCGTTCTGTAACGAGAACCTTGACTTCGATTTGGCCGCGACGAGAGCGCACGCGCACTCTGGTGTGCTCCTGAACCCCAAGCTGGCGCGCGTCATCAGGGTTGATTTCAACCGTAGCCTCAGGGTAGATATGATCTAACTGAGAGCGGCGGGTCATGGTGCCGCCGTGCCAGTGATATAGTACTCTTCCCGTAGATAATATGTAGGGATAGTTTTCATCAGGGAGTTCCTCCGAAGACCGGAAGTCGATAGAAGAAAATTGACCTTTACCACGCGGGAAGCTCTCCTCGAATAAATAAGGTGTGCCAGGATGGTCGGGTGCGGGGCAGGGCCAGTGAACGCCGCCCTCGCGGTCGAGGCGTTTGTAGCCGATTCCCTGGAACGGTGGCGTCAAGCGTGCCATTTCGTCCCATATCTCCTCGGGATGCTCAAATTCGAATCCGGCACTTTTACTTCGCCCAAGTTTTTCTTCAACACGGCGCGCTAATTGGCTGGTGATCACCCAATCATGACGAGCTTCCCCAGGTGCTGGCAGCGCGGTGCGGATTTGCTGCACGCGTCGGTCACTGTTGGTGAAAGTGCCATCCTTTTCGGCAAAGCTAGTGGCGGGCAAGATGATATCAGCATACTCGCCAGTTTCATTGAGAAAGATATCTTGCACCAAGATGAAATCTAACTGCTCTATCACATGCCGGGCGTGACGCAAATCCGGTTCGGACATCATGGGATTTTCCCCCATCACATAATATCCCCGGATCGCTCCGCTGTCTGCGGCATCGACCATCTCCATCGTAGTCAGCCCCACCTCGGGGTTGAGTGCAACGCCCCAATCAGCTTCGAACTTTGCGCGAATTTCAGGGTCATCGACGCGCTGGTAGCCGGGGAAAACATTGGGTAATCCGCCTGAATCTGAGCACCCCTGGACGTTATTCTGCCCGCGCAGGGGATTGAGTCCCGTCCCGGGGCGGCCGATGTGCCCCGTTAGCAGGGCTAGATTGGCGAGTGAAAGCGTGTTGTCAGTACCATGGACTGATTGGCTGATTCCCATGCCCCAGTAAATAGAAGCAGCATTGGCTGTGGCATACATGCGTGCTGCTTGTCGAATCATATCGGCAGGCACACCTGAAATCGATTCTGCCCACTCAGGAGTCCACTCCATGATTGAAGCTGCATATTCATCAAATCCTTCGGTACGTTCTGATATAAAGGCTGGATTATAGAGTTCTTCGGCGACAATGACCTGGGCCATTGCTTTGAAAACGGCAACATCTGTGCCAGGAGTCTGTCGCAGCCAGAGGGATGCAAATTCGGTCATTTCAATTCCCCGGGGATCGACAACAATGAGCTTGGCTCCTCCGTTGACAACAGCCTCTCGCATAAATGTACTGATAACTGGATGGGTTTCGCTGGTATTGGAGCCCGTGATGATGAACACATCCAAGTCCTTCATCTCTGCAATGGAATTAGACATGGCAGATGAACCGATGGCGATTTGCAGCCCGGCCACCGAGGCAGCGTGGCACAAGCGCGCACAATGGTCAACATTGTTCGTTCCCACAACGCCGCGGATGAATTTCTGGAAAATATAGTTATCTTCATTGGTCGCTTTTGCTGAACAAAAAGAACCGATGGCATTGCCACCAACTTGCTTGATAATCTCAGCAATCTTCTCAGCAGCTAACTCTAAAGCCTCTTCCCAGGAAGCTTCCCGAAATCCATCGATATCGATGGGCTGACGCGGTTTCTCTCCAATATCTTTACGAATTAATGGTCGTGTCAAGCGCGATGGATGGGTGACATAATCCATCCCAAAGCGGCCTTTGGCGCACAAACGTCCATAGTTTGGGGCTACGTCGAAAGGGGCCTCAACGCGGAAAATGTGATCGTCTTTGATGAGCAGATCCACCTGGCAGCCTACGCCACAATAAGGGCAGGTCGATCGGATAGTACGTTCGGGTTGCAGCATGAAATTCCTCGAATGTAAATCTGAGTGATTTTGTCCACTTCCTATTTTAGCATAGGGACATTGCCATAGGAAAGTCAATTATTCCGGATCTATGGAAATTGCCGAGAGAGACCTCACATTTGGGGGTAGGGTGCGTGCGGAGCACGCACCCTACCCCCAAATGTGGCCCCTTACCACGGCGATTCCTAGAGACCCATTATTCCTCGTATATAATACAAAGAAGCGTTTTTGCTTGTTGCCTTAGGAGGGCTGCCATGAAAAGTTTATCTCATTCAATTCTAGCTCTTGCTTTATTGTCCTTGTTTGGGATTCTGTGCTTTATCCCAGTGCAGGCTCAGACTGAAGATCCCACGCCACCGGCTGATCCTGTAAAACTGATCTTCATCCACCATTCTGTCGGTGAAAACTGGCTGACCGATGGTGATGGGGATCTGGGACGTACGTTAGGAGAAAACAACTATTTCGTCAGCGATACAAACTATGGTTGGGGGCCAGATTCGATTGGAGACGCGACCGATTATTACAATTGGTACGATTGGTTTATTGGACCAGAAAGTGGACGCTATCTCGACGCTGTCTATAACGAAAACGGACAAAACTCATCTTACTCTCGTATGTTGTCCGATCCTGGCGGCGAAAACCAAATCATTATCTTCAAATCTTGCTTCCCAAATTCAGATCTCGGAGGAACTCCTAATGACCTTGCTGCTGATGGAGAGTGGTACACCATTGGTCATGCCAAGTACGTTTACAACGAGCTGCTCGATTACTTCATCACCCGCCCGGATAAATTGTTTATTGCCATCACTCCGCCTCCATTGCTAGATACCAGCAACGCTGAGAATGCCCGTGAGTTCAGTCGCTGGATGGTCGAAGACTGGTTGAGTGAAAACAACTATCCACTCAGCAATGTTGCCGTTTGGGATTTTCACAACATTCTCACCAACCCCGATAACCATCACCGTTTCCAAGATAGTGATATCGAATACAACATCAATCATGGCAAGGGGATTCTGTATTACGACTCTGATGGGGATGAGCATCCCAATAATGTAGGCAATCAAAAAGCGACGTCGGAATTTATACCCATGTTGAACATTTTCTACAATCGCTGGATGGCGAACGCCCCGACATCCCCAACTCAACAACAGGATTCTCTGACTCAGCCCGAAGCTGCTGAGGAGATCCCAGAGCAGGAACAATCCCCATTGGCATTAGCTGATGGCGGCATTATCGACGATTTCGAGTCTGGTGCACCGGCAGGAACTCACGGATGGGAATCTTTTTGGGATGATGCCAACCCCGCCACGACACTCTCTTGCGGTCTGGACAGCAGTGTATCTCAGGTTGGCAGTTCCTCACTGAGGATTGATTTCCACATCGAACCGGATAGTTGGGGAACTTGTGCACTGATGTATGATGGGGCACCCGGTTTCAGGAGCACACGCGGCCTGGCCTTTGATTATTTTGCTGGAGCGGCAGCACTACTCTTCAATGTTGATGCCTATGCAGGCAGTCCCGTAAACCGCGCGACATACCATTACACAATCGAAACTGTCCCCGAAAGCGTTGATGACTGGGTGCATATAGAATTGACCTGGGATCAGATCGTAGGCGTAGATTGGGAGGAGAATCCTGGTTCTCCAGTGGACCCTGCTGAGATCAACGGTTTCGCTTTTGGTTTCGATACCTATCCCGATACCCCTAACTCTGGCACCATTTGGATTGATAATATTGCCCTACTAGGTGAAGAAGGAACTGAAGTGCAACCCCAACCTGTAGCGGACGCGGAACCTGTTGAATCGAATAGCGAAACTCAGGCTGAACCTCAAGAACCAACATCAACCACTAGTAATGGTGGCCGAAGAATATGCCCTGGATCGATGGCATTGAGTGTTCTGATAGTGGCAGGTGTTGGTATATCATTTTTCAATAAGCAATAGCATTGGTGGGATAAATTACTCCGTTGATATAAATATAAAAAAAGTGGGATGCATTTACTCCAAAGGTGTGCGCCCCACTTTTGTTGTTTACCCGTCTAAATTTTTAACAAGTTATGTGAAATAATCCAATTATTTCCCCACTCTCCTGATTCCATTTCCTGATTGCTTTGGGTGTCGCCGCGAAAATTACTTCAATCCCCTTCTCTTTGAAAAACGCATTCGCTTCATCAGAGAAATGTGCTCGATCGAACATGCCGCTGCCAATTAGCAATCTTTCAGCCCCCTCTTCATAAACATATTCAGCCTCTGTTAGTGAAATTTTGTGAGAAGTGCCGTATAGTTCCTTAGAGAGCTTCTTTTTGCGTTTAGTAACCTCACCATTCAAACGAATTAACACATCATGGGAATATTTCACGTCGTCAATCGTGATTGAGCCAAAGGAAGTTGAATTAATTATTGGAACCATTATTCACTCCTTAAAAATTGACCATACCAATAACGTAACACATCAGCAGCCGGTTTACCATGTACCGAGGTGGATTTGTCGTGCAAGATTGCAGGGGCGTAATAACCTCGGGATACTGTGCCGCTGATCCAATCAAATTGATTGATGGCTGCAAGAACCGCGTCATAAGCTTTGGCCTGCTGAACGAAATCGAGGCCCAAAAGCGGCAGATCTGGGGCGGGGTAATTCAAGGCTTCTGGTGAGAGACAATCAACGAAAGGGTCAGGTAGGCATCCTGTGAAAGTACCCTCAACAGAGGGATAGGCAATGCTGATAATAACCGATTTCGACTCAGAGCGTGGGTTCCAAATCAAGCGCATGGTATAGATTTCTTCGTTGATGATACGTTCTGCTTCGGCTTGCAGGATCTCTGAATCGGCATCAGGGTCATCACTGAGAGGGGCAGACCAGAGCACTATGATTTGATCGACTTCCTCCAAAAAATTTGGCGGATTGGTAATTTCCTCAGAATAGGGCAATGCCCAGGCAATGGTTCCATTGAATCGTTGGCGGATTTCTTCAATCAGATCTTCATATCGGTCGTCGGTGTCTCGAGGTACGTTAGCCAGAGTGCCATCGGCCAACTTTCCGTCTGGGAGCGCTGGAGTCATCCAGGCTCCGCCTAAAATCAGAGTCTGTGCCTCGCTGCGTGCAGCCAGATCTGCATGATGCAAAGCAAAAGCTCGATATTGATCGAACCAGGAAACCCAAAAGGAGAAATCTCGTGGTGCGGAACCCCACCAGGCATCAACTGCGGTTGGGAAGTGGGGGACTGGTCGAATAGCTACGTTCAAATCGCGATCCTTAGCCTGTTGCACCATGTTGATCAATTCTGCCCACAGAGCATCTTGACCTGTGATAGATTCTAGCACCGGCGGGTCAGATCGCGTGAAGCTCCAACTTGGAGTAAAGGTTACCCAGTTTGCATTGCGCCCTGCCATATCATCCAGGGCGATAGGGATATTTGGTAGGATTGATGGATGATGAAAGGTTTGGAATTCGAATCCTGCTACGAAATCAGACCCTCGCGGTGAGATGGGGGTGTCAGTAACACCAACCTGAGGAAGTTCAGTTGCCAACCAGGCCCACTCTTCAACGACATCCGGTAAACCTAAAGGATCGGGACTGGTTTCGATGATTTGCCCTGATGTGAATGCTCCAGGGGTGCGTTTATCGTCGGCGTGGCCGCATTGGTCAGCACGGCAGTAGCGATATCCTAACTGGCTGATCAGGTCGAGGGGACTATAAAGAATATACGCCCAACGCTGCTCGCCAAGATGCCACATATGCAATGGCTCTGTCCAACCGTAAGGGTGGAATTGGATAGAAACGCCTTCTTCCACGGATGTGTTTTCTGGCACAATGATATCGAAAGTAATCGAACTGGTATTGCCCGCATGCCAAGTTTCGATGGTTTCTTCGATCACTATTGGCACATCTGGCACAATGAAATTGCGAATATTGAAGGCGTCATCATTAGATCGCTCAGTGTTCCACAGGCCGTCACCGAGAGTATATTTATAGCGGATGTCTGTCCCCACAGGTAATGGTATGATGATTCCATAACTGCCATCGGGTAGGGGAGAAAGCACCGGCATCCGTGAGGCCAAAGTATTGATCCCCCCCGATAGATCAGCGAATGTGTTCCCAAGTTGTAGTAGATTACCTGCTATGCGAAGCGGCACATTCGGTGGTGTGTCTTCCGGCACATGCACCAGAAAGGTCACATCTACATTGGCTGTCGGTGTTAGTTGGATATTGGCAGGTGTGTTCGATTCTGCAGCGACGAGTGCGCCTTGTTGGAAAGTCGTATAAGATCCATCGACAGCGTAGGCTACAAGGTTATGTGTTCCAGGTGGCAGCCCCTCGATGAGAAAATGGCCGTCACTGTCGGTTAGGGTTTGAGCACCCCCGGCGGCAATTAAAATGCCCGGGGTCGACGTGCCACTCTGGGCGTCGGTTAGCGTTCCTGTAATTCGGCCAGTAACTCCCTCAAAGCGAGTATCATTCCACCGCGTGACAACGTCATGCACCTCTCCTGGCGCACCTACTTGATATAGACGATATCGCACTGGACGCCCATTAGAAATGTGTTCCTCTGCTAAGATATCCCCCTGCCGCGAATACCGGTATTTGACAACTGTGCCAACGGGTAAGGGAATTCCCAAGACGTAACGCGTGTCATCAATCGCATCCATGGTATAGCGCTGTGTGTTGAGCGCCAGGCCGGTGACTTCATCGAGGATGCTCAACAAAATTGGTTCACCGGGTGGTGTATCGGCGGGGATTTCGACAAAAAACGTCACCACAGCCAGGTCATTAGATTTTTCTGTAGTGGGTGTTTCTTCCGGCACAGTGTAAGAGGCGGGAGACGGCGTAGGAAGCTGCAACTCACAACCGGTAATGCCAATGAGCGTCAGCAGAGTTAGGGTGATCACAAGATAATGTGTTCGGGGATGTGGACTCATGGATGAACCCCTTCTTGGAGCAATTGAATGAGAAGATCGACGTTGGGAATTTTTCCTACTGCAATTTTGATTTTGCGATTGGATTTTGATTCTACCACCAGTTTTCCACTGACTACGCTCAGGCTGGTCACCTGGTCCCAAGGGATGCCTTGTTCTCGAAGTTTAATGGCCTGCTTTTGGAGAATGACTGGACCGAAGTAAAGCAGGTCTCCTTTTTGAAGAGCAGCACGCAGCTGTGGCAGCAACCGGGGATAGATTTTTGCCTTGATACGTTCAGTTAATTCGGATAAATTTGGAATGCGGTCATCAATGCGAATCTTTTCCCCTGAATGTGACAAGATTGTCAGCTGTTGGCGAGTTTTGAGCGCAATCCCAAGGAATTTGTTTTTGACTGTGTCACAGAGCAGTGCTTCGATATCTTCCCAACGCTTATTGTAGAATTGTCCCCCCGTCCAGCGGATCATAATTCCTTCTTTGTGAAGAGTTGCAATGCGGTGCGAGCGACGTACTCTTTGTAGTGCCAGCCAAATCAGAGGAATTAAGGTAATTGCTGCCAGCCCAAACCAGGGGCTGCTCCACGTTGTGGCGGCCACTGGACCATAGTTTGCATGCGCATAAAGATAGCGCTTAAGGCCATATAGGAAAGGAGCTAATACCGCCACTACCCCTGGCAGAAAGATCAATAAAAAATCGCGCCACCGTAAAGGCCGATCCCGATAAATTGCTATAGGAGGCCCAAAGGATCTTGGAGTTGAAGGTTGAACGTTGGAACGTTGCACGGTATGAATTGTATCCGTTATTCACTGAAAATGAGTGTTAAATCGGATCTCTAGGAATCGCCATGGTAAGGGTCCACATTTGGGGTTAGGGGCGTGTGGAGCACGCCCCCTACCCCCAAATGTGAGGTCTCTCACGGCAATTCCCATTAAACCTGAAAAATCGGCATAGACTTGCGAAGATTATAGATTATCATATTGGTTGCAAGACCCATTCCATCAGAAAACGCACTACAAAAATAACCCTTCAACACTCAAATAGCGCTGGCCAGTATCCGCCAGGATGCAGACGATGACTTTCCCATTATTTGCTGGTCTTGCAGCAACTTTTAGCGCAGAGCTGACGACTGCGCCCGAGGAGATGCCGACCAAAATCCCTTCAGATTGTGCCAGTTGGCGGCAGGATTCAAAAGCTTCTGCCTCACTGACCAAAAAGATTTCATCAATGATTTCGCGATCCAAAGTCTCAGGGACGAAACCCGGAGCTGTGCCCATAATTTGGTGGGGTTTGAAGACCCCTTGCGAGATAAAAGGAGACTCTTTTGGCTCCACTGCGATGAGTCGAACACCAGGATTCTGTTCTTTGAAATATCGTCCGGCGCCGCAAATCGTGCCTCCCGTGCCTAATGCCGCGACCAGGATATCGACTTTCCCATCCGTGTCTTCCCAAATTTCTGGCCCCGTGGTCAGATAATGGGCTTTGGGATTGGATGGGTTTGTGTGTTGGCCGACGTAGAAGTATTCGGGGCATTGTTCCAGAATTTCTTTCAGTCGTGAGCGAGCACCTTTGGTGCCTTCGGATGCCGGTGTCAAGATCAACTCTGCACCCAGGGCTTTGAGAACTTTTCTGCGTTCCAGGCTTTGTATTTCTGACATTACCAGGATTGCTTTATACCCTCTGATGGCAGCGATGTATGCCACTGCCATGCCCGTATTGCCGCTGGTGGCCTCGATTAGGGTATCCCCAGGCTTCAACTTCCCAGATACCTCGGCATCGTTGATGATCTGCAATACCGGCCGATCCTTAACACTGAGCGGGTTCATGAATTCGCATTTTGCGAAAATATTCCAGTCTTTGCCAAGACGTGACAAACGTAGCAATGGGGTTTTCCCGATCAGTTCAGTGATATCGTTATAAACTTTCATACTTCTCTTTCAATTATTATCACGAATGTTACTAATTGTGCGAATTCCACGAATGACTCCACTGAAAAAAATACCACCCCCATATATTCCGGCGGGAAACTCGCTTGGTGGCTTTTTGCAGTAGAGTCACGAATGGTAAAAATCAAACTAGCCACCTATCACTTTCATGGATAAGGTTTGAAAAGCAGCTTAATGGGATGATCGAGACGTAAACAATCTTCGATCCAGTCCCAACCAATACGGAAATAACTCTTGTCACGACGATCTTTGCGGTCAACAAAATGACGAAAGCCGCGTTTGACAACCCAGGCACCGAGTGTGATAAGCCAAACAAAAGT
>JADHTJ010000126.1 GCA_016785015.1 Anaerolineales bacterium
GGTCCTGGTGTTGGAACAGGCACATTGGCCAACGACTGCACCAGAGGTCGTAAATGCTCGGGGATTTCCGATTCATTGGGTTGTGCGACTCCTTCAATCGGTGGGGTATGACCGGAAGGCAACACCACCGCTCGGATTAGGGGGGTCGGAGTTAAAGTTGGTTGTTCTAGGGCACGTGCCACCTCTTGATTCAACTCCTGAATGACTTCTAAACCGTTGAAAAGCACAAACACAAGGCCTAAAACTGCCAGAATTTCAATGGACAGCAAGAAATAATCCAATACCCTGCGGCGAGATGCGGGAGCACTTTCGTCATCAGCATCAGCTAAAGGCCCGGAGCGCAAGTCATCCAGTGAAGGTGCGTCCAAGTCTGAAGCCAGGGTGACAACTCGCCCAGTTTTGCGAAATCGTTCCAGACGCTCCTGACGAACTCCGCGTTGTTTCTCCACTAATAAGCGGCGTAATTCTTCGGTAGATAAGTCTTTGGGGGATTTCCGTCGGGCCACGGGATGATTATACCAGGATTAGAGATTGAGCTTCGGACTCCTGTTGTGTGGATAGCCAAAAATAGCGTATTGACTTACATCCGATGCTTTTCTATACTGAAAGCAGAATAATGCATCATTGAGAATATCAAAATCTGGGAGCCTGCTATGAAAATGAGAATTCTCTTTACCGCAATGATAACCTTAATCTTGATCGCAGGATGTTCTGGAATACAAACGAGCCCTGAACCCATCATTGGGATAGACGAGCCAATCATAGTTGGGGATGCTCAACTCACAGTGCTGGACGCGCGCATCCGCAACAGCATGCAAACGCACTATATGATGAGCTATCCTCAATCAGGGCAGATTTTCTATGTTATCACCCTGGAAATGGAGCGCGTAAACAACGATCCAGACTTAGTTCTAGATTGGGGTACTAATAATTTTTTGCTCACTGACGGAAAAATATTCATCCCACCAGCCAACGCCCAACGCACAATAGCAGGCGATCAAGCGCAATACAAAGTGGGAGAAGATCTCTCCTTCCTATATATACTACTTCGAGGTTCCCCAGGATGCCGATTTTGGTCAGTATTCTCTTCAGTTTTCGAACGATCAATCCATTGTGCTCAGTTCTATTGTAAAATCCCCCGAATCCACTGATAAAAGTAATGTAGAGATCGACTTGAATAATGTCGTCAGCGGAGGATCAAGTAACCAGGCTGATGCATATCATGCCACAATTAGTGGGGGGCAAATGAATATTGCCAGTGCGTCGCACACGACCGTTAGCGGAGGAAGGCAGAACTCGGCCAGCTACTTCTACGCCACCATTGGGGGAGGTTATGGCAATACTGCTATCGGCCGCGATTCAGTCATCGGGGGCGGCAGCCGCAACACGGCCAGTGATGCCCGCGCCACAGTTGGAGGAGGCGTTCAAAATATTGCCAGCGCACCAGATACCACCATTGCCGGCGGCGCGTACAATCTTGCATCTGATGACTATGCCAGCGTTGGGGGCGGTACGCGTAACCTGGCAGAAGGCTTCAGTTCCACTATCGCTGGTGGCATCGGAAATAATACGACTGCTGACCTAGCGACAATTTCAGGCGGCTTGGGCAACCAAGCACTGGCCTCTTACGCTACAATCAGTGGAGGACACGGTAATATTGCCAGTGGAGCATATGCGTCTATCCCTGGCGGATTACTCAATTTTGCGAGAGGGGATTTTAGCGTTGCATCCGGACGTCGTTCACAGACAGTCGAGGAGCATCCCGGTGTTTTTATCTTTGCTGATTCAAATGATTTCGACTTCGTCTCAGAAACCGCAAATGAATTTGCGGTGCGTGCATCGGGCGGCGTACGCTTCGTGACAGGAATTGATCAGCAGGGCAACCCTCTCACCGGGGTCATTCTGCCCCAAGGGAGTGGGGCCTGGTCTTCTTTGAGCGATCGCAATCTGAAAGAAAATATATCTCCTGTAGATGGCGAACTGATTTTGGCGTCCTTAGCCGGAATTCCCATTTCGACTTGGAATTACACGGGACAGGAATCTTCAATTCAGCACATCGGCCCAATGGCCCAGGATTTCTATGCCAGTTTCGGATTAGGAGAGGATAACAAACATATCAGCACCATCGATGCCGATGGCATATCTCTGGCAGCAATCCAAGGATTATATTCAATCGTTCAAGAACAAAATGCAAAAATCAACTCACTTGAAGCTCAAATCAAGATCACAATTGCAGCCTTTCTTTCGTGCGTATTCATGTTCATTTTTCTGTTGCTGCAAAATATAAAAGAGCGAATTAGTCACCGCAAAACAACGGGAAAGGTACCACTCATCGAGGGTGACATTTAGTTTGGAATTGATATTACCAATATCACCTTTTTATGAAAATATGACGTTCTGGAATTGACTTTTCTGTATCCCACGTTATACTGACACATATATCCAAATTACGATCACAGTGAGACACTATCCGTGGAATTACGATTATCCACGGGAATAGTGTCTATTTTCTCATATATCGAAAGGATAACTCCATGGCAATATTCTCCCCTCCGCGATACCAGGCTCCCTTCAAACCATATGATCAGAGTGACGTCACTCCCTTCATGAAAATCTTCACTGCTGGCGAAGGAATGATCAAAGGCATACTCTTCGGCTGCCGTATGTGCGGTAACTGCATCTTACAAGAAACCGCTTTCGTCTGCCCAATGACTTGCCCCAAAGGTCTGCGCAATGGTTTGTGCGGTGGTGCAACTCCCGAATCCTGCGAGGTCGACGCAACCCGACCCTGCACATGGTACAAAATTTACGAACGTGCCGAAAAAATGGGACGCGAAGACAAATTACTGGAAATCAACGCCCCTCTAAACGGCGCCCGAGTTGGTCGCGAGACGTGGCTGGATGTCGTCAAGGTATGGCGTGAAACGGAAGATAGCCCCAAACTTATTGAGAGATTTACCAATCGTGAGAAATTTGACGAAGGTTTGGAAAAGGTATTTTACAATGTACGCCAGCCGGATTGGTGGCTGGGCGATAGCGAATATCATGCACCGGCGTATGAAGAACCCATCTCGCTCTTGGAAGCCAATCTGCGCACGGGGGAATTCACTTGCACGGCGGAGATCGCTCCCCCCCTTAGCGTATCAATCGAGTCTATCTGTAAAAAATCGGGTTGGTTGTGTGAATATGTTCCTGCGGCTAACTTCACCGACAATGCCTCAGCTTCAGCCCGTATGGGCAGCATGGCATCGAGCAAGATTTGTCTAGATTCTGGTTTAGAACCGGTAATGCAATTGCAAGCACGTGACCGTACACGCATCGTCATTGAATCAGATGCGATGGGTGCTGCCGGTTTGGGCATCAAGAACATTCTTTGTTTATCCGGAGATCATCACCGTTTTGGTCCGGCCCCAATGACCAAACCCGACCAATTCGATATGGATGCCGTACAGATGCTTTGGCTGCTGCGGCGCATGAGAGACGATGGCATCTACTTGGATGGCCGTAAGATCAAATACCGCCCCGAATTTTTCCTTGGAGCAGCTGGTTCGCCTTTTGGTGCACCGCCTAAATTCGAAGCCATCCGCGCTGAGAAAAAAGTCAACGCAGGCGCGCAATTCATCCAGACGCAGCCAATCTTTGATTACAATGGTTTCCTGGATTGGCTCGAGGCTTTGGATAAACGCAACCTACTCGACAAAGTATACGTTCTCGCTGGCATGATCCCTTTGAAGAGCGCAAGAGCCGCCCACTTCATGGCTAACGACGTACCCGGGGTGGTTATTCCTCCAGAAATTGTCCAGCGTATGGATGATGCAGGAGACAAGGATGGTCAGATGGAAGAAGGGGTGGCCATTGCCTTGGAGATGATCGAAAAACTGAAGAAAACCCCAGGAATTGCAGGCATCCACTTTATGGCCGTACACTGGGAGGCCATAGTGCCTCGCCTAATGGATGAGGGTGGCTTACCCAAAATGAAGATAAAGTCACTCCCCCAAAAGGAGGGTTCAGAAGTAATGCAGTAGCAGTTCAAGAAAGACCGTGCTAGCCAAAGAGCACGGTCTTTTTGTTAGGAGGATCACCATGAATGAAGAACGGCGAGAGTTCCCTGGCGTAGATCGCAAGGAACGCATGCAACTCATCTCGGCCGGATTACCCATTCGACCCCCTGAGGAAAGGGTCAAAGATTTCGAGGGTGTCCTGCTGATCCCTGACGCCGATACTGCCATCATGGAAGCCCAGCGCTGTATCCACTGCCCTGACCCTGCCCCCTGCTTCAAAGCCTGTCCGGCAAACAACGACATCTCACTGGCCATGTGGCATATCGAAAAGGGAAAATTCCTAGAAGCAGCAAACGTCTATCGTCAAACTAGTTCAATGCCAGAAATATGCTCGCTGGTTTGTCCTCACGACCAGCTTTGCCAGGGAGCTTGCCCGCGTGGTAGACGCGGCGAACCTGTGCTAACAGGGTTGTTGGAGGCATTTGCCATCCAACAACAGCGCCAAGTGGGGGAATATAAAATTCCAGTTGGTGGACCCACTGGAAAAAATGTCGCCATCATCGGTGCAGGCTGCGCCGGAATTAGCTGTGCAGAGCAACTGGTGCGCAAGGGTCACCAAATCACGATATTAGATGCAAAACCCGCTCCAGGAGGGCTACTAACTTACGGAATTCCCAACTTTAAGTTACCGAAAGAGTATGTTTTTGATCTATGGGGAGATTTAGTTGACGCAGGAATTGAATTTCAGCCTAATACTTTCATCGGCAAAGATAAGAACATCGATGAACTTTTTAATGAGGGATACGATGCAGTTTTCGTTGGCGTAGGTGCCAATGTCGACGCGCCGATGCGCGTTGAAGGCGAGGATATTCCTGGTGTGATCAACGCTACGGAATTCCTTATCCGCTCCAATGTACCTGACGAACTTCTTCCTGAGAATTTAAAAACTAAACTTGAAGTTGGGGATAGAGTCGCTGTCATTGGAGGCGGCGATACGGCTGCGGATTGCTTGCGCTCTGCGGTCCGCTTGGGCGCCGAAGAAGTATTCTGTCTTTATCGCCGTACTGAAGCGGAGATGCCTGGTAACAGCCATGATCGCGAATTGGCTACCGACGAGGGTGCGGAATATCGATTTTTGATCCAACCGATCAAATTCATTGCGGGAGATGATGGAAAACTAGCCGCGGTTGAGTGCATCAAAATGGAACTAACTGAACCGGATGATTCCGGACGCCCTCGCCCCATTCCCATAGAAGACACAAATTTCATTATCGAAGTAGATACAATTATCAAAGCATTAGGGTATTGGCCTGACGAAACCATCGCTAAAACTACGCCAAAGTTGCAAACGCATAAATGGGGCCTCATCGTCACTGATATCGAAACAGGCAAAACAAGTCGTGAAGGTGTTTTCGCAGGGGGTGACGGTGTCACTGGCCCCGATTTGGTTGTCACTGCCATGGTTGCTGGACGAAAAGCGGCTGTATCTATTCACGAATATCTCACATAACTCAAGAGCATAAATTTAGGCACTGTTCTCCCTCTTCAAAAACTTAGGGGAGAATAGTGCCTTTTCATTTATACTTGATCCAATTATCCACAAATCAGGTCAATAAATGAATGAAATTGTCACCAAAAGGAATTTAGAAATTGGGAATGTTAATATTAGATAAAACCTATCAATTTTAGATCAAACAATCAGAGCGGAAAGACTTAAAACCAAGTAAAATAGCGTTTTATGGCGAAATACAAGATACTCTGTTGGCATGGTATTCCATGTCAGGTGCGCGCCACAGACGAAAATGGTCGCGCAAACAAACGGCTCTCCGATCGTTTCCAGGTGGCCATCGATAGCGCGGCAATGGCTTTGGGAATAATCGGCTCCGATGAATACACAGATGGTTTTCGATGGGATGATGAGATCGAAATCCCTGGGACTGCTTACGAAGTTGCTGATTCTATCGTATCGGAGCTAGAAATAAAATACCAAAGAATTGATTGGAAAACCGTCGCGGCTAAATTAGAAAACAAATAGCGCTGACATAGTGAACTGATTCGCTGCTCTACTAGTTAAATCGTTTGCATTACACGAAATTGCCGAATGACAGACATGGTTTCAAAGAATGTCCAAACCCACAACCTGATACTTATGCCCTCGGGACGTCGAGGGCAGGTTGCGCGTGGTAAAACTCTGTTGGAAGCCGCAAGAGATTTAGGCGTAGAAATCGAAAGCGTCTGTGGGGGACGTCAGAAATGCAGCAAATGCCTGGTACAGATTGAAGAAGGTGAGTTCACCAAACACGGAATCGTTTCGAGCGTCAGCCATATCCCCCCCCCCACAGATGAAGAATTAGCCTACTTAGAAAAGGAAGGTATCCAAGACCGCCGCATGTCTTGCGCATCACAGATCTTGGGGGATTTGCTGGTCACGATACCCGAAGAAAGCCGCGCTCAAAAACAGATCATTCGCAAAACAGCCACTCATCGCGCAATCGAGATTGCGCCAACAATACGACAAGTATATGTCGAGGTAGAGCAGGCCCAATTGGGATTTCATCGCGGCGATTGGGGCCGTTTGCAAGATGCTTTAGATGAGCAGTGGGGATATAAAGGTTTATCTATTGACATCCACGCACTTCGAAAATTACAACCAGCAATACGCCAGGGAGACTGGAAAATTACGGTCACATTATGGAATGGCATTGAAGTGATCGATGTGCAGCCAGGTTACCAAGAAGGCGCTTATGGCCTTGCCGTAGATGTTGGTAGCACCACCATTGCCAGCTATTTGTGTGACCTGCGCACCGGTGAATTACTGGCCACTGAGTCGATGATGAACCCTCAGGTATCGTATGGCGAAGATTTAATGAGCCGCATCTCTTATACCACTGAGCGCCCAGATGGACTGGAGAAAATGAACACAGCCGTCATTGATGCGGTCAATCAATTGGTCAATCGAGCGGCGCGTGCGGCCAAAATCGCCCGCAAAGAGATCTATGAAATTGTCATGGTGGGCAATACCACTATGGTGCATATTTTGTTGAATATCAGTCCCAAGGAAATTGGCGAGGCTCCTTTTGCCCTGGCAAATCGGGATGCTGTCGATGTCAAAGCGAGAGATTTGGGTCTAAAACTAAACCCTGCTGCTAATGCTCACTTTCTACCCGCAGAAGCCGGACATGTAGGTGCTGATAACGTGGCAGTTTTGCTTGCCGAGCAGCCCCATCAGCAGGAAGGCATCATTCTTACAGTGGATGTGGGCACCAATGCCGAAATAGTGCTCAATAGCCCAGGGGGCCTGTATAGCGCATCCAGTCCTACTGGCCCAGCTTTTGAAGGTGGTCAAATTTCTTCTGGCATGCGCGCTGCTCCTGGGGCAATCGAGCGTGTGCGCATTGACCCAGAAACTAAGCAACCCCGCTTCCGGGTGATTGGGGATGAACGCTGGTCTGATGAGTGGGTAATTGGAGAATCTGTACCCGTAGATCAGCAGCCTAAGCAGTTGGCTGCTGGAATTTGTGGTTCCGGTATTATCGAAGTGGTGGCTGAACTTTATTTGGCAGGGCTGCTGACCCCGGGAGGTAGATTCAACCCCGAGGTGGACTGCGCGTCCTTGCAATGGGACCAGGACAAACGCAAAGCTGCGTACATCCTTGCCACCGCAGATCAGTCATCCACAGGAAAGCCGATCCTGATAACACAGAATGACATACGCAATATCCAGTTAGCCAAGGCCGCCCTTTATGCTGGTGCCAAAATCCTGATGATGCGCTCTGGAATCAAAAAGGTGGACAAGATCATTCTGGCTGGTGCTTTTGGCAGTTTTATTGACCCCAAGCACGCCATGATATTAGGATTGATCCCCGATTGCAATCTAGAAGAGGTATATGCTGTTGGCAACGCGGCTGGGGATGGCGCCCGCATCGCCCTTTTGAACAAAGATAAGCGAACTGAAGCGAGCGAGATATCCAAAAAAGTTCGTTATATTGAAACAGCTGTTGATGCAGATTTCCAGGAAGAATTTGTCAGGGCCATGAATCTGCCGCATAAAAGCGATCCATACCCACACCTGGAAGGTATTCTGCCCAAGTTACAACCAGAGATAACAAAGCGCGATCGACGTTGGCGAAGGCGTCAGGTTGCGTGAACAAAGAAATTATTTACAATTGAGGAACACAATGAATGACGAAATTAATTTGAAAGAAATGTCCGCCGAAGAAATCTTCGAATTGATGCAAGAAGATCTTTATGATGGCCTAGAAGCGGAAGTCGTTGAAGCAGTTGAAGAACTATTAGGACGCGAACTAGAGCCAATAGAAATTATGACCAAGGGTTTGGTTGCTGGTATGGATGTCGTTGGTATTGATTTCCGAGATGGCATCCTGTTCGTTCCCGAAGTATTAATGGCAGCCAAAGCCATGAAGGGTGGCATGGCCTTACTAAAACCACTATTAGCCGAATCCGGCGCACCCAAAATGGGAACTCTGGTAATCGGCACAGTCAAAGGTGATATCCACGATATCGGCCAAAATCTGGTTTCGATGATGATGGAAGGTGCAGGTTTCGAGGTTGTCAACTTAGGCATCAATAATTCAGTGGAAGCTTTTATTGAAGCAATTCAGGAACATAATGCTGATCTCTTGGGGTTGAGCGCTATGCTGACGACGACCATGACTTACATGCGTATTGTTATCGACGGCCTGAAGGAAAGTGGTCTGCGCGATGATGTCGCCGTGCTGGTTGGTGGAGCCCCCCTCAATCACGATTTTGCCGAAGCTATCGGCGCAGATGCCTACTGCAAAGATGCGGCTGTGGGCGTTGAGACCGCAAAGAAGTATATGGCGGAACGAGGAAAGTAATCAGTATCAAGTGTTCAGTGTTTAGTATAGTATCTGGACTTCTACTTGAGGTAAGAAATGAGCAAATTTTCTCCTAAAGGAGAAACATATTCTCTTACTGATCAAATTCGCCGCTCTTCACGATCTATAGGTGCTCAGATTGCCGAAGCCTGGGCCAAACGTTATTACGATAAGCACTTTATTAGCAAACTCACAGATGCTGAACAACAAGAAACTCAACACTGGTTGGAAACTGCATTAGATTGCGGATATAACGTTGGCTAAGAAGATTAACGGATCTATGGGAATTACTGTGAGAGACATCACATTTGCTACCCCCAAATGTGGCACCTTACCACGGCGAATCCTAGAGACCCAGATTAAGAATACTGGTGACTGAAAACTGGAAACTGGTACTGAAAACCTGGAGATATAATGAACCCATTAAAAGAATTACTAAAGAGCGGTAAACCCATCCTGCTCGACGGCGCAATGGGCACAATGCTCATGGATGCCGGGTTGCTTCAAGGTGATCCACCAGAAGAATGGAATGTGCTCCACCCTGCGCGTGTTCGAGCGGTTCACCGCGCCTATATTGAAGCCGGGTCGCGCGTCATTTTGACAAATTCTTTCGGTGGCACAAGTTTCCGGCTAGAGCTGCATAATCTTCAAGACCGAGTTGTTGAATTGAATAAAGCAGCTGCTGAGTGTGCGCGCCTCGAAGCTGATGCTGCGGCAGATACAGTGATCGTGGGTGGATCTATGGGTCCAACCGGATCCTTGTTCGAGCCGATGGGCACCATGACATATGACGAAGCGGTCGCTGCTTTTGCAGATCAGGCTCGAGGTTTAGCTGAAGGTGGTGTTGATCTATTCTGGATCGAAACCATGAGCGATCTCGACGAGGTCAAAGCTGCCATCGAGGGAGCAAAATCTGTCAGTGATCTGCCTATCGCGGCGACAATGTCCTTCGATACTCACGGGCATACCATGATGGGTATCAGCCCAGCAAAAGCCGTTGAAAGTCTGTTGGATGTCGGTGTCCTTGCCGTTGGCGCTAATTGCGGAACGGGCTCCGATGAACTCGAGCTTGCCGTTAAAGCCATGCGAGAAGCCAACCCCGAGGCAGTTCTGGTTGCAAAGGCTAACGCCGGAATCCCGAAAGTATCTGCAAGCGGTGATATTGTCTACACAGGAACGCCGGAAGTAATGGCGCAGTATGCCCTCAACGTTAGTGGCATTGGCGTATCTTTGATTGGCGGTTGCTGCGGCAGCACTCCTGAACATATCAAGGCCATGGCCAAAGCATTAGGAAACTAAATATATGATATCTACGAAGTTCACTAAGAACCACTAATTAATTCGTGTAACTTCGTGGCCCTTTATGGAAAAATTTATGCAAACCACGATTAGCTCAAAAACAAAGACAGTTATCATCGGACCTGGACAACCCTTCACAATCATTGGTGAGAGGATCAATCCAACCGGGCGTAAGATGTTGTCCGCGGAGATGGCGGAGGGGAACTACGCGCGCGTCGAGAGGGACGCCCTGGCCCAGGTCGAGGCTGGCGCGCAAATCCTTGACGTCAACGCTGGCATCCCAATGATCGATGAACCCGCTGTTCTTGAAGAAGTTGTCAAGCTGGTTCAATCAATTACCGATGTTCCCTTATGTATCGACTCATCCATCGTAGAAGCGCTGCAACGTGGGCTGGAGGCTTATGAAGGCAAAGCCCTGGTCAACTCTGTGACTGGCGAAGAAGAGCGTTTGGAGTCTGTGCTTCCTCTGGTCAAGAAGCATAATGCTGCGGTGATCGCCATCACCAATGATGAGTCGGGCATCTCTGACAATCCTGATGATCGCTTTGCCATCGCCAAGATGATCGTCGAGAGAGCCATGGATTATGGCATCCCCAAAGAAGATGTGATCATCGACCCTCTGGTAATGCCCATCGGTGCCAAAGGTGATGCAGGTCGAGCTGTCTTCAGGATCATCCAACGTGTGACAAACGAGTTAGGCTGCAACACAGTCTGCGGCGCATCCAATGTTTCCTTTGGGTTGCCAAATCGAAATGGCATCAACAGAACCTTCGTTCCCATGTTGATCGCCGCCGGGATGACAGCCGCGATTACAAATCCACTAGAAGCAGAAATCAAACAGGCCATCCTGGCTGCAAATGCTTTAATGGGAAGCGATGCGAACTGCATGGCCTGGATCCAGGCGAACCGCCAAGGGGGGAAAGGCGCTCGGAAACGAGAGCGCAAGCGAAGACGACCTTCAGCGTGACTACAGGATTAATCATCTGCGGCGCTTTAGGCCGCGAAGTTACGGATATCGTCAATAAACATGGCTGGGATGCGGATATTATCGGTGTCCCAGCCATTGATCATGTTTTCCCTGAACGAATCGCACCACATGTAGAACAGCGAATCTTGGCGTTACGTGAGCAGTATAAACGCCTTATCGTTGTTTATGGGGATTGTGGTTCAAAGGGGGCTCTGGACGAAATGTTGAATCGCTTCCCAAATATCGAGCGCATTGCAGGGCCGCATTGTTATGAAATGTATGGTGGGGAATTATTCAACGATCTCTTGGAAGAGCAGCCGGGCACCTATATTCTCACCGATTTCATGGTGCGCACGTTTCAAGGGTTGATCATCAAGAGCATGGGCTTAGATCGTTTTCCCCAACTTCGAGAAACATATTTCAAAAATTATAAACGCATTGTCTATCTCGCCCAGACCGATGATCCTGAATATCGTAAGAAAGTCCACGAAATATCAGGCTACCTAGGGCTTCCTGTAGAAATTCGCTTTTCAGGGTATGGGTTGTTAGAATCCCGGTTGGTAGAGATGATGAATGAATTAAAGTGACAGTCACGTTACGGGTGACTGTCACTTCTTATGTTTAAACCTTCCCAAGCGCCTGATCTAAATCGGCGATCAGGTCATCCACATTTTCCAAACCAATCGACAATCGAATAAGTCCATCGTCAACACCGACAGCCGCACGCTCCTTGGGGGTCATGTGCTCATGGGTGATAGTAGCGGGATGCATGCAAATGCTGCGGCTGGTGCCAAAAGTAACCGCGTGACAAATCAACTGGAAGCTGTCCATGACTATGGCGGCACTTGACACACCCCCCTCAACAACAAATGACATCAACCCCCCTGGACCTGACATCTGCTTTTGAGCAAGATCATATTGAGGATGACTGGCCAATCCGGTATGGTTAACCTGTTTGACTTTGGGGTGATCGACCAAAAATTCAGCGATCTTCTGCGAGTTGAGGCTGTGGCGCTCCATACGCATGGAGAGCGTTTCTAAATATTGCAGCGTCAACCAGGAATCAAAGGGCTGCATAATTGCCCCGACGAACTCGGTCGTATTCCAGCGCACATCTTCGATCAATTCTTCCGGGCCAACAATCGCGCCACCCAATACCGTGGCATTGCCAGCCAAGAATTTCGTTACCGATAATAAAATGATGTCAGCGCCCAATTCCATGGGTTTTTGCAAAGCCGCAGTCGCAGTCGTATTATCGACCATGAGCGGCACTCCACGGGAATGAGCAACATCGCCTACAGCAGCGATATCGGTGACGAAGAGCGTCGGGTTGCTGGGGGTCTCCACCCAAACCAGTTTTGTGGCATCGTCAATTTCCTGATCCCAAGACTCAGGGTCAGCAGGATTCTCCACAAAGCGGAACTCCACACCGCAGCGCTCGGGAAAAATGGTAGCAGCCTGCTTGTACCCCTCTCCGAATGTATTCAATGTAGTAATAACATTATCTCCAGGCCGCGCCATATTGAAGATCAAATTGAACAGAGCTTGCGAACCCGAGGCAGCTGTCAGGCAGGCTTCCCCGCCTTCCAATGATGCCAGTCGTTTCTCTAGCAAAGCCGCAGTGGGAGTCTTCGTACGGCCATAGACGGGATAAGGAATCTCGTCGAAACGCTTATATGGATAGGTCATCGAGGGCACAATTGGCGGCACAAAAGCTCGAAATTGCTCCATGTCACCCAGTGGATGATAACCTGCGTGTAATGCGCGCGTATCGAAACCCAGGTTACTATCTGGTCGCTGAAACTGCTCAGATTGTGAGTCATAAACCCAGGGATCACGCATGAAGAAAAGTTCTTTTTCCATAATTATTCCTCTCTTGATATCTAAAAACATCTATCAGGGTAGCCAGCCAATCGCGTTGGCGGCACGCAAACCAAAAACCTTTCTCGCCCATCGCGGATGGGCTGCTGCACGTGAATAATTTATTCTAATTCTGGTTACTGGATACCGGTTACTAGACACTGTTCACTGGATACTGCTGAATGCCTTTTCGACGTACTCCCTGAGCGCTTTCTTGACATCTTCCGCTAAAGGCTCAGGCTTATGATTCTCAAGGATGTGATCGACTTTCTTGGCGGCGCGCTCGCCCATGGTCATCGAGCCATCAGACTCCCAGGCAGAGAAGATTTGGCGGTCGGCCAATTTAGAGTAGTAGGCATCTTTGAAATGGCGATAGGTATGGTCGTGAGAGAGATAATCGCCATCAGGGCCTAACTCCTCGACAACATCCAGGGCAAGAGTCTCCTCGGTCACAGGAACACCCGCGGTTGCAGCTCTGATCCATCCCAGCATATCATCGGCGATGGCCATCAACTGCAGCGATCCCTGCAAACCAGCATCCATAAAGCCGATATCATGAATAATATTGGCCCCATTGAGCAGTGGGAAGAGCAATCCCAGCGCACATTCGGCACCAGCCTGCTGATCGAGAGCTTTCGAGTCCGTCGAGCCGCCCAGACCAAAGACGGGCAGATCGTAGTATTTTCCCATGGCGATGGCAACACCCTGTTCGTCCGGCAGGCAGTAATTGCCCACCATGGTTTGCAAGTTGTAGGGGCCGCCGTTCCAACCCGGCACTGCGATGGGGGAGCCCTCGCGCACCAACTGCGACAAAACAACGCCCAATAAGGTTCCGGCGTTCATTGTTGCCATGCACCCGGCCGTCGTGGCAGGCGAGTTGACCCCCGCAGCATTGAGCGGAATATACAGTTGGGGCAAACCTTTCTCCGCAAAGTACATGCATTTCTGCAGGGAGTCTTCGTTGGCAACCAGGCCGCTGGTTACATTGAT
>JADHTJ010000127.1 GCA_016785015.1 Anaerolineales bacterium
AAGTAAAAATAAAACTCGCAGATGGCAAAGAACGCCAGATCGAGCACATGACATCCACTCTCTTTTATGGACCAGATGGTAAACCCATCTCCGCTGAAGAATTCCTGCGAATTCTCTTTGGCAAACTCCCCGAATTCTTTACGAGTGAAGAACAACTGCGCGCGATCTGGTCAACCCCATCCACACGCAGAGCCTTGCTCGATAATCTTACCGAAGCCGGCTTTGGCAAAGAAGAATTGCGCACCATGCAAACCCTGATCGACGCCGACAACAGTGATCTCTTCGACGTGTTGGAATATATCTCATTTGCCAACCAACCGATCACAAGAGAATTGCGCGTTGCCAAAGCACAGTCGAAAATATTTGGCACCCTGAACGCAGAACAAAAACAATTCCTTGAATTTGTACTCTCGAAATATATCGAGACCGGCGTCGAAGAACTCGACCAGGAAAAACTCGCCCCGCTGCTTGTACTGAAATACAAAGCCATCGAAGATGCCAAAGAAATTCTGGGCACGGTAGAAACCATCCGCAATATCTTTATCGGCTTTCAAAAGCACCTGTATGAGCAGCAGGTAGGTGCTTAAAACTATAACAATATAGTGATTGGTAGTAAAAAAACCGCCCTGCGGTACGACAATACCCAGGGCGATGGTCTAGCCGATACGGACGGCTGACAAGGATAATTATATCCTAATGGCTTTGAAATAGACCGTCCGCTTTGGTGGACGGTTTTTGTTAGGGTGATGAATCCGCTATGCTATCATTTGAACGAAAAGACAATAATAAAGTCGAAATATTTCGAGAAGTACAATTAGCGCTGGATGTGTTAGACGGTGCTATTTATTCTAGCCTTCGCAAGCTAGGCTATCGAATCGATAGCCTAGCTGATTTAGATATGGATAACGATCTGAGAGAATTTCTTATCAATCATGGACATCTTCAAGAAACTAAGACGGTGATTCGCGAAGCAACAACACTAGGCACGGTTACTTATCATTGGTATGACTCAGAATTGGGCTTGCGGTCAGCAGCACTCGGCGGAATCACTTTAACGAAAAAAAATGCCGAAACAACAAGGTGTAACCTATTTTCCCCACCACGATTTGAGTTTGAATCTAAGGAAGAATATTCTAAACGACATAATATGTCATTTAGAAGAAGTGCTGAATTGGTTAAAGATTTACAGAGTATTGGGAGCTGGCCTATAGCTGAATCGACCACATGGAAAAAAACACAAGAGTTTATTTTTGATGCCAATGCTTTTGAAGTCTGTCAATTTATTTTGGGTAATGAAGAACTACGAACGATAAAACTTACAAGTGGAAACTGGGCTTTTGAAGGATATATATCAGCTACTCCAACTATAGGCGCCTTGTTTTCAATTCTTGTTATTGTGAATATATCAGACGGTAAAGAGCTTGGGTGGTTGCGAGATGATGCAATCTGGCTTGTTCATGATAAAGAGGTAGCCGAAATTGGACTGACACAGGAAAAACCTGGAGAATGTATCGCTCAGCTTTTTGTTGAAACAAATCTAAAGAAATGGAACAGAGAGGGAAAACAATCTGCCTTGCATATAGGCCAACAGTTTATTGGGCAGCTTTGGAAAGAGATAATAAACGATTGGCTCTCAAGGTCAGCAGAACAGGTAAGAGCTAGACCATCAAAAGAGCATCCAATTAGCGATGATGAAGCTAGAAAATCAAATCTTGAAGATAAGAAAACACAAACGGAGATGCTTGCCGATCCACTCTATTATGAGCGAAACATTGAACCTGCTACCATCAAAGAAATTTTTCGTTACATTATTGAATTAAATAATGAACGTAGTGGAATTTCCCGTGCAATAGAGCAACCAGAGGGCGTAATCCGGTGGATTGAATTTAATCCCAAGCAACGTGAAGACAATCACCTTGTGTTTTTTGCTTATGAAAACAGCGAGAAAAAAGAAGTAAACCCTGTCAGAGAAGCACTTGGAGAGGTTATTGAGTTTAAATGTTTTGGTATCGGCAAGAAAATCAAAATCAAGGCGACGTGTTGGGATAGTGACAATCCACTTATCGCTGAACATTTTGAAAGAATATGGGGAGAATTGAAAGAATTCTTATCTGAAGACAGACCTTATAAAAAAAACAATAAGGACAGAAAAAAACAAGAGGCTCTAGAAAAGAAAGAAGTGACTATTAAAGATATTCTTGAACTCCAAAAAGAAGAAACGCCTCTAGGAAACATATTGTTCAAATCGGCAAAAGGTATTGTGGCTATTTCTACGCAAGGAGTCATGCCAGCTTTGGATTCTCTCTCTTTCGCTGAGACATTTTATAGATCAGTTATGTTAAAAGCCTTGCGCATTATGTTGAAAGGAAAAGGCTTGGAAAATAGCCCTGAAGATCTTGGCATTGTCGAATTTGTTCTGCCAAATTTGGCATGGAGTTTTTTAGAAGAATTCCCAACTTTGGAATTAGCTATAAAGAAATTCAATCGCCTAATACCTGTTTCATCTCTCCTCTTCTCTCCAGATATTCTGAATGTAGCAAATGAGTTGTTGGAGTTGACACCAGAAGAGGCTGGAATACTTATTGATGCAAAACCTTTTGTGATGAAGCTAAAGAATGATTTAGTTTCACAAAATAACGGCACCGCTTCTCCTATAAAAACCAAAAAGCCAAAACAGCCGGCTAAACCTGCCAGCGGCAGTAAGATTTTTGATTGGCTCGATTGGTACCATGCCATGAAAAATGCTGGGTACAAAATGACCTTTCCAATGCTGGCAGAAGAAAGCGGATACTCAAAAAACACTTTTAAAGAAGCCCATAAACGTTACAAAATAGAGCGGGGAATTGACTAACTAAACACCTTACCAAACACCTTACCAAAACTAACCATCCGGTACGTGTAAGAATAGCTGAATTTAATTATCATCTTCCTTAGTTAGATATTACCTTTCTAAGGAGCTTTGATAATGACAAGATATAAAAGATTTACTTTTCTTTGTAATCCCGATGAGCGGAAAGCAATTACAGAGCTTTCTACATATTTGCACCGATCTCAGAGTGACGCGGTGCGCTTTGTAGTAATGAAAGCAGTACAAGAATTGGCTGAAAAGACCGAAACTCAAGGGGTGAAAGATGTTGCAGACTAATATCCCCATCCCCGCGAATATTCTAGCTGCATTGGACGCGTTGGCTGAATTAGGCCAAGCAATCACTGAGCATCAAAAACAGCAAACCACCGATAGCGACAATCCTGGAAGAGAGACACTATCGGCGGCAGAGCGGCAAACTCCCACAACAGCAGAAGCAAGCCATGATTGATTATAGTCCAAAAACGAGTTCTGGCATTTGGAAAAGAATTGGTAGCCAAGAGCATGGATAGCTCTTTAGATCTTGCGCGTTATCACTATGGAGATTTAGGGTTTGATACAGTGCCCCTAACGCCTGGCTCCAAAAAAGCCTATGCTCATGGCTGGGAAAAACGTTCATCCCATCGTCTCTGGTCTGTAGCCCCTCCAAAGGCAAATATTGGCATACGGGGCGGCGGGTACGCTCAAGTCGCTTTTATTGATTGTGACTCCCCTAAAACCTTTGAGACTGCTTCCAGATGGCTTTCTGGGCTTGGATACGAAGAGGGAGATTATCCGCTTGTAAGATCTGCATCAGGCGGCGGCCGACATATTTATGTCAACTTCTTAGGAAATCTACCAGGGGATTGGCGCAAGCTTTCAAAAGATTTCGGAGCAGGTGAATTTCGCTATGGTATGGGGGCTTATGTTGTAGCTCCGCCCTCAATGGTAACGGGTGGCAAAACCTATAGCTTGATAAAAGGTGATTTACGACAATTGCCACGACTAACCCTAGAAGATATTTTGCCTATCTTAGGCAATAAAGATACTTCATCAGAGAAAGCTACCAAGATACCCCGCAGAGTCATACCGTTATTATTTGGCAAAGGTATTGAAAACTATAAAAGTCGCAGTGAAGCAGAGCAAAGCATTCTTACATCTCTTATTAATGCCGGCTTTTCTTTTGCCCAAGTGCTGAGTATTTTTAATCAAAATCAATGCGCTGGAAAGTATGCTGAGATGAGAACAAAGAACCCCCAAAAGGCTGAATTCTGGCTACAAAAATCTTATACCGAATCTTACGCATGGGCGAATGCACACGAAAGCGAAGAACGTCAAAAAGCGTTGGATGTAATTGCTTGGGCAGAATCAACTTCTTGGCAAGGAAGAACGGGACCATCCGATCAATTAGCGTTCATTGCGGCGGCTCAAATAGCTTATAAAGCAGGGCGATTAAGTTTTTCGGCATCTTGCCGTGATGTAGCTGAAGGTGCTGGAATAGGAAGAACAACTGGGGCCAAAGCATTGCATAGGCTTGTTTCCGATCATCAATTGCTTGAGCTTGAAAAGAAGGCTGTAGGCGATTGCGCAAATGTTTATCGTCTAAATACTGATAATGCAAAGTTAGGACACTCCCTAAGTACCCTTTCTGTGAGGAGGTGTCCTAGTTATGTCACCCATGATGTTTTTAGAAAAGGGAAAGGCAAAAGAGGATTAGGAAAGGCTGCTGGTCAAGTTTGGCAGATACTTCAATTTACTTCGGCAAACATTGATGAACTAACTGAAAAGACAGGGAGAAACAAGCGCACTATAAAGAAAGTGCTAGATCGAATGGAACAAATTATTGATCGAAAAACTGGAGAGATTTTCAATATGGTAGAGCAGAGAGAAGATAATAGATGGATTGCTTTGCCGGTGAATCTAGATGAAGTTGCAGTCGTAGTAGAAACAGCCGGCACTATGGAGAGACAAATCAAACAACATGCACGTGAACGTCAAGAGCATAGACGATCAATAGAAAAAAGCCAACTCACAAAACAAAACAGGGAAATCAAAAAGGTGTAGCACAAATGGGATGGGAATACAGGAATGGACAGAAATATTATTACCGCAAGCATCGAATCGGCAAGCGCGTATTTAGTGAATATATTGGAAAAGGATTCTATGCAGAAATGGCAGCAGATCAAGATGCGATGGAACGCGAGGAAGCAAGGCTCAAGAAAGAAAAAATATTATTGCTGATAGAAGAAAGTGACGAGGTCGATAACTTGATAGAAGATTTTGATGAGTTTTGTAAATTCACAAAAAATGCCATGCTAATTAATTCTGGATTTAGGCTCCACAATGGAGAGTGGCGCAAGAGGCGATATGGGTAAATCTGATAAGGTGACATTGGAAATAACTAAAGCAAAGGCAAGTGTCCTAAAAGATATTGGATTAGATATTGATACTTTTATTGCATTGATAAAGCGATGTATGAAGAAAAAACCAGCAAAAGAAGATTTGCGAGAGTTGAGAAAGAGCCTTCAAAAAACCCCTCAACTTTATATGATTGTCATGGATATGGGAGAAACTATTCGCCTTCAGTTAATTCAAAAAGCTATAGATCAAAAAGCGGCTCAATTCAGTATCGAAGCCCAAACAGAAGTAATGCGGCAAGGTTTAGGATTTGAGCAATCCCCTTTGCTGGAACAAATGCTAATCGAAAATGTCATTATTTGTTGGCTTAGACTGCAATGGGCTGAATATCAGCTTACTGGCTTTATGGGGAGCGGAGGCTCAAATAGCATGTCAGAAATAACCCACTGGGAACGCCGGCTTTCGACGGCACAACAGCGTTTTCTAAGAGCAAGCAATTCTCTGGCAAAAGTACGAAAGCTAACTCACGGCACGGTGCAAATCAACATCGCATCGGATGGTGGGCAGCAGGTTAATGTAGCGAACAACAAACAGTAAGCATTAATAACATCGAACTTTACCAATCGAATATGGGCGCAAAAGCATTATAATTTTTATAATGCCATATTATTGATACGCTTATTTTTTAGTACGTGTATCGAAGGAAAAATAAATGACTGAAACCAAATGGATTACCACTGGCGAAGCTTGCCAGATAAGCGATTATCACCCTGATCATCTTCGTGTACTAATTAGAGCGAGAAAAATTCGAGCACAGAAGTTTGGCCCGGTCTGGCAAATTGACCACGATTCCTTAGTGTCTTTCTTAGAAGCCTCAAAAGAAAAAGGTCAGAAGCGAGGAAGAAAAAAAATCAAATAATTGTTTAGTATGTTATAATTCACTTGCGGCAAGAGAATTGCCGCTCCAAAAACGGGCGTGTAAGTGCACCAACACTTGGCACGCCCTAACCCATCCCACCGGGTAAGCGGCAGGGAGGCTGGTAGCTATTATACCAACCCTTACTTATATGCGCCCCTGTGGAAATCACCGGGGCGCTTTGCTTTTTGCCGAGAAAGAACAAATAGCCCTGGAAAGGATAATTATCCTAAATCAAAAAACTGCAACTACCCCATTCCATTTACAAGTCACTAAAACTCTTGCTGACTTTAGGCGAGAATGGCAAGATGTTTCTCAAGGGGAAAGTCTGGTCAGCCTAGAAGTTTCTGTAGGGCTACTATTATCTGATCTAGTCGAAAAACTTGGTTTTGATTCTACAGAAAAGAACATGATTCTAGGAAGCAAACTGGATAAAGAAATTAGGTTACATCTATCTGATCAAGTTCAAAAAACTTAATAAAAAGATAGGCCGGCTCGGCACGGCCTTCTCCAAAATGAAAGGACACAAAAAATGAAGACAAGAGCAGCAATATATGTGAGAGTAAGCAGGGCTTACAAAAAAGATGATGATAGAGTTACCATCGAAGCTCAATTAGCAGATTGTGAATCCTATTGCAAAAAACATGGGTATTCGATTGTAGCTCGTTATGTTGACAAAGATAAATATAGAGCTAAAGGTGCATTAGTAAATCCATCAGGTGAGCGCAAAGATCGCCCTGGCTATCGTTCTATGCTAGCCGCAACAAAGAATAATGAATTTGACGTAATTATTGCATGGAAAGAAGATCGTCTTTATCGTGGACTATATGCAGCTTTGCCTTTAGCTGAAATCCTAGATGAAAAGAGAAGTAATTTGACGGTTGAATTAGTCATGGAAACATTTGATCGCCAAATGCTTGGAATAAAGGCCGCTATTGCAAAATTAGAACTCGACAATATTCGTGACCGAATGTTAATGGGGAGAAAGATACGAATTGAACGAGGAGAAGTGCCTGGAGGGCCTGTGCGATATGGATACCAGAAAAACGATGAACGGCGCATGGTGATAAATGAAGCTGAGGCAAATATTGTGCGCCAAGTTTTTGACTGGTACATCATGGGGGAAAACAATATGGAAATACGAAGACGATTAAATGCTAGTGGAGCTTTACCCAGAAAAAACAAGATATGGCCCAAAGCAACTATAAACAATATCCTCACATTTGAAGGATATGCTGTAGGTGAATACAAAACGACCTTGAGAGATGAAGAATTTATGATTCCTTGTCCAACAATTATCTCAATTGGGGTTTGGGAAAAAGCATGTGAAATCCGGAAGCAAAACAAATCTTATCGAGGACGTAATGTTAAAGAAGATTACCTATGTCGGGGTATGATCGTTTGCCCTTGCGGATGGAAATGGACAGCCCGAACATCTCATAGTAATAAAAAAGCAAGTAAATCCAAATGTGGGTACTATGGTTGTGCGCTCAAGGATCACAAGCCAGAGCATGTTCATAACAATTGCCCTGGAACAATTGGTTCGCAGAAGCTGGATAACTTTGTCTGGAACTTTGTTACAAATATTTGTAAAGAGCCTGATATTATTCAAAATGCTATCGACGTCAAAATCTCTATGTTACAAGATGAGCAAGGGAATATTGAAGATGAGCTAGTTCAATTACAAAATGAGTTAGATAAATTTACAGATGAACGGCAATGGATAATCACTACAGCCCGCAAGGGTGCAATTAGTGAAGATGATATGAGCCGACAATTAGCAGCTGTCGATCTACAAGCATTGGAACTGAGAAAAAAACGTAGTGATAAAATTGCCACAGTTGCAATACAAAATCAAGCTGATCGTTTGAAGGAATGGGCAAATCAATATATCCGCAATGTAGCCAATGGTCTTAGAGTACTAACAACAGATATTTCCGATATGTCTGACGCAGAAATCAATCATCTTTATGAAACTCTTGCAGCTCACCGATATGACAAGAAATTTAACGGAGACAAAACGGCTGCATTAAATTGGTCTATACTTGAAGAAAAGAGGCGCACTGTGAGAATGCTTATTAGTCAAGTTCTGGTGGTAAAAGGTGAAGATGGTCGGAAAGAGATTTTCCCGCAACTTGCCTTTGAAGTGCCCGAGGAATTTGTAAGTCTGGTATATAACGACCAAAGCCTGGCTTATGTGGAAGGCGCGCGGGAGTTTTCGGACGGGGATTAGAAGTGTGAAAATTTGCCATCAACGAAATTTTACCTAAGCGTTCAGACAGACAAGCAGGGAGATAATTAAGATGGAAAATGTTGTTTTCTTGTTCCAGTATAATAATCAACATCCAAAAGCCTAACCAGCCAGGCTTTTGTTTCTGGCAGATGATTTTATCGGTAGACAAAGCTTGGTGTTTTACAGCAAATTGGTTTATCCGTCTCAAAAGGAGAAGAAAAGATGAATACTGAAGAAAACACAGATCCCAATAAAAAGAAAGACAGTGGAGTAATGGGTGGTCTGGTATTGATAGCCATTGGCGTCATATTTCTTGTGATGCAATATAGTGATATTTATTTTAACAATTGGTGGGCATTATTTATTCTGATCCCCGTCTTCGGCGCATGGAGTCGTGCAGTCAATATATTCAGAGAATCCGGGGAAATAACAGAAGAATCGATCCAGGTAGTTATGGGCTCTCTGTTTCCTTTGTTTGTAGCTGCAATCTTTTTGTTTAATCTGGATTGGGGGCGTGTTTGGCCCGGGTTTATTATTATTGCTGGCCTCAATGCCTTAGCCAGGGGCTGGGGACAGCAATCGGATTGATATCTACGTCTTAAAAGAAATTCATTTATCCAATATCATTGCAACGGTGCTGCAGATCAATCAACAAAGCCTGGCTTATCTTGAAGGAGTGCGGGAGTTTGCAGATAGGGATTAGAATTTTGCTCTCAACAATATCTAAGTGTTAAGCTAAAGTAACGTGGAGAATGAATGACAAAGGCACTGCAAAATTAGGGCTTTCATTAATGAAGGATATCAGGTAATTTATGTATAAGATATTCTTTACTGGCGAAAGCCATATTCTTCTACGGGAATAATAAATGAAAATACGATCTAAGGCCAGTTACCAATTGGCCTTGCACGATTTTCAATATGCCAGAAAGCAAGCCGTAATGCAGCAGATATTGTCGCGTTTACGGGGAAAGGCGGGCGAACTTCTTTGTTTTGATGAGGTGCGGCAACAATTAAGAAGCACAGGGGCGACCGTCAAACATGGACTCCAGGAGATTCCCCTGGAAAAAATTGTAGGCAGCGTTGCTCGTTACAATGATTTCACCCGCAGCTTTTTGCCCAAGAAGGATACTGATGAAGAGCGCTGGGTAGAAGTGAAAGCTGCTGTTAATGACATGGTTGGTATGCCGCCAATTGAAGTCTATCAAATTGGGGATACTTATTTCGTTCAGGATGGCAACCATCGAGTTTCTATCGCCCGTCAATTGAATTCGAAAACAATTTCTGCCTATGTGACTGAGGTAAAAACAAGGGTACCACTAGCTGCAGATGATGATCCCAACGAAATCATCTGTAAGTATCGTTATGCTGACTTTCTGGAAAAAACCAACTTAGATAATCTACGCCCCGATGTCGACCTTTTGATGACCTTTTGTGAACAGTATCAGGTTTTTCTTGAGCAGATAGATGCCGAATTTTATCTCTTGAAAAGAAAGCAGGATATATCTGATGAAAGCGAATTAAGGCAGAAAGCCATTGTAGATTGGTATGATCTGGTCTATCTGCCTGTGATTCAGATCGTCCGTGAATTGGGTGTCTTGCATCGCTTTCCCGAAAGGACAGAGGCGGATATGTATGTGCTGCTCTCCGAACGTCAGACCGAGTTGGAAAAGGAGCTTGGCTGGCATGTGGAGATGGAAACCGGTGTGTCTGACCTGATCAGCAAGCCCAAAAAACCGCGCGATTTGTTGAGTCGAATCATAACAAAAATATCCCCATTTTTAGATGAAGGCCCAATTCCGGGTTTGTGGCGCAAACAACAACTGGCGCGCAAACGCTATCATCATTTATTTGAACATATTCTCGTCCCCCTGGATGGCAGTAATGAGGGTTGGCGGATGTTTGAATTTATTTTGAAAGCTGCCCAATTTGACGGTGACCATATCCTCGGCTTACATGTCGTTCCAGAAAAGGCACAACTGGAGAGTGATGCTGTACATCAGATGCAGGCAAGATTTAATCAGGGCTGCCAGGATGCGGGGATACAGGGAGAATTTGCCGTTGAAGTTGGCAGCAACCCGGTTCGGTCGATTCTCAAGCATGCAGCCTGGGTTGATTTTGTGATCGTCAACAGCACTCGCCCGCCAGAAAACCAACCTTTGGCTCGGATAAGCCCTGATCTGAAACTGATCGTTCAACAATGCCCTCGACCCATCCAGGTCAGGCCAGATGGTACGCAATCTGATTATAGCCATGCGCTGCTGGCATACGATGGCAGCCCGAAAGCGGATGAAGCCCTGTTCATTGCCACCTATCTAACTGCCCGGTGGCCAAAATCTTTAACAGTGGTAACCGTGGAAACATCGCATACCAGCCAGGCTGCCTTGGAGAAAGCACGGCGTTATCTCACAGAGCATAATTTAACAGATGTGAATTATGTGCTTAAGGAAGGGCCAATTGCTGAAATGGTCCTGGAAACAGCAAAAAAATACGACATCAATTTGTTATTTATGGGGGGATTCAGCTTCCGCCCTGTGCGGCATCTTACGCTCGGCAGCACGGCAGAAAATATCCTGCGCGAGTTTCGGCATCCGATGTGGATCTGCCGATAATGTAATGGGGGTTTTAAGCCAGAAATCTTGCTTTGAACGAATCACCATCCTTGCATAGCGTCAAATCAGCAATGAGGTGACTGAGCAAATCGCAAGGCAGGATTTCTCAAAATACAATCCTCTCGAAAGAAAACAAGAAACTGCCAATAGATCGCACTTATATTGAGCGCTTTCTAATTCCTTAATTACTTTTTCCTGATTATCTCACAACACCAGCCATGCGTATTACCCGCGGCTAATATCAACTCAAACAATTCCCTAACCGAATAACCCCCTCTTCAATAGAATCTGGGTCATAAAAACAAAAGCCCAGGCGCATATATTCTCGCGTTCCCTTTTGACCGGAAAAAAGTTCTCCAGGACGGAAATCCACTTTAAATTTCTTTGCATGCTGACGTAATGCAGAAGTATCCTTTCCAGGTATCCGAGCCCAAACAAAGAAACCTCCCTGAGGAGGCGTGAATTCTGCCAAAGGAATATATTGGTGCAAAGCAGCAGTTAATGCGTTTAGGCGAGTTACATATTCCTTGTGTAAATGTGCGATATTCTTAGCCAAATCGCCCGTTTCAATCGCTTCGCGAACTATTGCAGAGGTGAAGGGATTCAAGCCTCCGCCGCTATCGAGCAGGCCGCAGCCTGCCAATTCCTTGAGTATTTTCTGATGTGCCTGGATCCACCCAAGCCGCAGACCGGGGGCCATGATCTTTGAGAATGAATTAATAGAAATGACTTCTTCCACGTCATCCGCAAGTAGAGCAAAAGGAGCAGGCGGTTTCTCGGTATACCCGAGAAGATGATAAACCTCATCGGCCAATATGAGAAATTTATCCCGCTGTGCCAATTCAATCAGTTTTATTCTCCGTGCAGGTGATAATGTTCGCCCACTGGGGTTTTGAAAAGTTGGGATTGTATAAATAAACTTTGGCTTATGTCTGTCTAACGCATCTTCCAGTTTTTCTATCAGCAAGCCATCCTCATCCATCGGGATTGAGATGACGCGTAGCCCATGATCTGCAAAGATCCGCAATGCCAGGAAATAGGTGGGTTCCTCAACAAAGATCACGTCACCGGGGCGAGTATAGAGTGTACAGATCAGGTCGATGGCGGAGGATGCGCCCTGGGTAACAAATAGAGAATCAGGGTTCACGCGCGATTTGAACGGGACGGAAAGGAAGTCTGCCAGAGTAGCCCGGAAATAACCATTTCCCTGTTCCGCCCCATATTGCAGCGAGTTTAGTTCACCTCTCTCAAAATATGCTTCCGAAGCACGACGCATAATTGAAAGCGGCAACAAGTCAAAATCCGGATTGCCCATGCCCAGATCTATGAAGCCAGGGGGAATACTGATTTGTGTGACGGGAAGATCGTTCATCCCCGTATTATAACCAAGGATAACCCAGACGCTATCTACTTGACAAAATCTGCCGAAGCTATATACTCAATCCGGAATAGTCAGGATTGACTATTTTTCTGATAACTAAAGGAAACGATATGACAACGCGCGAACTACTTTTCCTTGGTCTCTTGCGTCATCAAAAGATGCATGGCTATCAACTAAACGAATTTATCCAGCAGGATCTGGCAGTATGTACCGATATCAAAAAACCAACGGCGTACTACTTGCTAAACAAAATGGAAGCGCGCGGCTGGATCACTCAAAGCAGTGAACAAATTGGTAACCGCCCATTGCGGCGGGTTTACCAGATTACGCCGACAGGCGAAATAGCTTTTCAAAGCATGCTGCGTGAATCCATGCAGGAATATACCCCCACCTATTTTGAAGATGATATTCCGCTGGCCTTTCTGGATGAATTGACAACCGATGAAGCGTCCACATACCTCGAAACGCGGAAAGAGCAATTACTCTCTGAACTGGAAATTATGCAAAATACCCCCGTCCACCCTGGCACAGTCCAGTGGATGTTGGAGCACCGTTTGCGCCATCTCCAGGCTGAAGCAGCCTGGCTGGACGAGGTTCTATCCCGTCTCACCCTAATGGAGGAAGAATGACCGAAGAAAAATTGGATTTCAAAAGAATATTGCCTGTCTTTGTGATCGTCCTGATCGACTTATTGGGCCTCACAATTATCATCCCCTTGATGCCGCTCTACGCCGCTGCCTTTGGCGCGAGTGCCTTTATGATTGGCTTATTAGGCGCGGCCTACCCCGCCATGCAATTTATCGGCGCGCCCCTGCTCGGACGTCTCTCAGATCGCTTCGGGCGCAAACCGGTTCTGGTCGTCAGCCAGATCGGAACATTTGTTGGTTTTATCGTGCTGGCAATGGCCAATAGCCTGTGGCTTTTATTTTTAGCTCGATTGATCGATGGTCTCTCCGGTGCAAATATTGCGACAGCCCAGGCAGCGATCAGCGATAGCACCACCGAGAAGACACGCACCCAGGGTTTGGGCTTGCTCGGTGCGGCCTTCGGCCTCGGATTCATCCTCGGCCCGATCATTGCCTTTATTTCCCTTGCCGCCAGCGGGAACGATTATCGTGTCCCGGCTCTGGTCGCGGCAGTATTTTCGCTCTTATCGATCCTATTAACCTCCTTCTGGTTCAAAGAAACATTACCTGAAGAGCAACGTGGAAAAACAAAAAAGAAGTCAGCTTTTACTATAAAAGCCATGTACGATGCAGTACGCCATCCCGCCGTTGGTCTGCTGCTGGTTCTGATGTTTGCCCAGCAGGTCGCCTTTGGGGGCTTCGAACAATTTCTGGCTCTCTTTACACTCAATCGCCTGGGGATGA
>JADHTJ010000128.1 GCA_016785015.1 Anaerolineales bacterium
TCTGGATCGAGGGCAACATATTCCCAGGGCAAAGGTGTAGCCTCTGCTGCCATAACTGGTTTATCAAGAAGTTTTGGCGCTCCTGCTGCTAGGGTCAGCGCACCTACGGCAATACCAGAGCCCTTGATAAAATCCCTGCGCGATAGCTCTTTCTTTTTCCCGTTCTCAGACATAATCTTAGCCTCCTAAAATATATATTCAAATTACCAAATATATTATATGGACGCATCACAGATCATGCATGGGGGGTAGACCCTACTTTTTTGCAATAAACACCCCCCAATTGTTGATGAAATCTGCTCAATTATTGTTCAGGATATTTTTCCGATAAGCGTAATGAAGTAATTCTCGGGGGGATTGCAGTTCGAGGCTTCGGATGATATTTGAGCGATGCTTTTCCACCGTTTTAATGCTTAAGCATAATGTTTCAGCAATTTCGGCTGTAGTTTTTCCTTCTCCGATGAGTTGAAGGACTTCTTTCTGGCGTAATGTCAATTTATCGAATTTGCTGCTTTGCCCGGATTCATGTACGCTTAGATAATCTGTTAAAACGGATTTGGCGACAGAAGGGGCCAGAAAAACATCTCCACGATGAGCAGAACGAATGGCTAGCAATAATTCTTCTGGATCACATTCTTTGAGAATATACCCAGACCCTCCCGCCTTGATTGCACTAAAGAAGAATTCTTCCCGCTCATAAATTGATAAGATCAAAACACGGGCACTCGGTGTGCGTTTGCGGATTTCACAAAGAGCATCTAACCCACCCAAGCGAGGCATAGCAATATCCATGACGACTACATCAGGTAGAAGACGTTCTGTCATTTGTACTGCTTCCCAACCATCTGTTGCTTCTCCAATAACATCAAAATCAGGTTGAGAATCAAGGAGCATGCGAATCCCTGATCGAACAATTCCATGGTCATCGGCAATGAGTATCTTAATTGGGTTCATGATGCTTCTCCATAGGGATGTTGGCAATGATGTGAGTTCCTGCATTAGGAGCAGAATTTATTTCCAGGTCGCCATTCAAAATGCTGATTCTTTCAATCATGCTTCGCAGACCCATACCCATACCATTGGTATCTGCTTGATCGTAGGTTTGGGCTTGATCGAACCCTAACCCATTATCTGCAATTGATATGAATAAGGAATCTGAGTTTAAACAGAGTGAAATCGTTGCTTCGCTAGCCTGAGAATGTTTTAGGATATTTGTTATTGCTTCTTGGATAACGCGATAGGATGTAATTTCGATGAGCGGAGAGAACCGAGAATTTAACCTAGTTGATTCGAACGAGCAGTCAATTCCAGCTGGGATGAGGCGCTCTTTTATGAGGGCACGAATAGCCATCTTCAACCCTAATTCATGCAATAGATCTGGTCTTAGGTCAAGCATAATCGATCTGAGATTCTGCATTGTGGCAGATGCTGTAGATCGAATTTTTCCTAGATTGTTTTTAATCTTTTTATCACCATTGCTACTTTGTTCTAGTGCCCCACAGCGCATGATGATGGCTGTGATTGCTTGGCCGATCTCATCATGTAAATCTCTGGCAATTCTTTCTCGCTCCTCTTCCTGAGCACTGATCACCTTTTTGAGTAACCTCTTGCGCTGCTCTTCCTTCCATTTCTCATCAGAAACATCCCTGATTAATTCAACCGCGCCTCTTATTTCGCCAGATGCATTTTTGATGGGGGAAGCGATAATCTCTACAAACCTTGAGTTCTTTTTAGAATTCGAATGCACATGAATGACACGACTAGGAACACCATTTTTGAATACTTGGCGCACGGGACACTCACAGCCTGTTTCTTCACATGGTATGCCTGCATGACTGATATTCCAACAAAGCTGGCCGATGATAGGTACTTCCCCAAGATAATTCTCGCGTGCGGATGCATTCGCAAGCTGAACACGAAAATCTCGATCTATAATGACCATGTCATCTGCAAGACTATCAATGACAACTTGTAAATCACTTGCAAGAGTGTCAATTTCATGTTGTGCTTTGGACAAATCAGATTTTATGCTGGATCTCATTTGATCAATTGACTGTGCCAACAACCCAAGCTCATCGTTCCGCGAGAACGCTATTTGGTCATCTAAGTTTTGATTGGCAATTCGATTTACATTTCGAGAAAGATCTCCCAAGGGAGAAATAAGACTGGTTGCAAAAAATGCCGCCAGCAATATAATGATGATGAAAACCACGAGACTATAAATTAATAATTGGCCCAGTGGAGTCTGGAATTTGCCGAACGAATTTGCGTCTTGTTCGCTTATGATGATTCCCCAGTTTGCATGTGAAAGCGGGGAAAAAACCATTTGGTTAATTTCGATATAATCCCCCTCGGCACTGTTCTGACAATCAACACAAGCTTCTATGGATGACATCCCACTATTTATAAGTTCAGAAATATTTCCAGGTGTTCTAATGGTTTTTAAATATCGATCCGGGTTAGTGGTCAGAATAATTGATCCCTCAATATCGACAATATCTACATTAATATCCTCACGGTTTTTTAATAGATCGTCTTGAATTTTGTTGAAAAACTTCTGTGAAGGAATTTTGGCCAACAAGACACCATTTTCCAGTTCGCTGGAGTCCAGAATTGGAATACCGATGTACAAAGATGAAGAATTTTGGGGATGAATAACAAACATCCGGCTGCTGGCATGCAAAGAAACTCTATTTGTCATATCCGTATCGGAAATAGATAAGTTCGATGAAAGCACAGTTGGGTATTCGATTAAACTATTATCAAAGTTGTTGACCCAAATAACTTGGCTAAAATCTGATTCTAGAATCCTGTAATATTCCTTGATTCCAGAGATCGTAAAATCTACAGATGTGGTGGAGGTTGAAGTATCTAGGAGTGTTTCAATGCCTTGCAAAAAGGTTTGTTCGAAAAAATGAATATTGACGTCTAATTGGTTGGATAACACAACAGCCAGAGCAAGACGTTCATCTAAAATAGTTTGATTTGTTTTTTGGATCGCAGAATTTAATATCAGGACGAATCCAACCGAAAGAATAATCATACCCGACAACCCAAAAATCAATATTTTGGTTCTTAGGAGCAAATTATTCCACCCACGAACAACTGGGTGAAATATATTCACTATCGTTTGCGGCATTCCAATTGATTCCATCATAATTTCTTTAAAATATTCAAGCCTTATTCCCCCAGGGTAGGGCATTCATATTTCTATTATTGAATATATTGTACTTATGTATTCGATTTAATGAATATATACAACGTCCTTTTAATGTGCGATATCTATCATAATGATGACAAGCAATGTCCATGAATATTGTCATATTATGCTATCCATCACTTTACAAAATACTTTCTTACAGGTATCTTCTTATGAGATTATGTATATTTCCATTATGGAGATAAAAAATGAAATCAAATTATTTCTATTTCCTTCTTCTATTTTTTCTAGTTCTTGGGATTTCTGCCTGTAGTACAGCACCATCGGCCCAGGCAGCAGTGCAAGTTGATTTAGATGATCTTCAACCTCTTCCAGCGGCCAGCAACCAAGACCCAAGCCCGTTGAAGGTGGCTATTGCAGCCGTGATTTCACCAGAGGGCACGGTTGAAAGCTATGAACCATTACTAAAATATCTTGAAGACAAAGTTGGCAGGCCGGTTGTACTAGTACAGCGGCGAACGTACGCAGAAATAAATGATTTGATCAAAACTGGTGATGTCGATGTGGCATTTGTGTGCACGAGTGCTTTTATTGTTGGCAGACAAGAATTCGATATGCAGCTATTGGTTGCTCCGGTTGTAAACGGTGAGTCTTTTTACCGGTCACAACTAATCGTTCCAGTGGGGAGTGGTGCTGAATCTATTGCCGATCTGAGGGGGAAAGTTTTCGCCTTCACAGATCCAATGTCATTTACGGGCCGAATGTATCCCACCTACATGCTTCAAAATATTGGTGAATCACCCACAGATTTTTTCCAAAGAACATTTTTTACTTATAGCCACGATGATGCTATTAATGCAATTGCAGACGGTCTTGCGGATGGTGCTGCTGTTGATTCGTTGGTATTGGATTTCGCTTTAGTCCGGGATCCAGACCTTGGTAGCAAGCTCAAAATAATTCACACATCGCCTCCATTTGGAATCCCGCCAGTTGTCGTCAGCCCCAATATACGACCACAGCAACGGGTCGAGTTAGAAGAAATATTTTTGAGTATGCATCAAAATAGCGAAGGAGCTACTGCATTGCAGGTATTGGATATAGAACGATTTATATTTGTATCGGAAGAACTCTACGATACAGTCGAAGAGATAAAAACCTCCGTTGCCAGCGAATTGGATTTGCCATGAATCCTCAGAAATTCCAGTCTTTCTCGATAAAAATATGGGAGATTTTGGGAGCTGTTAGTATTCGAACAAAGATCTTTGGGATCGTACTAGGTAGCACCTTGCTGCTAAGTATAGGATTTGCTTTACAAACTCGGTTGGCATTGCAAGAGGTTCTAGAACAGAAATCACAAGAACAAGGCATATCCATTGCTCAAGATCTGGCATCCAGCTCTACAGATCTGATTTTGGTTAACGATTTGTATGCTTTGCATCAACTATTGGAAGAGGTTGAAAACAGTTTCAGCGATGTGCGTTACGCATTTGTGCTTGACCCGGAAGGTTATGTTTTGGCACATACCTTCGGTGAGGGATTCCCCATTGAGCTGTTGGATATCAACCCGCTTACGAAGGACGAGCATCACAGTCTGCTTGCACTAGAAACCAATGAAGGCATTGTCTGGGATGTGGCAGAATCCATATTTGACGGAAGGGCTGGTACTGCGCGCGTGGGCATCTCCAGCCAAAGTATGCAGGAAACCCTCGCAAAGCTGACTACCCAATTAGGCTTGACAGTTTTAGGGGTGCTTGGGGTCAGCCTGTTAGCAGCCACTCTACTGACCTGGATCTTGACCCGTCCAATTCTAGAGTTAGTAGATGCCACGCTCACCGTTGGCGGTGGCGATTTCTCAGTGCGGGTGCAGCGCTGGGCCAACGACGAGATCGGCGATTTGGCCGAAGCATTTAATCAGATGACTATGGAACTGGGCCGCATAGATGAAATACGTGCAGAGCGTGAAAAACTGCGTCGGCAGCTTATTGAAGGCATGATCACTGCCCAAGAGGATGAGCGCAGGCGTATTGCTCGAGAATTGCACGACAGCACATCTCAAAGTTTGACTTCCCTCAAAGTGGGGCTGCGAGCTCTTGAAACGATCTGCGATCGCCCGGAAACCCACCACCATGTTGTAAACTTGCGTCATGTGTTGAACCAAACTTTAGAAGAAGTACGTGAAATGGCGATACAATTAAGGCCCGCAGCACTTGATGATCTGGGGTTGACAGCCGCATTAGAGAGATATCTGGCAAATTGGCAGACCCAACACGATATTAATGTTGATTGTGTTATTCATACTGCCGACAGCCGTCTGCCTGAATATGTTGAGACCGCTGTTTATCGAATTGTCCAAGAAAGCCTGACAAATGTAGCTCGGCACGCAGAAGCTACTTCAGTCAGTGTGTTGGTCGAACGCCGCACCAACGATGTGATTACCGTTATTGAAGATGATGGCAAAGGGTTTGATGAATCCAAGGCTAAATCCGGATCTCGATTGGGGTTGTTGGGTATGCGGGAGCGAACTGAACTGCTTGGTGGGAAGTTGACCATAGAATCCACACCCCAAAAAGGAACCAGCCTGTTTTTCCGAATTCCGATCGGAACCAACGATAGAGTAAAAGCATGAAACAGCCTCCCTATCGTGTCCTATTAGCTGATGATCATGCGGTTCTGCGATCAGGCCTGATAGCCATGTTAGCCCAACATCAAGATTATGAAGTGGTTGGAGAAGCTGCGAGTGGTTTGGATACGCTATCCATGGCTGAAGAATTACAACCTGACCTGATCTTGCTTGATCTGACTATGCCAGGCCTAAGCGGTCTCGACGCTCTTCCTTCTCTCAGACGAAAAGCCCCAGGTGCGAAAATTTTGATATTGACCATGCATGAAGATCCGCATTATTTCCAGCAGGCGATGCGTGCTGGTGCAGCTGGCTATGTGCTCAAAAAAGCTGCGGACAGTGAATTGCTATCCGCAATGTGGTCAGTTATGCATGGTGAACGGTATGTTCATCCATCCATGACACACCATTTCATTGAAGATTTATTCCCGCACACAAATAAGCAATCCAATGCAAACGACTGGACAAACCTGAGTCAGCGAGAGCGGCAGGTTTTGCGCTTAGTTGCACTGGGCCACACCGGCGCAGAGATTGCTGGAGAATTAAATTTAAGCCCAAAGACCATCGATACTTATCGCTCCAGGGGCATGGAAAAACTAGGGTTAAAAACCCGTGCCTCACTCGTTCGTTTTGCATTGCAACGTGGATTGCTCAGTTAGAAATTCTAATTTTCTCTATATTCCCAATTTGAATATTCGATCAAACTTAGCCTTCGCTTAGTAGCTTGGTTGATTTTGCGAGGGAGGATTCAGCGCGTCTCTTTGTGCGGGTTTCCACTCATTTCGATTAATGTCGGGAAAATCCCTACGATTTGTAGTCAAAATGGTGGTTTTCCCGACATCAAGAATCATTCAAAAATTATAGAATTACCCGCGTATGTGAAATTTAGAATTATCTGGCAATCACTCAATTTTTCAAAGGAGGTGTTTTTTACTCATACAGATATTTTCATTCCAAATTTCTAGAAATAGAAAATCCATAATGATAATTAATTTGAAAGGAGGTAGAAATCGATGAAAAACCAAGCGGTTCGAGACGACGTCAAAGATGTTGAAGATCATTCAGCTATCTCTCGGCGTTCGTTCCTGAAACTGATGAGTGCAACAGGCGGGGCAACTTTTGCATTGGCTGGCACTCCCAAGCTTAGCATTTTCGATTTCGCCAAAACCGCGGCAGCAAAGACTAATTCCAAGGGTGAATGGTTGCCCACTACATGTCAGGGCTGCACTTCGTGGTGTTCGAAACAAGTTTATGTAGTAGACGGTCGTGCGATCAAAGTGCGCGGTAACTCCAATTCTAAGGTCAATGGCATTGCCAGTTGCCCAAAAGCGCACTTAAGTTTGCAGCAAGTTTATGACCCAGATCGGCTCAAAACCCCCATGAAACGCACAAATCCTAACAAGGGTCGTGATGAAGACCCTCAATTTGTGCCTATCACGTGGGATGAAGCGCTGGAAACAGTTGCCGACAAAATCATGGAGCTGCGCGACAACAACGAAACGCACAAGTACATGTTGATGCGTGGCCGATATTCTTACATGCGGGATATCATTTATGACCGCATGACCAAGATCATCGGTTCTCCTAATAATATCTCACATAGCGCCATCTGTGCTGAAGCAGAGAAATTTGGCCCCTATTACACTGAGGGCGAGTGGACATACCGACAGTATGATATCGAAAACACGAATTACATCTTGCTTTGGGGCGCAGATCCACTTTCTGCCAATCGCCAGGTTTCTTATTATCTGAGTGCCTGGGGAGATGCGCTAGATAATGCCAAGTCGGCTGTCATTGATCCGCGCTTCTCCGCTACTGCGTCCAAATCTGACGAGTGGCTGCCGGTCAAGCCTGGTGAAGATGGCGCATTGGCAGTTGCAATGGCGCATGTAATTCTCACTGAAGGATTGTGGTACAAGCCGTTCGTAGGTGATTTTGTGGATGGCGAGAATCGCTTCTTTGCGAATGGAATGGTCAATCCTGGCACCTTCGAAGAGAAATACACCAGCGGATTGGTCAAATGGTGGAATATCGAACTTAGGGATAAGACACCGGAGTGGGCAGAAGCGAAAACTGGCCTTTCAGCTGAACAAATTCGCCGCGTCGCAATAGCATTTGCTACAGCTGCCCCCCATGCAATATCTTGGGTGGGCGGTGGACCCGTGATGCAGCCCCGTGGCTCGTACGCATCGATGGCGGCTCATGCCCTCAACGGTTTGGTTGGTTCCGTAGATAATGTTGGCGGCACGCTTAAGGCCAATAAAGAATATACACAGTCTTTCCCCGGCTCTGACGACTTCATGGATGATATTGCCAAAGAAGGCAAGAGCCACAAGAAGATCGATCACCGTGGTCGGAAAGAGTTCCCAACCCTGACCAAAGGTAAATCGGGTGGTGGTGTGGTCACCAATAATGCCGCTGATGGCATTATCAACGAAGACCCCAACGAGATCAAAGTTGCCATTGGCTACATGAACAACTTTGCTTTTTCGGCCCCCCAATCGGCACGTTGGTTTGAAGCTTTGGCGAAGATCCCCTTTCTGGTTCACATCACTACCAATGCCTCCGAGTTCTCCTGGTTCTCAGATATCATCTTGCCGTCAACGCATCACATGTTTGAGAAATATGGTTATGTGAAAGCGCATGGCAATGGTTATCGCCATGTGACTATGAACCTGCCTGTGATTGAACCGGTTTGGGATGTCTACACAGATGAGACTGAAATCCCTTACTTGCTGGCAGGAAAACTGGCCGAGCGCGGCTTTACCAATTTGCTTGATCATTACCAGACTTATGTTGATCCTGAAACTGGTGCTGCTCCTGCCAATGAGGCTGAGTTTGCTCTCTATGCGCTGAAACATGCCACCCATAAATTGTGGGATCCGGCCAAATACCAGGCAGGAGATAAATTCAGCGGCTGGGAAGAATTCAAAGCGGCGGGTGTTTGGAACTCTGCCCCATATCCCTTCAAAAAGCGCTGGGGAAAGATGAAGACAGCTACTGGCATGTTCGAGTTTTACAGCGAAACCCTCAAAGCAGCTTTGGAAGGCCACGCTGAAAAACACGAGACCGATGTAGATGATATTCTCGAAACCTGTAACTATCAAGCTCGTGGCGAAATGGCCTTCGTGCCCCACTACGAAGAACCTTTGGTGCATGGTGAAGAGAACGAATTCCCCTTAACTTTCGTGGATTACAAATCTCGCTTGAACCGTGAAGGTCGCTCGGCGAACTGCACATGGTATCAGGAACTACGTGATTTGGATCCCGGCGATGAAGCCTGGGACGATGTTGCTAAGTTCAACCCCATCGATGCAAAGAAATTTGGCATTGAGACTGGCGACAAGATCAAATTGGTCTCGACAACTGGAACGATCGAATGTACTGCCAAGTTATGGGAGGGTGTCCGGCCTGGAACGGTTGCCAAAGCTTATGGCCAAGGTCACTGGGCATATGGCCGCGTCGCATCGAAAGAATTCGGCAAATCGGCCCGCGGTGGTAACAATAACGAACTGCTCCCCGCAGACTATGATCGCCTGAGTGGAAGCTCTGCTTTTTATGGTTTCGCTCGGGTGAAAGTTGAAAAGGTCTAGGAGGTATACGATGGCTAAATATGCAATGGTTATAGACCTACAACGCTGTACAGGATGTGGCGGCTGCATTCTTGCTTGCAAGAATGAAAACAATCTCTCTGAGGGAGTCTCTTGGTCCAGCAAAATTGCCTGGACAGAAGGAACATTCCCTGATGTGCGCTACACATATATCACAACTTTGTGCAATCACTGTGAAAACGCACCTTGTGTGAAAGGTTGTCCCACCAGTGCAATGCACAAAACTGAAGATGGTGTTACGAACCATGATCCTGATAAGTGCATTGGCTGCCGCTACTGCATGACCGGCTGCCCTTATGGAGTCATTAATTTCAATTGGGAAGATGCTCATGCGGGTTGGCAGGAGCAGGAAGCATTAATTGCTGATGTAACTGCAGCTCCCGCAGAAATGGTTCAACAAGTGGGAGGGACATCAATTCCCTACTACAATCCAGCTCTAGAAGAAACTTATGAAGGCGTTCGCCCACGCGGCGTGGTGGAAAAATGCAACTTCTGCAACCATCGCCTCGAAAATGGGCAACTGCCTTACTGTGTTGAATCTTGTCCATCGAATGCCAGAGCTTTTGGCGATCTGGATGATCCCAACAGTGATGTCAGTAAACTGCTTGCAAAGTTCCGATCTTTCCGGCTGCGGGAACATCTGGGAACCGAACCGAAAGTCTTTTACGTTCGGGAGTTTACCCCCGGCACCAACGTAGCTTCTAAAGGAGGTGTGTAATGGCTGAGAACACGCAAGCAACCCGTAAATATTATGTCTGGGTGTCAATCTTGGGCATTGCTATCCTCGCGGGCTTGGTCACTGCTTTCCAAGTGTTTACCAAAGGTCTTGGAATATATGGAGGCAATGACACTCTAGTTTGGACTCTGCCCATCGCAGCGTATGTCTTTTTTGCGCTGACGAGCACGGGACTCACGCTGGTGGCCTCAATTCCAACGGTGTTTGGCGTCAAACAATTCGATTTGGTTGCCAAGCGGGCGATATACCTGGCTATAGCCTCGTTGATCGCCGCTTTCATATCCCTTGGGCTGGATCTCGGATCACTCTCCAATCTGATTCACTTCTTGACTTCTCCAAACATGGCATCTCCAATGTGGTGGATGGGAGCGCTATATGTGCTCGAGGTCATTTTGCTGGGTGTAAAATTCTGGAGAATGCAGGTGAGCGATTTAACTAGCCGATTTTACACAGTGCTCAGTGTTCTCGCTTTTCTTGTCGCAATCGCTGCAAGCTCAACACTGGGTGTCGTTTTCGGATCAATCGAAGCACGCCCCTCTTTCTTCGGAGAGTTTATGCCAGTTTATTTCTTGTTGAATGCCTTACTTAGCGGCCTGGCAGTGATCATTCTGTCTAATCTCATCAAGAAAATTGATCCCGTAGAAGATTTTAGCAATTTACTCAGAGTTGTGTTGGGTCTTGCTCTAATCCTATTTGTCTGGAGAACATTTGTTGGATTGAATGCCAATTCCCCCGAATACGCATCATTCAAACATATGTCTGGTACCTGGCTGTTTCAGGTGGAGTTCTGGCTCGGTTTAGTGCTCCCGTTCCTGTTGCTTTTGGTTCCTGTCTTTCGAGACAAGGTCTGGGCAAAATTCGCTACGGCTGGATTGGTTCTCGCGGGACTCTTTGTGCGCGGGCTCTTGCTCGTCGAGAGCGGTTTGAGCATCCCTGGAGATCCACGTTTGACAGGTGTTCCAGGAATTGCGACCGTATCATACACGGTTTGGGAATGGTTGGTATTTGTATTTGCGCTGGCTGTTCTCTTCCTGCTGTACACGATCGGAGACAAGTACTTCGATCTTGAAACAGCATAAATGAGTGTTTTGATCTCCGAGAGGATTCTGCTCTCGGAGATCACCTCCCCTTTTTACATGTAGAAATTACCCTAACTTTATGAACATCGACGAATTTTTTCCAATCGAATCTGTGCGTTTAGAAATTTATCAACTTCTGGCTGGTTGTTATTCAATACCTGATAGAACCACGCTAACAAAGAAAGCTTCTCTAATAGCTGCCTTGAAAAAGTCAAAAATCCAATTCGAGTTTGAAAGCAAACTCACAACTTTCGAGACATCGCCAGAAGATCTTTTAGTTGATTATTCCCGGCTTTTTGTTGGGCCTTATAAGCTATTGGCTCCCCCCTATGGATCAATCTATTTGGATGGTCAGCGCCAATTATTTGGCGATTCGACTGTAGATGTACAGTCGCGTTATGAGAGTGCAGGTTTGCAATTCTCCAAGGATTTTCGTGAGGCTCCCGATCATATTGCAGCCGAACTCGAATTCTTGTACTTTTTGATTTTTCTAGAGGTTGAAGCTCTGGAGAAAGAAAATTGGGAAGCTGTGCTGGAATCATTGAAATTTCAAGAATCCTTTTTGAATGACCATCTAGGCGCTTGGATTTCGAGATTTGCGTCTGATGTCGAAGAAAACGCTCAAACAGAATTCTATAAAAACCTTGCCATAATCACGAGTAAGTTTGTCCAGGGTGATTTGACGAATATAAAAAATTCATCGATCCCTCAATTTGGAAAATTTATCAACAACAATTAATTTCGGAGACCTTTTCGATGCCAACCTTTGGACCCACTGAACTCATCATTATTCTTGTAATCGTAATCATCCTATTTGGCGTTGGCCGCCTCAGTAAGATTGCCGGAGAACTGGGCAGCGGCATACGCGCCTTCAAAGATGGACTGCAGAGCGAAAAGGAAGAGACAGAGGCATAAACTAGATACTGAAGACTGTCAAACTGAAAACTAAAAAAACTCCGAGCCTGTAGACCTAAACGCTGGCAGCGTATGGTCGGCGGGCCGGTCTATCCGCTAGGATGGCCCCGGTCGGTGGTGGAAACACCCCAACCCCCCGAAGTTCTTCTTCCTCCTATTCTCCTCCCCCTCTCCTTCTTGGAGAGGGCAGGAGAGGAGCGGTAGAACAGAATTGAAAAGGAGATAACCCTGTGCCCGAATCAAAAGATTCGCTGGGAATTCTCCTGGCGAATCTTTTTTGATTGAGGAGATCCACATGACAAATTTGCAAACCTTGCTCGAAATATCTGCCAGCCGTCACACCCATTTGTGCCCCCGCCAAGTTATTGGTGTCCGCCTTGGTTTAGCAGGCGCAGAGGCCTTGGGGATCGATGTGCCCCAAAAGAAAAAGCAATTGCTGACCATTGTTGAATCAGATGGATGCTTTGCTGATGGTGTAGATGTTGCCACAGGCTGCACTGTAGGCCACCGCACCTTGCGTGTCGAGGATTATGGCAAGATTGCGGCTACGTTCATTGATACAAAATCCGGTCGCGCAGTACGTGTAGCTCCTCATCTGGATGTTCGGCAAAAAGCTTACGAATATGCCCCTCACCAGAAAAAGCGCTACTTTGCCCAATTGGATGGCTACCAGGTCATGCCCATCGAAGAATTGGTCTTCATCGAAGAAGTCCAACTCAACACGCCAATCTCCGAAATCGTCAGCCGGGCCGGAGTGCGGGTCAACTGTGAAATCTGTGGAGAAGAAATTATCAACGAACGTGAAGTCTGTCAGGATGACCGCATGCTCTGTAAAGGATGCTGCGGCAGCGCATACTATCAAATCGTCGAACCGGCACTTTCTACCCAAACCTGGATGTCCTTGATCAACGCATAATTGCCATGAACCTCACCATCCGTTTCTTTGCAACGTTGAAAGATCGGGTTGGGGCTGCCCATCTGGAGATCGAAATCCCCGAACCCGCTACAGTCAATACTCTATTGACAACGCTTGTTCAACGTTTTCCAGCCCTTGAGCTTGCCCTGGATTCGATCATCGTGGCCGTTAATCAGGAATTTGCCGATCCTGGTCAAATCCTGGCTGCTGATGACGAAATTGTTTTGTTTCCGCCAGTAAGCGGAGGATAAAGAATATGCCTCCAGCCCTATTAACTTTGGCAGTATCGGCGATTGCTCTGCTCTATTCTAGTGTCGGGTTTGGTGGCGCCACGGGCTATTTGGCCGCTATGACTCTCTTTGGGTTGCCGCCACAGACAATGGCCAGCACAGCGCTTGTCCTCAATATATTCGTGGCCAGTATATCCTTTGCCAATTATTTTCGTGCCGGACATCTCAAAGTACAGTTGCTGTGGCCATTCTTGGTGACGTCCATCCCAGCGGCTTTCCTGGGCGGATATCTTAAGCTTAGCGACCAGATTTACTATTCACTGCTGTATACCGTACTTTCATTCGTCGCTTTTCGTTTGCTGTATTTTTCGAAACGTAACCAGGCAAATGAAGCATTTCCACACTCACCACCGCGTTGGGCCGCACTGCTTACTG
>JADHTJ010000129.1 GCA_016785015.1 Anaerolineales bacterium
TCATCTGCGTCTAGGAAAACCATTTCCTTGAAGTCTAAGCGAGGGAGAGTTGCACCCTGCGTTGCGTTGTATGCAGCAAACCCTCTACGGATCGCATCATTCAGGCTTTTGTGCAGTATGGAGTGAACATAGCGTACACCTCGAGCACTTAATCCGCTTTTCTGTAATGCTACGTAGTGTGCTTCAACCCTGTCCAGTCTGAGTTCCCGCAATTTGATTTTGCCTATTTGGGGTTTGATGTAGCTTCGGATAAGTTGCTCATACTGCAATGAAGTTTTAGGGGCAACTGTGGTTTTGTGAATCCCGAGCCACTGTTCGATAAATTCACCAAGAGTGATATTGGCCTTTCTGTATGTCATTCCTCGCTCAACCTGAGCCTGGGTATCCTTGATCCATACAGAGCACTCAGTTTTTGTGTCGAAGTTACAGGTTAGGCGTTTGCCATCAATTACAACAGCAGCTCGCCACTTGTTTTTATCCTTCCAGATAGAACCTTCTTGATTCGTTCTTCTTTTTGCCATCTTGATTTCCTTTTAGGTGTAGTCAAGATTAGCGATTGATAGTATTGCTACTACTATTCCATTGGTAAGGTTCCATATTGTTATACTAATTTTACCTTCATTTACTCGTACTTGGTATTTAGAACCGTACCTATAACTCATTTGTTTTCGCTCGTTTCTGTTATGTTCCTGTTAATGAAATTGTGCAAATCCAGTGGACGAACGCGCTTGGCCTTTCCTATGTTAATTGCAGGAATTTCTCCGGTTTGCATTAAGCGATATGCCATTGATTTACTGATATTTAGAAATTTTGCTATATCGGTAGCCTTGAGTAAAACATGGGTAGCGATATATTCTGGTTTTTCATTCATATCACACCTCGGAAGTGATTTTTTTATCAGGAGCGTGAGATGCTGTTACGATCCTGGTTGCCATAGTTTTTCCTTTGCAGCAATGAGATCCGCCAGGCTCAACAACAACCTGCAAAGCGGTGGAAAGATTTCACGCTATCTCTACCATGGCGAGAAGGATACTGGAAATGAGATAGGGGTACCCTTGCCGGTGTACCGACATGTCGGCTGTATGGTTGATGAACTCCTTCAATTATATAGATGGTTTTGGATCGTCTGGAATCCATTTTTCTGTCCCCTTGGTGTCGCAATTACAAGTTGAAGAATCCAAATTCACACTTTTTATTTTGTTCACAGCGAAAGAACCCTTATACAAAGACGGGTATGCTGGGGAAATGAAAATCAAACCCCTTCCCCTCATCTGGCAACCGATCCAGCATGATAGTTACTGGCTGGATATCTTCCAATATCCGATTTCGGCTCAGGATGGTTTACCACCCGCAACACGAATCGAGACGATCCGCGAGATAGCCAGACGCCTGGAAAAGGTACGTCCAAGAGCGGCGATATGGGTTCCTGTATCTTCTCCAGGGAGTTGGTATTTGAACGAACTCAGGCGCTTACGCTTTACCTATCCACCGAACGCCATTATGCCGGTGGGAGAGAAGCCGGTTTTGAACGATTTTTCTTCCATTCCATTTCACCAACAAGCTTTACTTCCTCCCACTTTTCCTTTGGCACGCTTTGAAGCGGATCAATTTTCTCAGAAGGCACATACGGAATTAACCGTTCTACGGACGGTTGCACGCCTGGGAAAAGCCTCTGCAAAAGAGATTGCCGCACAGAGCGGAATTAGCCGGGCATACGCCAGTCGGTTGTTGCTCGGCTTAGAGCGGAACGCCCTCGTCGAAAGAGCACTTGTTGGAAAATATGCGGGTTGGGAAGTCAACAGGCAGGGTATTGTGATAGCACACCGCTCGTGGAATATTCCTGCAGGCGTTTCTTTTGCACCTTTTCGACGTGAACAACGCTATGCAGGCTATCGTCATCGACGGGTCGCGCGCCTGTGGCCGGATTGGTTGAAAACTGCTTTGCGTGTGAAAATTTGGGCAGCCTGGTCTGAACCTTCTCTCAGGCCAGGCTTTCCGGATTCTTTGGCCTGGGGATTATGGCTGGGGCAGGAAACCCTCTTTTGGTTGGAGGTAGATGCCGGGAAGAAAAATCAGTATGAACTTAGGCGTCTCTACACAAGGCGTTGGAAACAAGCTGCCGCCTATGCCCGGCAACAGGATTTGCCGATTATCTTTGTTGTCTTGGCAAAGCCGTGGGTGCTGTCTGTAGTACGCCCTGTCTTTCGCTCTCTGCCTGAATACATGGCTGTTCTCCTTCAGGATTGGCGTGATTTTGGTCACTTGCCGATGCCCGATTTTGGCTTCTGTAAATACAGAGTAGTTAAAGGGGCTTAGTGGGGTGATACAGGGAGAAGTTCTCAGGGGGCGGAACGGGGTGATACTGACAGTAAGTCTTCTTCTTCGGAATCATCGGCGCAATACTCCTCTTCTTCCGGTTCAAATGGGTACCATTCGGACATTTCTCCACCAAAGTTCAAGATGATCAACCCGTCAGTGTAGTCATAATCACCAATATCTGGTCTCTGCCTAAGACGTCGGATAATGTATTCTTTATCAAGTATTTCTGCTAAGACCAGATCGATAAGATAGCGTTCATCTAGCAGAAAATAAGAACCACCATTTGAAACAGGCATTAATTTTTCATCCATTTGCCATATTGGCAATCTTTCATGATCAAGCACAGCTTTGAAAGCGTGAAATAAATAGTCAAGGCCTTCTCTTTGAGCACGACCTTTCAATGGGGTGAAGTACGTCTCATAAATTTTGATCAACTTTCGCACACGCCAATCATCTTCTATGTATCTCATGGAATATCTCCTTTGTGTGTCAGGTAGCTTGCCTCGTCTGTTTGAACGTTCGAGCAAGCGCGAAAAAACAGGCGGGTCGGCTGTATATCCCTAGATGGTCAGGGATAATCTGTCTGATTCGTGAAGGCAATCTGTAAAGTCTTGCCAGGTATTCATCGTATATTTCCTTTTGCTGCCCTACATGTAGGAAAAGCGTGATTTTCTCAGGGATTTTTAGTCACCAAATATAAGGTTTGATTTTTAGTCACCAGAAATCACAGGAGTAGATCATCTGCCAGGGCTGCCAGGTCGTCTTCGTCGGGTAGATCGTCTGCTTCCAAGAAGATAAGTGGCCCGTTTCGCATGGCGCTCTTGACCGCTACGACCCTTTTGCCGATCGGAAAGCTTTCCAGAAAGGCGATCAGGTCCTCATCCTCGCCTTCCCATAGGCGCAGGGTTAGGCGATAGACATAAAGCTGCCCTGTCTTTCGTGAACGTCCCATTAGCGGCGTTTGCGTCTTTCCTGAAAAAGCCCCAATTTGTACAAGCCTTGGGCGATTGAGAGTACGGGGTTTTCAGGAATATAGACTTTGCCTCCGAAGTGATATGGCAGGGAGTTTGCTAGCAGGATGGTTCCACCTCCGACCATCAGAATGGCGGCAAAACGCTTCCAGGACTGCCCCCAGGTGCTTTCAATAACACCGGTAACTTCTCGTTCCCAAATTGTCAGTGCATCACGGATATCAAGCTGCTGGCTGCGCAGTAGCGTGTCCAGCTCTCCCATGGAGTACATGCCGCGTGGATTGGTGATCTCCAGCAAGCGACGCACCCCCGCCGTTGTTCCTGCGGTGAAACGTTGGACAGTTTGTTTATTACGAACAACCAGCAATTCGACCGTGTTGAACCCGACCGAAATAATCCCGACTTCTTTGCCAAAGGCAGCTTTTCGTTGTGGAATAAATTGCCCCTGTTCATCGAGCAGGTAATCAAAGAGTGCTCCTACAGGTTGGGAGGTAACTTTGACATCTTGAATATGAACCTCGTAGGGCTGATCATCTGCTTTCCAATAATGTGAGCCTCTCATCCAGCGCCGAACAGCGTAAACATTCTGCTGAGCATCTTCGCCGGTCAGGGGTTCCAGGGGCATCCCAACGGTCACGGCAATCTCACTCTCTAGTGACCCGTAGCTTTGCATATAGTGCGTCAGAGAACCGTAGAAGAGTGCTCGCATTTCTGGTGCGCCGACAAGACGGTCGTAATCCAGGTTTTCAATTGGGTGTCCCCAATCATGTGCGCCGCCGCCAATGTAAAATGAGCCCTGCTCTGTTTCAACATGTAAGGGAGGCTTTTTCTTTCTTAGCCCAAGCATTTTGGTGACTTGTTGCGTACTATTGATCGCAACCTGTGAAGGGACTTCGATGCCTCCAGGTATGCCGTAAATTTTGTTAGCACCCATACCAAGATCTTCGCCCAGGATAATTTTTACGGGTTGTTTCGTGGTCATAGAAATTTCTCCTCTTTACGTTTCAGTCAAAATATTCAGCGTATTTGCCGCTGACATAGCGATTGCGGTCTTCACAGTCAGGTACCTTTGTCGCAGGTGGCTTTTCGCCAGAAAATAAGCGTTTGCGGAAATAGCCTGCACGATTGTTCAGTCCTGTTTTCCCTTGGGTATATTTCGCCCACTCACGGACCAACGCCGGTTTTTTACGGTATAGCTGTTGAATAGGGAGCAAAGAATCGCTCCAGCCGATTTCAGAGAGAATCTCTATTAGATCATCAGGCAGTTTGGGTACATCATCATCACCAGCATTTTTCGGTGAATGTCGTTTGCGTTTTGTTTTTTTAGTGCCCTTTGGTGATGGTGTTTTCATAACGTGTTTTGGATGAGTGTTTTTTAAAGTGTGTTCCCTATCTGATCGCTCGTCATCTGTGCCACTGACCGCATCGTTTATGCAATTGACCACCTCATGAGTGCTATTGGGTTCCTCAATAGCGCAAATGAGATTGTCGTCATTAGCGTCACTGACCACCTCAATAGTGCCACTGGTTTGGATTGCGTCTTCCTTTTCAAGTCCCAAGTATTCCCCGATTTCACTTGCGTGCATCTCTTTAAATTTAAGATTGAATAAGCGAGTGGTAATCCCTGCTTCATATTTCTCTATCCAGACAATCAAGCCCAGTGCTAAGGCTTCTTTCAGCGCACGGTGAATAGATGAGACATCGAAACCAGTGCCGGCATCATAGCGGAATCCATCGCTATACTGGCGACCTTCTGCAATTTCGTCTGCACTGAGCCAGACGCCCTCTTTGTTGTTAAAGCCCCAGGCGTGGCGGAATAGATATTCAACCGTGAGAATAGTTGCTGCACTGGTGATATTGGTGGTGATGTCAGTCCAGGCTTTAGGTACTTTGAAATAGTTTTGCGTTGGAGTAGAAAATCCAGTAAAGGGTTCGCTTGCTTGCTCTTCTAACTTTTCATGAATATGTGGGCGATAGGTGCGCAAGCGGCGTGCTAGATCAACCTGATCCTGCTCAATCTCCAATAAACCAAATTCAACTAAAGCTCTCCCTGCGTTTTGGACTGAATTTGCGGATATGTTTGTGCCCTTATCAAATCGATCAGATTTCTTGCGTCGTCGCCCCAAGCGGATCTCATCTGCAGATAGCTGAACCTGCCCGTTAAATCTGCCAGCACCCCAGGTGTGCTTGAGAATATATTCGGTCATTTTGAGCATGGGCGCAAAACGTGATCCATGCTCATTGCGAATAACGTGCCAGATGTCAAACCAATCATTGGGAAGACGATACCAGTTTTCTTCAGGCTCTGAGAAGCCGTTAAAGGTGAGGGATTCAGGCATGATGCACTCCCCTTGGCTGATATAAATATGCGAAGATCTTTTCAGAGAAAAGGTACGTTGTCAGGTGGTAATACGCAGTTCTCTGAGGGTGAAAAAACGAAAATAAATTCAGAAAAAAGGGTTCGTCTGCTTGGTCGCGGGTTTGAATCCAACCGGACTCTCTTTGGGTGGCAGAAACCAAAAATAACGTATCTTTTATCTGGCGCCCGATGCTCAAGGTCAGGAAATTAAAGAATAAAGAGCCCATAATCAAGGATTTTTCCTGGCTAATTGGTGGACATGAGTTCCGTGACAAGCGTACACGTCTCATGCAGATTTACAGGCTGCGAAGAAGAGATAAATCGTTTTCATCATTGGTAATCCTTTCATGTAAATCTTCGATGAATGTCCATTTTGTATGCGGCTATATTATCGTGTTATCAGGTGGGGTACCCCCAAGCGTGTACAGGTTTTGTGAATCAAAAAGGAGCTTCTTGCTTGAGAGGCTCCTTTTGTATTTTTTGCTGAATAAGACAAACAACGAGTTCTGTTATTTACATGAGCTATTTATGACCTGCTGATCGAAACAAATCAGGATTTACATAAGCTATTTTGATCTATGAGAATAGGTAAAAAACCAGGGTTTGAGTCCCATCTCTAATTTTGAACCCAAAATAGGGTTGGGTAAGGAGACCTGGGTTGTTGGTTCAAATCCCTCTAGGCCACAGCAAAAAACAAGCAGCTCATCATTCCGGTCGAGCGGTTTGTATGTATGTTGCGCTTTGAGCATAAGGGGAAATTAGATGAGTTGAGCATTAGGTTTGATATTTTGGATATAAAAAAGATGAGCTAAAGGTTCGAGACTCCGTAGTGCTATACACATCATCGTTTGTATACAAATTTAATACTTATAATAGTTCATTTACGGGATAATAGCTGGTTTTACTACTTCAAAATTCGCTATTTTAATTTCTACAGAACTTGGATGCGATTCATTATCTCCCAAACTGACTGCAAAAGGAATCAATTCTAAATCAACTCCCAATTTTTCGATCACAATCTGCCATTTCGTCATCCTAGCGGGTAGAGACGTTCCTGAAGGCTCCCCGATAAGTATGTTAATTTCATCATCCGAGAGGTTTAGCACAGCCGTATGAATATCTTCTGCGTAAAAGCTAAAACCACCTGCATTATCAACTAAATAAGCACCATATTCTCGCAACGCTTTCAAATAGATACGGGTAATAGGAGCTAATTCGTTCTCATCGATTGCCTCACCATTTCCATCTACAATGGTCTGCTTTAGGCGGATACGCTGACCCGATGCCAGGGCATTTGGATCTGTATTATAAAAATCTGTCTCGGTTGTGGAGGCGGGATAGAAATAATCCGATTTTTTTGGCTCGTAAGGATCCCTGCTTGTATTTCGTGGCCCTGGAATTGCAAATGAAAGAGCATGAGCAATCTCGCCACTCTCAATATCTTCGGGCAAGATTAACCCTGCAAGCAAGGGCGTTCCGACAGCACGTGCGCTATAATACCCATCCGAATTTGCTCCTGACCCAGTTAGATCAAAGAAATCAACCACTCCAGCTTGAAAAATTTGCCCCCCAGTTTCGCCCCCTTCAAACCCCTCGCAATCATCATTATGATGTAGATATGCTGCAAAGTAATCATAGGCAATGGACGTGTGAGGATCATAGATCACAAGATGACCATCTGCATCTTCATTCTCTGGACCGCCAGAACGAATTATTCCAGCTGGGGCTGGAACAGTCACCGGACCACCTTCAGATCCAATGTCAAATTTCGGATGCGCCCAGCCTAAAACACCTTCATCTTCGCAGATCAATACTTCTTGCTCACCATTACCTGCTAAATAGATAGGGATGCTGTATTCATGCATATTGACATCCATAAATGGCCAATTTGTAGCGGCTTCATCGTAGCCTTCAAGTGAAGAAATATCTCCAAGCAGAACACGATATAAAGATAAGATTTGGTCGTCACTCTTCGGAAGCACAGACACAGTATCAGCTCGCTGATTCCAGGCGCTATCAGGTGAAAATAGAGGCAGAGAAAACCTAAAGCTGCGGCGGAATGAGTCCGTCTCCACAATATGAGGGGCTTCGACTTCATCGAAATCATCTGCTTCATCATATGATTCCACAACTGTTTCTCCCCATTCGCCATTATCATAGTCATCATCATCGTATTCAAAGGGTAGATTACATGCAGAGAGAACCAGAAGTAGAATGAAGAAAATAATAGCTGTGACTTGATGGGCTTTCATTATTACCTTCCTTTGATGATTTTCCAAATCCTACCCAATTAAAATTATCCTAAAAACTTTATTCTTTTTTAGGGAGCACCAATAATCATGGGACCAAAAGGGTTTCTTCTTCCATCACAATATCTGGAATATCCCATCCTTTTTGATCCGTCAATTCGATAAAGGCACGGCGGAAAAACAGTTTTACGTGAACTGAAACAGTAGATGCTTTTGAAGCATCAAAAACATACCTGGTTGTATCATCTTGCATTGCTGGAATGCGATTATCGCTAACAACTCGAGTGGGGTTCCAATACGCACCCGTTGGCACCACTTCCGTCCAAAGCTCCATCAATATCTTGGCATAAATTGTTCCAGGCAAGCCTGAATAATAACCATCCTCAGGATTTCCAGTGCCTCCATAATCAGGGATTTGTGGACCACCAACTTGCTTCAACAAGTTTCCGTTTGAATCAGCCACCTGAACGAGCAAAATCATCTGACGCAACGGTGAATCGGTCGGGATATGGTGGCCTGTTTGGTCGTTATCAATATAAACTCCAACAGTAATCTTATCGTCTTCTCTCTGAGCTTCCACCTTCATTGTGACCGAATTCTGCAATAATTCTTCATCGGATGCACCAGGCATGCGATGGCTGAAAATCGTAGACGGATCACGCTTCTGTCCACCTGCTTCCGGGAGAGCAAAGTGGGTGACTCCCAAAGACGGCATATGACAATCCTGACAGGTTTGCCCAGTTTCGGGGTCACTGTACGGGCTTTCCAGCCACTCTCCAAACGAATTGTAGACCACTGTATCCCAAAATACAGCAAAGTGGCAGGGTGCACAGAACTGGCTTTGCTGCTGTAAAGGAGAGTATGTATCTTCGCCTGGAGCCACATCATCCAATGGCCCTGCAAAGAACTGATGTCCCTCCGATGGGCGGCGAAATTCATAAGACAAGACTCCTGGCATATTGGCATAGGGCAAGCCGGAAGTTGGGTCGAGACGCGTATCCCAAATCTTGTGGCAAAAATCGCAAGTGTACGTCCTCAAAGCTTTCGGACAGTTTCTAATGGAGACTTTCTGCCTCACTGATTGGATTATACACCTGCTCTTATCAGGTGCTGCTGGCGACGTAAAGCCAGAGTTTGTTCTTTGATCTTGTTCCGTTTCTTAATGACCTCCTTTTCTCTACCAAAATAAACATCAGCCGGGGTGACATTATCCAAAGCTTCATGGTAGCGTTCGTTGTTGTAATACTCGACCCATGCTGCGATTGCCTGTTCCAATTCGGCTGGAGAGTAGTAATGTTGTAGCTTGACCACGTTCTTCATGGAGCGGTGCCAGCGCTCGATCTTGCCCTGGGTCATCGGATGGTATGGCGAACCATGAATATGTTTGATACGTCTCTCTGTCAGGAACTCAGCCAGCTCGTTAGAGTGATAAGCAGGGCCATTGTCAGATAAAAGACGGGGCTTATGATAAACCTTGACCTTCTCGATTTTAGCTTTGGATAAAGCGAGCTTGAGTGTTTCCTCAGCGTCCTTCGCCTTCATGGTTTGAGAGAGTGTGTAGCTCAGGATGTAGCGGGAATAATAATCCAGCACGGTGGAGAGGTAATACCACCCCCAGTCGACCACCAGGAACTGAGTGAAGTCTGTCTGCCACATCTCATTGACACGCTTTGTCGGGTTGTCAAATTTATCTTTCGCTGTGATGACTTCAAATGCCGGGCTTTGGATCAAGTCAAAGCTTTTCAGGATGCGATAAACGCTGGATTCGGAGACAAAATAAGACTTCTCCTCGATAAACCGGTAGGCAATTTGCCTTGGCGATTCTTCAGGGTATTCGAGAGCCAGTTTCACGATCTGCTTGCGGACCGGGTCTGGAATACGGTTCCAGAATTGGTCGTTCCTAGACGACTTTGGCTTCAACCCATCAGGGCCGAGTTCCTGATAACGTCTATACCAGTCATAGAAAGTACTGCGGGGCACCTGTAATTTTGCCAGGGTTTGCTTAACAGGCAGCTCAGAGTGTTCCACCAGATGGATGATCTCCATTTTTTCTTCAGGCTTGTAGCGGATCATCTTACTCAGCTCTCCTCCCCCAAGCCACGCAAGCTTTTTTTGAGCAGGCGGTTATCCAGAGACAGCTCTGCAACCAGCAACTTGAGTTGATCCACTTCATAGCGCATCTCTTTGACTTCGTTCGCGTCTGCGTTCCGCTTTGTGTCTCCGGCCAAGCGAGACTTGCCCGCTTCCAGAAACTCCTTGCTCCAACTGTAATAGATACTCTGACTGATCCCCTCTTTGCGACAGAGTTCGGCTATGGTAGATTCTCCTCGTAAGCCTTCGATCACGATCCTGATCTTGTCTTCAGCGCTGTACTTTTTGCGGGTCTGTCTACGAATCGTACGGACCGTTGATTCTGCACTTGCTTTCTTTTTAGCCATGGGGTTCTCCTTGGTAGTTCTAACTCCAGTTTGGCTAAAAAGCCTCCATTAATATTTTGCTATATTTGTCCAATAGCCTTTGAGGGCGAACACTTTGATGCGTAACTCCTTGATCTCCTGTCGAACTCGGAAATGCGCTAAAGCCCAGGGTGGGTCTGCTCGCGTGGTGAGTATCAGGTGCATTTGTGGAGGCTGATGTTCAAGGAAAAAAGTGAGTATATTCTGGACAGCGGCATTTGAGATCACATGATAATCATCCAGCACTAAAGCAAAATCGTGAGTGATTTCAGCAATTTCATTGATTAAACGGATCAGAAAAGATTCACGCTCAACCGATTCTCTCCCAACCTGTATCGATTTGATATTTTCCAGTCCCCTCCCTTTAATGGCATTGTCTACCGTTTGCAATGCAGCCACAAAATAACTCAAAAACCGAACTGGATCATTGTCATTTTCATCTAAAGAGATCCAGCCAGCAGGAATATTCTGTGCATGCAACCAGGCGCTCACAACTGTAGTTTTTCCAAACCCCGCTGGAGCAGAGACTAAGGTTAGCTTGCCACGTTGTCCCGCTTCCAATTGTTTAAATAGTCGAGGGCGTTGAACAAGGGTGGGGCGGAGTTGGGGAATAAAAAGTTTGGTTGAAAGAATGGATGTGGACATTGAGAATTTCTTAGAAGACCTGATGATTTTGGAAAGCGAGTGCATATTTATACCATCATCCCCTTTAGCCAACACAAGGCTTGTAAGACATCTAAAAAATGCGTAGATTTAATCGCTTCCCTCTTTACTAAATTTTCAATCAATATACGGTTATTTAGATAAGATTTTTTATCTTGGGTCAATCTGTGAAGTGTTTTTTTGAGCTTAGCACCTGAAAAACAGATACTTTACTGTACTCCTTTGGCTTCGTTATTTCCAACAGTTATCTCTGTCCCAGAGAGCCAACCAAGACGTCTGAAGATGGTTTGAAGGCTGTGTTGCACCCTCCCACGATATACAAGCGCCCGGCTCGTGCGGCAACACCTGCGAACTGAATAGGCCGGGGCAAAACCGAAGCTTCAGTCCACTGATCTTCATCAGGGTCATAGACAAGAACTTCCGCAAGAGCATGGTCCGTATTGCTCTGTCCGCCGACGACGTATATTCTGCCGTCCATCACTGCCATACCAGGCTCGAGAATAGGAGAAGGCATACTGGCCTTGGCTTCCCACGCATCTGCTTCGGGATCATAAGCCTCCACGGTTGCTACTGCGGTCTCCCCCTCCGCGCCGCCCAATACATAGACTTTTCCATTCAGGGCCGCAACACCACAACCTTGCCTGGGTCTGGGCAGGCCGGACAGTTCGGCCCATGTATCGGATTCGGGATCGTACACCTCATTCTTCTCCGATACACCCTGCCGACTCAGTCCTCCAATCACATAGAGCTTGCCGTTCAACACATCACAGTTGATATGCTGGCGCGGCGTTGGCATGGGAGTGAGCGTGGTCCAAACATCCGTATCGGGATCATACGATTCGTTCATGTCCTGGAGAGGGTCTCCCCCTATGGCGTATACCTTGTCGCCAACTGAGCCAAAAGCCATGTTCGAGCGCGCCGTGGGTAGGCTTGCCGTGACCTGCCAGGTGTCCGTAACTGGATCATATTCGTAGCTAGAGTTGGCATAGTTTCCGGCCGCATCGTATCCCCCAACTGCATAGATCTTGTCGGCGGTTGCTGCCGCCTTCAGATTGCGGCGAGGATCCGGTATAGAGGCTATGGCTGACCACGACACATCCAGTATCGGCATCGGCTCCTTGGTTGGTGAGATTGTTGGCGTCGGCTCCTTGGTTGGTAAGACTGTTGGAGTCGACGGTGTGTCTGCTAGCGGGACGTCCGTCTGAAGCTTGGGACTGCACGCAGCTAGTAGACCCACTACTGCTATTCGTAGAAAATCGCGCCTGGAGATTCTCCCTAAGTGCGATGATGCGATGATAAAACCATCCTGATTATTGAGTTTCTTGTGTGGGGGAGTTTTCATAATTAGGAAATTCCTTATTTAATGATTTTATTGATACACAAGACAGGCTAACGCCCCGCTTCACCCGCCGCAAGCAAAGTCCGCACAAAAGACTCAGTGCAACGAGCGCCACGTAGGCTCTGAACGACCGCCCTTCACAAGCGGAGCGCAGCGGTCGGCGTGCAAGCGGTTGCTGGGCCGCATGCTGTGAGATTGCTGGTAATAACTCATATTATCTAGTTGGTGGGTAAAGATCTGGGCCAGCTTTCCAATTCTGAAGAAAAGATAATGGCATCTGGGAAGTAATTTTTAATCTTATATTCGTCGAATGCAGGAGTGGTAAATTTGTAATGAATTGGGAATAGGTATTTTGCCCCAACTACTTTGTCTATTAGACTTCTCGCATTATCATCCAGCAAGAAGAAATGCTGGATGAAAGCCAAGTCAATCTTCTGCTCTGCGAGATTATATTGTCGAGCATCTTGAAGATCGCCAATATCCCCGGAGTGGAAGAACTTGACAGGATCGATTGTGACCACATATCCGCTATTGAACACTTCGCTCGGATCATTTGGCGGATAACCATGATTCAGGTAGATAGCTTCGACCCCGATTCCATTGACTTCCACATTCACTGGTGAACCCACGACGGGGTCTTCTATGATGATGACACGGTCGCCAAAGCCCGTCAACTGGCTGGCAGCCTGCTTGGTGGACATGAAAATAGCCTTCGAGTTGTTCTCCATGTACTGCTGCACCAGCGTGGCGCTGAAGTGATCGGGGTGGTTGTGTGTGGCAAGGATCAGGTCCACGTCGTCGAGCGGTGGTTTGGCGTTCAAGAGCAGGGTTTGAACCGTATCCGGCGGGGATCCCTCGAAAAGCGCATCAATCAATACCTTCTGATCGCCGACGGTGATGAGAAAGCCGGAGTTGCTGACGAATGTCACGCTTACGCCATTCAGGTCGATAGTTGGTGCTAATGTATTCGTTGGTACAGGGGTTGCTGTTGGTTCCAATAGAGCACTTTGACATGCAGTCAAAACCCAAGTGAATATGGCAAGAATGGCAAGTAAACTTTTTATTTTCACGTTTCAACATTTCCTGTTATGAAACTATTGTTTTCGCTTCATTTCGATAGTTACAATCAGCCACTCAACGCTTGAGCCTAGCCGAAAGCGGGTATTGAAAATCCTTAAGCGGCTCAACATGTATTTTAGCGGATTGCATAAAACCCCAATAAGGACATTTGGCGGCGTTAGATTAAAAATTTGATAGTTCAAGATAACCGTAATTAGGCTAAATAATACAAGTTTCATTACCAAAATTCTATTACTATTTGTCAT
>JADHTJ010000130.1 GCA_016785015.1 Anaerolineales bacterium
AACCCGGTTACAAATCCGAGAAACGCAAACGGCTTGAAAACCAACGCTGGTTCAAACAAGGCCGAAAGTGGCATAATGGGGTCGAAGGGCGCATCAGTGTCCTCAAGCGTTGTTTCAACCTGGATCGTTGTCTCGATCACGGCGAAGCTGGCTTCGATAAATGGGTCGGTTGGGGTATTATCGCCAATAACCTGAGAAACATCGGACGATCTGTTGTTGCTAAATCAGGATGAGTTGGTAAGGTACAATCAAAAAAGATAAAATCCGGTGAAGCGCGCTTTCCTACCGTGTTTCGCACCATAAACTAGCTAAAAGTGATGAGCCGATCGCAGATATCTGCAAAAAAGTACTAATTTCTATTATTTTGGTTGAAGATAAGTGACTTCGCTTCTTTTCTCAATTCAAACTCCACCCATTTTTTCAACAACCTGAAAGGTTGTGCGACGTTATCCTAAAGAGAAACAAGGAAAATATTTAAACGCTTCTCAATTTTTGGATTGATCTAACCAGAATATCTGCCACTATTTTTATCTCATCATCAGTATTAAATCGTCCAAACCCAATCCTAATTGTACTATACGCATCATCCCTACTAAGACCAATTGCCTGCAAGACAATAGATGGCTCTAATGCCCCTGAAGTACAAGCCGAACTCGTGCTAATTGCTAATTCGGGCATATTTACAATCAAGGCTTCTGCATCAATTCCCTTGAAGGTTAGACTACTATTATGGGGTAAGCGGTTCGCTATAGAACCATTTCTCTGTATTTCCAGTTGCTCATGTTCAAATAACTGATTTTCAAAATAATCTCTCATAGAAGACAATCGCTTCATCTCGTTTTCTAGCTCTTGAGTGCATAGTTCACATGCTTTACCAATACCAACAATCCCTGGAGAATTCAATGTTCCAGATCGCAAATTGTATTCTTGTTCTCCGCCATATACTAAAGGAGAAATCGGCATTGAATAAGCCCCATCTCTTACAAACAATGCTCCTACGCCTTTTGGGCCATATAATTTGTGGGCACTTATTGAGAGCAAATCAATGTCCCATTCATGTACATCAACGAGAATTTTACCAACCGCTTGAGCAGCGTCGGTGTGGAAGTATGCCCCTACAGCGTGAGCAATTACAGCTAATTTTCGTATCGGCTGGATTGTTCCGATTTCATTACTAGCCGCTTGAATAGAAACAACTAACGTTTCTTTATCAATTATTTTTTCTGCCTCACATAAATCAACTTCCCCTGCCCTATCCACGGGCAGTAAAACAATTTTGTATCCCAGCTTTTCCATAGCCTTACATTGGTTTAAAATCGCCTTGTGTTCAATAGGAGTAGCGACAATTTTCCTTCTAGTACCATCAGAGCTACGAACCAAACCCTGAATAGCGATGTTGTTGCTCTCTGTGGCTCCGGAAGTAAATACAATTTCTTTTGGTTTAGCCCCAATTAATAAAGCCACTTGTTTACGGGCCATATCAATGGCATCCGCAACTTTTCTGCCTTCCGAGTGAATAGTACTAGATGGATTTCCAAAATGCTCAGAATAATACGGGAGCATTACTTCAACAACTTTTGGATCACAAGCGGTTGTAGCGTGATTATCAAGATATATCATCTTCATGACCTTTTCGATAGATAACACCAGAATGGCGAGGTACCTTTCTGCCATATCGATTTGACAAAAAATGTACTAATGATTCATCCTGTTCGTTCAAAAGACAAAGTGTTGCAATTTCCCCAATTAGTAGTTGTCTGGCCTTTTCAGTGACAGATTCCAAAACAAACTGAACATCCAATCTGGAAGAGATATCTCTACTGATTTCATATAAAGCATCTAAAACCCTGGTACGCTGGTCAACACGCTCTTCCAAGGTTTCAGCCCAGGTAAGCAGTTCTAATCGCGAGTCTCTGAGTTGGTCTTGCATGGTATCAAGGGTTCCATCCAGTAAAGCGATTTCTGCGGGATTAATGAATCCTCCAGGCGTTTTCAAATCTCCACTGCCAATTTTTGCAGCTCTAGTTCCCAACTGTTTCAAAGGTTTCAAGATAGATTTCTGGATCACTTGGATACCAATCCCCAAAAAGAGCAAGGCGCTGACAAAGAATCCAATTTGGAGATTGCGAAGACGGAACACCTTTTGGGTGGATTCGGCTTCGTAAAGCCGTACTGCGCTATCGGCTTGCTCAACTAAAACAGGGGATAAAGCTTCAATGGTTTGCAGCGCAGCTACGAGTTCGACATCGTTTGGAGGGAGTTCGACAATTTGATCGATGGCTGTTTGAAAGGCTTCCCAACTGTTTTGCACTTGATCCAACTGAGCTTGAATTTGCTCATTTTGAGTTGGAGGGAGCTCGACGATTGATTCTTCCAGGTATGGTGTAACCCCTCCGTATTTCAGAGCCGATAGTGTTTGCTCGAATGTAGTTATAGCTGTATTTAGGTCGTCCACACCATCGTAATTGTCCCCATAGCGGCGTTCAATCGCCAGTCGTGTCATCAACTGGATCAACATGCGCTGTCGTCCAGCCAGATTGATAATCAGTGCATCCTTCTTCTGTGCGTCAATTCCCCAAAATGTTGCACCAACAGATATGCTGACCAACATTACGAAAGCCAGAAAAAGGTACCCCAATCTTCCCCGAATACTGCTTATCTTCATCGTTAATGGATGATTATATCTTATCTCTCTAATCTACTCTGAGGATGATAACTTTCTGCGTATTGCAAAATATCCAATAATCAGGGCAAAAATTCCACTGATCAAAATAGGGGTCTGTTGGGATGGAATTATTTTCATCAGCAAGATTGGATTTATCGCGACCTTTCTGATTAGCGGGAAGATTTTCCCTTCATAAAGCGAGGCAGTTCCCCAACCGAGTGGTAATCCGATGATCCACCCAAGCAAGCCAGCGATAACCCACTGTTTTGCTGAAATCAAGGTTTGTCCCCACGACGCGATCGTATCTCGCATTAACAGCGCAGCGATCAATCCTGAACCAATCGAAACCAGCAGCCCAGAGATGAGAGCGAAACGCATGGTGTACAGCCAAAAATCAGTGGTTGATAATCCGTAAGCCCTGTAACGTTGAGTTGCCAGCCAAACAAATAGAATCCAGGCTGCTCCCCAGCCGATCTTGGCCCGCGCCAAAGGGCGCAGGGATGAACGCCCAATCTTGATAAGGGCAGTGAATATCCTGTTTAGCTGGGATGCAATGGCATCACTGACTTTGCGGAAAAATAGGGATTTGGGAGGCGCGGGCGGTTCTGGTAAGTCCTTCAATTGTCTGGAGATGACTTTTATCCCAATTGTTCTACTGATGATCATCATGGGTGCGATGAGCAGAGCTGCGAGACTGAGATAGATTCCAATTGAAGGAATGATCCCCAGCGACCTGATCAGTTTATTTACATGGAAGGCTTGTGAAAACCAGACCCAGAAACCCAGGCTCCATAAGATGGCGAACGGAACTGTCCAACCCAACGCGGTCTTGGTCAATGATTTTCGGAGCAACATTGGGTGTGCTGAATGCGTCCGTAATGCGATTTCTACTCCGGGGTAAAAAAGAACAACGCTGATACTCCCAAAAAACATAAAGTACGCAATTTCTGGCTCTCCGGAGTAGGCAGAAGTTACGAGTGCAATATACAAAATATAAAACCAGGGGACCATGAGGGTGATAACGAAGAGCCAGCCTCGTGCCCAGCCCTTGGCAATCCGTTTGATATAAAGGGTACCTTGGCTGCGCAATCCCCAAGACATCCCTGAGCGAAATAGAGCGACAGCCAGAGCGTCTAATATTAGCGTAACTACAATAGAATGATGATTTGCCAGGGCAAGAGAGATTCCGTATTTCTTTATCTGATCTACAATTATTCCTCAGCACTCATCATTCTCGATTGAATCATTATCCCAATAACCGCCAGGATAATAAAAAATAGCAGCATTGTTGGTCGGGGAAGAGTGAAGGCTTGGGTCAGCAAGGATGCCCCGCCCAAAGAGGATAGGATTATCAAGGCCCAATCAAAGAACAGGAGTACCAGCATCATACCGATTACCCCACCAATCAGGAAGGGGAACCAGTACCATCCTCGGGGAGCCATGCCAATGAAAGCCAAAAAGCTGATAGCAATTTGCCCACCGCCGAAGAAACCCGCTAAACCAATAGCAAAGTTCTGCACCCACATTGCCAGCAGCGCACCTAGGATGCCTACTCCCAGGGCAATCCCTAGCACTAACCATTCGTTCATACCTTGAAGATATTGTGTAGCTATTGATGAAGCTGCGGCGAAACCCAGCGCACCGACGAATAACCAATAAAGTTTTCGCCCGAAAGCCAATAAAGCAGCGCCGAATAGAATCCTGAGCAAAGACATCTAGCGCCGCCGTTTCATAGATTGCTTAGAGGAAAGGTAAACCAAAGATATCCCCAGAGGAATGATCAACAGTGATCCACAGATAGGGGAGGATGGTTCCTTCTCAGGTTGCTGACTCATCCCCTTTGGCGTGGTTGTTGGTTGCAGATTGGCGGTTGGTTCTTTGGTTGCTGTTGGTAGCGGCGATGTGGCTGTAGTTGTTGGAGCAAGCGTGGGGGTGTCTGCAGCGGTGGCCTTGGCTGTACGAGTAGGCACGACGGTTGGTGTTCTGCTGGGTGCCAGGGTGGGGGTGGTGGTCAACCAGTGAAAGATGAATTTGTCAGCGACAAGTTCGATGGCATCAGTGTCATATGAAACATCAAGAATCATCTCGTAAACTCGCGGGTTGTGGGGAGAGATGAAGTAGGCAAGCTGGTATTCTTCGATAGCTTGTTGGTAATTTCTCAGGTTGAATCCCCCAGCGACAAATTCTTCCCAATAATAACGTGAATATAGCAAGTCCGCGAATCCAGCATGCCACACGGCATCATCAGGGAGCAGAACCAAACATTGTTCATAGGCTTCCCTGCTGAGGTCGTATAACTCTTCCCCACCAATATCACGGCGAATCCCCCTCCGCAATAAAGAAATATCCTTATAGATTTTCCCCAGACGTCCCCAGGCTTCTCCATCTTCTGGGTCAGAAGTTATATTTTCGCGTTCTGTGAGCACTTTATCCCAGGCGCTGGGCATTACCATGACAATCGATAGGTTGTGTTGGTATTCAGGTTCGAGATCATCATAATGCCAGCGAATTTCTTGTCCTTCCAGTGTTGCTCCGGGGGAAGTTTGACCCCACCCTGGAGATGAATCAATGAACACGTTGTGGTGGTTGGCTTCATAGGGCAGGCGTACGATCAGGTCGACGCTGCCGATAGTATCCTTCCAGCCGGCGCCGGTTTCAAGGATATACTTGAACGAAATAAATGGGTATTCTCCGCTACCCTCGAGGGTGTAAGCTACTTCAACGAGTACATCCTGGCCCGGGGGGAAGATGACTTCAAATTCGGCCCATTGGATCAGATCCCCGAATTCACCACCAACATATTCAGTTGGCGAAGTGGAGATTAGGGTACCATCCACACTCACTTGAAAATCACGAATTTCTGTGAAGTTATAAAAGCCATCATTTGAGCTGATCGGGAAGCGCACCATCAAGGCTTCAGGTTCACTGCCCAGATTCTGCATTTGAAATTGTGCAGTAACGCGCGCTTGTCCTAGACTCTCATCGGGAGATTCATCCAGTACCTCGATGAGCACCGTTTCTGCGACCATACGTACCTGAGTGATCTCGCTGCCAGGATGTGGATTGGCTCCTGGCGGCATCTCGGGGGGCGCAATATCCGCGCTGACAGGCATTGGTATTGCACAGCAGAAGAGTATGGTTAGAAAGACAGCGAGAGAAACCTTTGCTGTCTTTCTTTGAATGACTATTTTCTTCATTTTTCTCCCCGCGTTAGCAGAAACATTTAGCGGTTATTAATCATATCGATCTGTTCTTGGGCGTAAATCCGCACATCTTCAAGACCAGGATCGCCTTCTGTCCATTCGATGCAGGATTCAAAACTTCGGATGGCCTCTTCCCAATCTCCATCTTGATTATACAGTTCCCCTTCGAGACAAACTATATAGTGAAAAGCGAGATATTCTCCCTCAGGGACGAGGTGGATAGCCGTATTGATTGCTTCCAAAGCTCCTTGGATATCACCGTTGTTTCGCAACTCTTCGGCTAGGCCGTGGCATTCTTCAGGTGAACCACATTCTGATGAGCCGGTGGGAAGGGACTCGATTTGGACTTGCGCAAAGTTGCGGATATCTTCTAAGTCGGGGTTATCTTCCGTCCAGTTCATGCAATCTTCAAAGCTCGATACGGCTTCCTCAAATCGAACCATTGCGACAAGGGCCTCTCCCTTTTGGCACCACAAATGGGCGTTAGGTGGATGTTCATTATTGGGAACGTATCCGAGAGCTGTTTCCAGGGCTATGATCACACCTTCGATGTCGCCAGTCCCCCAGCGTTCTTCAGCTAAGGCCTGGCATTCATCGATGGATGTACAATCAGCACCACCCCCGCTCCCAGACAATTTTGGAATTCCCCAAACGAGAAATGCAGCAATAACTGCTAACCCCACAATGCTCAGAATGATAGGCAGCGGTTTGACTTTTACTTTAGGCTTGGGTTTCGGTATTGTTTTCGGTTTGGGTTTTGGAATTGGTTTCACTACCGGGGGCTTGGGTGAAGGTTCCGGCTCCATGGCAACTGTTGCCTTGATTGCAATGTCTTCATCTTCGGGTTTCATTGCCACCGTTGGTTTTGGTTCATCATCAGGTTCCATAGCCACAGTCGCTTTGGAAGCAATCGTCGGCTCGGGTGCAGGAGCAGCTTCGAGGTCGGGTTGTGTTTCCACTGAGCTTGTAGAGGGGTCAGGGGGATCGAACATCGTCTCGGCCATAGTCACTTTAGCAAAATCGAGAAATGCATTCTCAGCGGCATCGACCATCTCCGCAGCGGATTGATAGCGATCTTCAGCCTCTTTAGCCAGCGCTTTGACAATCACTGCTTCTAAAACCCTGGGAATATCATCCCTGATGGTGCGCGGCGAGGGCAGCGGCTCGTTGATGTGTTTATGGATCACCGCCAATGGGGTATCAGCATCGAATGGAACTTTGCCCGTTACCATCTCGTAGAGGATGATGCCCAAAGAATAGATGTCGCTGGATGATGCGATCGGCATGCCCTTACCCTGTTCGGGAGACATATAGGCAGGCGTTCCGACCAAAGTTCCAGTGACTGTGAACTGTGTCTCGCTGACAATGCGGGCGATACCGAAATCAGTCAATACCACACGGCCAGAATCATCCAGCAGCACATTGGCAGGTTTTATATCGCGGTGAAGGACACCCTGACGGTGAGCATAGTCGAGGGCTGAGGCGATTTCACGGAAGATATGCGCCATTTCTTGGATGGTGAGGGGTCCGCTGGACTGGATCAGGCGATCTTTGAGTGTGCCCCCATCGATGAACTCCATGACCATATAATAATTATCTTCATCGGTATCGATGTCGTAGATTTGCACGATATTAGGGTGACGCAGTGCAGCGATGGCCTTGGCCTCACGTTGGAAACGGGCCTGGAAATCCTGCCCCTCGGCCAGAAATCCGTGCAAAACCTTTACCGCGGCGTAGCGCTCGAGTTGGGGATGATATGCTTTATAGACTTCTGCCATGCCCCCGCGGCCCAGGCGTTCGGTGATCTGGTACTTGCCCAGCGTTTTCCCGGATAAACTTGCCATGTACGTGCCTCCCGAAGATTAATGAGAACGACATTGCTATTATACAGGAATTTGTCTCGTAACGATCTGTATGATTCAGGGATCTCTAGAAATTCCCGTGGTAATGGTCAAATTTGGGAGCCAACCCCGGCGATTCCCAGTGAACCCGATTCAGAATTTGAAAGCAATTTGATGGGTGAATGGGCAGGGATTAGCGAATCTGTGTGTATAATAAGATTACTACATACCTTTACTGTTTTTGTGAGCAACCATAGGTTGCGAAGCAATCCCCAGTTTCTGATTATGAGATTGCTTCGCTACCACCATAGGCGTCCGCTCGCAATGACATCTTCAAAGAGCGAGCTTCCATGGGCAATGGCAAACAAGTAACACTCTTCGCCTTGGATTGCGGGGCGACTAATTGGCGTTTATACAGAGTGGGCTACCGTCTTAATGGCAATCTGATCCGTATTATGGGGGATCCTCAACCCTCGCCGTTAACCAGCTTCTCCGAGCGAAAACTCCCCGCCATTTTCACACATACCCCAGATGGATCAGCTATTGAGAGTTTTGGTGAAGTATCCCAAGGACAGCTCGAGGACGAGAACGCCCGCGAACGCGTGCGTGAATATTTCAAACCTTGTATTGGCTCGCATCTGGAGCCTAACCCCTTGCCGCACCAGAAGCGCTACACCCATGCTCAGGCTTTAGATTTCACTCGAATGCTGCTCGAAGCCGTGGTCGAACAGATCCGGGGGGAGAAGTGGCGGGCGAGCGCTTTTGATGAAAGCGTACGCTTTGCATTTGCCTACCCGGTTCATTGGGGCTATGATCACGGTGGCGTGATCCTGGAAGATTTTAAAGCCCTGGTATTGGGCTGTTTCCCCGAAAAAATTCATACGCAAATAGAGTTTGTTCCTGAGCCTGAAGGTGCCATCCTGAGCCTGAGAAGGCAGGGCCTCTTGAGCAACGCCCATGGTGGCGTGACGCTGATCGTTGATGTTGGCGGCAGTACAACAGACATTATTGCTGGTCAGATTGATCCCCGAACTGGTGAACTTCTATACCTTGGCCGTTACGGTGAACCTTTCGGCGGCGGCCTGTATGATGCCGAGATGGCCAAGTATCTGGCTGATGAGTTAAATGTGCCCGCATCTGCTTTGGCTGATGATCCTTCGGCAATGGCGACCTTGCGCATTTACGCGCTGCGATTGAAGGAATCGCTCAGCCGTCGTCTGATGCAAAATGGAAATTCGGGTGATGATATCAGCGCCCAGCGCATGATCACCCTGGTAATGCGCGATGGCCAGGTTTATCGCAGTCTGATGAAGATTGACCAAACTACGTTCAGTAAAGTGGCAGGTCATTTAAATCAGTCTTTCCAAGATTTGATCGCCAGGGCTATCAAAGCCATCGGGCTGACGGATCAGGATATCAACCAGGTTGCGCTGGTTGGAGGCGGTGTACAGTTGTTCAGTATTGTACGCCATCTGCGGGAGCGTTTTGGGGATGAAAAGGTAGTGCTGGCGGATAATCCCGATGAGATCGTGGTACGCGGGGTTGGACTGGCGTTTGGCGCTGCGATGGGGACGTTGAAACCAGGCGTTAGCCTGGTGATCGAGCTGCCGCCGGTGGCCGAACTAGAAGAGGATGCTGAACCTGTAAGCAATGCTGATACCACCCAAGATGCCGATTCTGTTTCTGAGGTTGGGTTGCAGTTAGTCTCGCCCGAGGAGGGCAAGGCCTATCCCTTGAACATCGGCGTGACCAAGGTGGGTCGCGCCCGCGAATGCCTGGTTTGGTTGGAGAGCGACAAAGTATCTCGCATCCACGCCGAACTGCACAGGACTGATGAATCTATAGAACTCATAGATTTGGGCAGCACCAACGGTACTTTTTTGAATGATGAACGACTCACCGCGAATCAGACCCTAATGTTACACGTTGGAGATGAGTTGCGCTTTGGAGATCAGGTATTTACCATTAAACTCGGATAGCCTAAACAAGAGGGTATAAGGTTATCACGAATGACACGAATGAACGAATAGCACGAATAACAAAATACAAATTCGTGGGATTAGTGTTATTCGCCCAATTTCGTGATTTGAATATTGGATCTTTTCATGACTGACGAAACCAATTTGATTCCAGCTGACCCCGAACTGACTCCCGAAATGCTCATGGAGGCCGGCGACGCTTTGTCGAAGTCGCTGCTCTTTACTTTGGGACGCGACTATTTGGATGGTCCCATTTTCGCCAATGACTATATGCGTATGACTGACGATGATATTCCTCAACAGCCCGACCTCGCTATCCTGGAGTTGGAGCAGGTTGGCAAGCCCGTCACAGAGGACATGAGCGAATACTTCACCGCCATTCAGACATCTTTGGCAGCCTGTCACGACCCGCGCTACGCCCTGATCTTCATGATCTCCAGCGATGGCATGCGCAACCGTATCTACATTGGGGTTGTGGCGCGCGAGCACGGCACGCAGCCGCGCTTGTTCGCCGATCAGTTAGGGCAGTTCCTGTGCTCCAATTGGCCCGGGACTCGCGTTAAGCTGGTCGAAGATTATCAACAGATTGCTGAGCGCGTTCATGTTCCACTGAGCACCTATCGCCACGCGCGCGCTTTTACAGGAATCCCTTCAATCAAGAAATCCGATAAACCAGCCTCTCACCCTCAAAGCCTGGATCGCTTCATGCGCGGACTGCGCGGCAAGCCCTATGTCTACATGGTCGTCGCCGAGCCGATGCCGGAGAGCGAAGTTGGGGAGATCATCTCATCTTGTCACACCCTCTCGGGGCAGGTGCACGCTTTTACAAAAGCTACCCTAAATCGCAGCCATAGCAGCAGTTCCACGGAGTCTCTCTCTCAGACGGAGAGCGAATCATTGTCGACAGGTAAAACATCGGGCACATCAGAAAGCGAAACTGAAGGCGCCAGCAAAGGTGTGCTGGGTACAGAGATGGCAAAATCCACCGGCCTGGCCAAAGGGCTCAAAGGAGTCGGCCTGGGGGCAGTATCCGCGTTATTGGTTGCCACTGGCGGCCCCTTTTTGCTTTCAGGAATGTTGGGCATGTTCGGCCAGCTTTTGCCTTCCACCAGCAATTCCGGGGTGCGGGGAACTTCCAGCAGCGAGTCGGAGACTACTGGCCGTACGACTGGAGAATCCCGGTCGGAGGGCACTTCATCCAGCGAATCGCTCTCCTTTGGGCGTGAATATCTCAACCGGCACGCCGAAGCCTGCGAGAAACTGCTTACCCAAACCGTAGAGCGATTTGAGACAGCCAAATCCCAGGGATGCTGGAATGTGGGCGTTTATTTGATCAGCGACCAGGGTGAGACCGCTGCTCAAGGTCAGGCGCAACTCAAGGCCCTGGTTTCCGGTGAGAAGACTTCCTTTGAGCCGATGCGTGTCCATGACCTTTCCCCGGTGTGGGACGGCCAGGCCCAGGTGGCCTTAGACACTTTCTATCAGCCGCCGTTGAAATTATTCGCGCCCGAGGGTGGCACAGCCATCCAACATCCCATCGGCGCGGCTTTCGAGGGCTTGACCACTCCCATGAACACCGAAGAACTCTCGTTATTGGCCAACCTGCCCTTGCGCGAGATGCCCGGGATGCCCATGCAGCCGACGGCTTTTTTTAGTCTCAATCCCCCGGTTCCTGAAGAACCGACCAATGTGCTTGGCCTTGGCAACCTGTTAGAGGGCGGCGAGGAAATCGCTGGACTGGGTTATGATGTTGACCTCGACTCCCTCACTCGTCACATTTTCATCACCGGCATCACCGGCAGCGGAAAATCCAACACCTGCCGCCGCATCATCAGCGAGTTGATGGAAAGCGGCAGAAATTTTCTTGTTATCGAACCGGCTAAGGACGAGTATGTCCAGCTAGCCCTGGCCTACAACCAGGCCAAAACCTTCGATCGCGAGATCGCTGTCTATATGCCCGGGCGCAGTGAGTGGGGCGGGCAACCCTTAGGTCAGTTGCAGATCAATCCCTTTGATATTGTCCAAATCCCTGGGGCCACCACGCAGGTCATGCCCCACCTCGACCGACTGAAATCGATCTTCAATGCCAGCTTCCCCATGTACGAAATCCTTCCAGTGATCCTCGAGGAAGGTCTGGTCGATCTTTATGAAAGTCAGGGCTGGCTCGAAGAAACCCTGCCACCGGACGGTATTGGCCGTCCGACACTGGAGCAGCTTCACAATCGTATCTCCGGCTTGGTGCGCGGTAAAGGCTACGAGGAGCGCATTACGGCCAATATCACCGCCGCCTTGCGCACGCGCATCGGCAGCCTGCTGCGCGGTTGGAAAGGCAAACTCTTCGACCAGCCTTTCTCCACTCCTTGGGCTGAGCTCTTCGACCGACCTGTTGTGGTCAATTTGCAGTATCTCGGCGATGACGCCGATAAATGTTTCACCATGGCCCTGCTCTTGAACTTCATGTACGAATACCGCCAGGCCCAGCATGAGAGTCTCGGCTCACCCGAGTCCAGCGAGCTGCGTCATCTGGCGATCATCGAGGAAGCCCACCGCGTGCTGCGAAATGCGCCTCAACGCTCCGACTCTGCTAACCCTCAGGCCAAGATGGGCGAAATGTTTGCCGATATTCTGGCCGAGATCCGCGCCTACGGGCAGGGCATGGCCATCATCGATCAGGTTCCAGCCAAGCTGATACCCGATGCCATCAAGAACACCAACCTCAAGATCATCCACCGCCTTGTAGCCGCCGACGACCGCGAAGCCATGGCCGGTGCTCTTGCGCTCACTGAAGATCAGGCTAAAGTTATTGCCCGGCTTAAGGTCGGCCAGGCTATCGTTTGCGGCATTCAAGATGATATGGCCTCCTGGATCAAGGTAGCCTACACCCCCATGCCGAAGTTGAAGTAATGTCAGGTGAGATGCACTTTCGCAGAGCGTGTGCGTCTCACCTAGGAGAAACCATGAGCACAAAAATCCCTGCAGCGCAGCGCAAACAGGTCATCATTTATTTGTTGACTCTTTCTTACGCTTCTCCAAATCATATGGACGGTTTCGGGGCTGTGAAGAACACACTCCAGCAAGAATTGGAAACAGATTGGTCAGATGCGGTGTTGGCTGCCTGCCAGCATATCGTCGCATTTCATCAAGCTTCGCGAGATTTGGATGCAGAACAGGTGGCTGCGTTGGCCGATGCAGCCCAGAGCGCAGATTCGTCTCCGGAGGCTTGCCGCGCTTTTCAGGAGAAGATGGCTTTGCTTGCCCAACTCCCTGGACGTGCCAAAGAAAGCAACCGTTTGCATCGCAAGAAGGGCTGCCGCTTCTGCGAAGTTCCCTGCCGCTATGGATATTACTCCCTGATTTCCGAACCTGATTTCAATAATTTACAGAGCGCCCTGGAAACAGAAAACAGTAAATCGACCCAGGATCAACAACCCCTCCAGGCTATTTGGAAGTACACACTCAATCACCTCTCCCAATTAATGGATGCAGATCAATGGCATGTCAGCGCCGATCACCTTGGTAATCTGGCTTATTGCTTATTGATGCTGGCGACCGCCAAATCTCGTTTTGCATTTCCTGAAGAGGTAGTCAGGAAATTCCAAGAGCAGAACCAACGATTGATTCAGCGATATCAATAATCCAGAATCAGTCTTGAAGAAGTTCAGCTTCTGTGCCCCTCACGGGGTGCTTCGCAAGAAGTTGAACTTCTCAGCAACAATTTGTTACTTTTTTGATGGGGGGTGCGACTAAGAGTTTAGAAACATACCGAGGCCGTGATCACTGCGTTTGAGCAACTCCCTCAACAAGAAATTCTAAATTATGCCCTTTATGGGCGAAGGAGCAAAACGATGGAAGAGCTTGAAGTTACACAACCCGAAGAAAACCAAGAAAATGTTGAGGCAACCGAAGCCCAAGAAGGCGTTGAAGATCAGGCCTTA